>JBBAVS010000093.1:0-16473 GCA_040397585.1 Pirellulales bacterium
CCCCCTGTGCACGCTGCGCCGCCGGTCGCTCGGCCACCTGGAACGGACGCGCGGCTGGTGCCGGTTATGCGGGCGTCAGGCCCGAAAAAGCACCGAATCCGGGTGTATGCTTGTGCGGATCCGGCTGTCGGCAAAGTTTTGCCAGCCTGCTCTGCTTTCCTGGCCCGCAGAGTCGCTCTGGCGGCCCTGTCGGGCAAGGCCCCTCGGTTCTCGTCTCGAGTTCGATGTCCGACAACAGCGAGTTCATCGCCGAGTTCCTGGTCGAGTCGAGTGAGAACCTCGACCAACTCGACAAGGATCTGCTCGCGCTGGAGGCCGATCCGGCCGACCCGCAGCGGCTCGCGAGCGTGTTCCGCACGGTCCATACGATCAAGGGCAACAGCGGCTTCTTCGGTTTTTCCAAGCTCGGAGCGCTGGCCCACAGCGGCGAGCACCTGCTGGGGAAACTCCGCGACGGGAAGCTCCGGCTCGACGATCGCTTGGCAGGCACGCTGTATTCGATGGTCGATGCGGTCCGCACGATCCTGCAGTCGATCGAGACCGCCGGCAACGAAGGTGACCACGACTATCGCGAACTCTCGCGGACGCTGGCGGCCGTGGCGGAGCAGCCGCAGGCTGCCGCGGTGATTGCTGACCAGCCGGCCGCCTCTGCGGCGGCGGCGGCCACGACCGAGGCCGAGGCCGAGGCGGCAGTGCAGCCGGCCCCCGTCGAGCCGCAGCCCGCCGCCGAGCCGCCGGCCCCGGTTGAGCCGCAGCCGTCTGCCGTTCCCGCCATCAGTCCGGCACCTCCGGCACCTCCGGCACCTCCGGCGACGGTGGCCGCTGCCGAGACGACCGTCCGCGTCGATGTCGAGCTGCTGGCCTCGATCCTGGACCTCGTCGGCGAACTGGTGCTGGCCCGCAATCAGCTGCGAAGCGTGGACAGCGACGACCCGGCCGTGCAGGCGTGTGCGCAGCGGATCAACGCGGTCACCAACGCCCTCCAGGAGACCGCCGTCAAGACGCGGCTGCAGCCGGTCGAGCACGTCTTCAGCCGGTTTCCGCGGACCGTCCGCGACCTCGCGGTGTCGTGCGGCAAGGAGGTGCAGCTGGTCATCGACGGTGCCGACACCGAGCTCGACCGCTCGCTGATCGAGAGCATCCGCGATCCGCTCACGCATTTGATCCGCAACGCCGTCGATCACGGCATCGAGCCGCCCGACGTCCGTGCCGCCGCCGGCAAGCCCCGGGCGGGACGGCTTTCGCTGCGGGCCTTCAACGAGAGCGGGCGGGTCACCATCGAGGTCTCCGACGACGGGGGCGGGATCGCCTTCGAGAAGGTGCGGGAGAAGGCGATCGCCCGCGGGCTCGTGTCGGCGGCCGAAGCGGCGGCCCTCTCGCCCGAGCGGGTTCTGCAGTTCATCTTCGAGCCCGGCTTCTCGACCGCCGCCGCGGTGACGAGCGTTTCGGGCCGCGGCGTGGGCATGGACGTCGTGCGGACCAACATCGAGGCGATCGGGGGCACGATCGACATTCACAGCGTGCCCGGTGCGGGCACGACCGTGCGCGTCCACGTGCCGCTCACGCTCGCGATCATGCCGGCGCTCGTCGTGCGCTGCGGCAGCGAGCGGTTCGCCATTCCCCAGTCGGCCGTTGGGGAGCTCGTGCCCGTGTCCCACGATCGCCAGAGCCCGCGGATCGAGGGCCTCGCCGACGCCCCGGTGATGCGGGTCCGCGGCCGGCTCGTACCGATCCTGTTCCTCGACCAGTTTCTGGGCATCCGGGAGACGACCGCCTGCCGCGACGAGGGCACGGTGGTGCTCGTGCGGGTCGACGACCTCGAGTTCGGGCTCGTCGTCGACGGCATGCAGTCGGCCGCCGACCAGTTCCGCTGCCGCGACCTGCTCGATGCCGCGAGCCTCTCGACCATCGTGGTCAAGCCGATCGGCGGGCTGCTGGCGGGCCTCGGGCTCTACTCGGGGGCGACGGTGCTCGGCGACGGGGGCGTGGTGCTGATCCTCGATCTCCGCGGCCTGCAGCGGATCGCCCGACTTCCGCCCGTCGCCCGCGAGCCCGAGGCGGCCCTGGCGCCGTCGGCCGAGATCGCCGACCGGTATCTCGTCTGCGGGACGCCGGCCGGCCGGCGGGTGGCCGTGCCGCTGGCCGACGTGGTGCGGCTCGAGCAGTATGCCCGCGACAAGGTGCAGGTCGTCGCCGACCGATCGGTCGTCCGTCGCGGGGAAGGGTTCACGCCGCTGGCCGACATCGACGAGGTCCTGGGGCGGCCGGCCGACATGCGGCCGCCGACCGTGAACGTGGTCGTGATCGATGGCGGCGACGGTGGCGTGGGCCTCGCCGTCGGCACGATTCTCGACGTGCTGGCCGCCGATTCGCCGCTGCAGCCTGCGGCGGCGCCGGGTATCGCCGGGATCGTCTCGCTCGGCGGGGTGGCGACCGAGGTGGTCGATCTGCCCGCGGCCCGACGTCACGTGGCGCTAGGAGCCTGAGATGAGCCACTCGGCATCCCAGCGGTGTTGCACGTTTCGCGTCGGCGCCGCCTGCTTCGCGGTGCCGGCCGACGGCGTCGTCGAGGTGCTCCGCGGCGGCCGCCTGGCGCGGGTGCCGCTGGCGCCGCCGGGCGTGCTCGGCCTGATGCACCTCCGAGGTCGGATCGTGCCGGTCGTCGATCCGGCGGCCCAGCTGGGCATCAGCCGCGCCACGCCCGAGCGGGCGACCCACCTCGTGATCGCGCTGCAGGACGACTGGTACGGACTGGTGATCGACGAGATGCTCGACGTCGTCGAGATTCCGGCCGAGCGGATCGAGCACGCGGCCACGCCCGCCGCCGAGGCGAGCGGCGAGGCGCTGACCGGCGTGTTCGCCGCTCCAGACCGGCTGGTGCATCTGCTCGATCCCCAGCGCATGATTCATTCACTCACGCGGCTCCGGCCGCAGGCATCCGAGAGACAGGGAGTTTCGCATGGCAGACCGTGATCAGGCCGCCGTCGGCGGCTGGCGTTCGTTCCTCACCAACCCGCTGCTCCTGGCCCTGCTCGGGGTGTCGCTGATCCCCATGGCATTCATGGGGTTGACGAGCTTCCGGAGCTCGTCGGCCACCCTGCGGGAACAGGCTTTCAAGCAGCTCGAAACGGTGAATGCCGTCACGGCCAAGGCGGTGGAGCGGTACTTCGACACGCTCCGGCAGGAAATCGCCGTGCTCGCCGAAGGGCGGATCTGCATCGAAGCCCTCCGGGACATGACGGCGGGGCTCGCCACGCTCCGGGCCGACGCCAAGGTTGGCGACGAGGCCCTGGCCGCCGCCCGCCGGGAGCTCGAGACCTTCTACACGAGCGAGTTTGCCACGGAACTGGAGCGCCGCTCGGGCGAGAAGATCGATCCGCGGCCGCTCAGCCAGGCGCTCGACGACGACTCGGCGTATGCCCAGTATCTCTACCTCTGCCGAAACCCCAGTCCGCTCGGGGCGAAGGATCAGCTCGACTCGGCTGGCGACGCCTCCGCCTACTCCAAGGCGCATGCCGCCTACCATCCGTTTTTCCGCTCGGTCTGCACGAAGTACGGCGTCGCCGACGTGTTTCTGATCGACGCGGCCTCCGGCAAGGTGGTCTACTCGGTCGAGAAGGAACCCGATTTCGGTGGTTCCCTCCGGCAGGGGCCGCTCGCGTCGTCGAGCCTCGCCGGGGCGCTGCAGGAGGCGCTCTCGGCGGGACGCCGTGACGTCGTCACGTTCGGCCTGTTCCGGCTGTACCTGCCGTCTTACAACGAGCCGGCGAGCTTCCTCGTGGCGCCGATCTACGAGGGCCGCAGCCTCGTCGGCGCGGTCGCCTTCCAGATCCCGATCGACAAGGCGAACGCGATCATCGGTGAGACGACCGGCATGGGCCGCACCGGCGAGACCTACGCCATCGGGCCCGACAAGCTCTTCCGCAGCGAATCGCGGTTCGCGAAGGAGCTGGGCGTGAAGACGGCGATCATCAACCCGAAGCTCAAGGTCGATACTGACGCCGTCCGGGCGGCGCTCGACGAGGGGAGCTCGGGAACGGCCGAGGCGACCGACTACCGCGGCGTGCCCTCGCTCGTCTCCTGGCGGCCGATCACGGTGCATCGCGATTCCACCGGGGGCCGCGGGGACGTCCGCTGGGCGCTGGTGTCCGAGATCGACACGGCGGAGGTCTACGAGCCGGTCATGCGGCTCTCGCGGCTCGGGCTCACGATCTTCGGGCTGACGTCGGCGGCGGTGCTCGGCGTTTCGAGCCTGATCGCCCGGCGGCTGACCCGCGAGTCGCAGCGGCAGGCCGCGCTCGTGGGCGGGATCGTCGACAACACCCACGCCCTGGCGAGCGCCTCCGAGGAGCTCACGAGCGTCAGCCAGCAGATGAGCGCTGCCGCCGAGCAGACCACGGCGCAGGCCAACCTGGTGTCGGCCGCGGCGGAGCAGGTCAGCGGCAACACCCGGACGGTGTCCGGCTCGATCGACAACCTGGTGGCGAGCATCCACGAGATCGCCAAGAACGCCCAGGACGCCGCGACCACCGCCCGCAAGGCGGTGGACATGGCGTCGGCCACCTCCGGCACGATGGCGGCCCTCGGCCGCTCGAGCCAGGAGATCGGGGCCGTGATCAAGGTGATCACGTCGATCGCCGAGCAGACCAACCTTCTGGCGCTCAATGCCACGATCGAGGCCGCCCGGGCGGGCGAGGCGGGCAAGGGATTCGCCGTGGTGGCGAGCGAGGTCAAGGAACTCGCCCGCGACACCGCCAAGGCCACCGAGGAGATCGGCACGCGGATCGAGTCGATGCAGTCCGACACGCAACGGGCGGTCGAGGCGATCTCCAAGATCGGCGACGTGATCGAGCAGATCGACAGCCTGCAGACCAAGATCGCCGCGGCGGTCGAGCAGCAGTCGGTGACGACCGGCGAGATCGGCCGTAACATCTCCGAGGCGACCACCGGCACGTCCGAGATCGCGGAGAACATCGTCCAGGTGGCCCAGGCCGCGCAGAGCACGGCCGAGGGCGCGTCGAACACCCAGGTCTCGTCCCAGGAGCTCTCCCGGATGGCGCAGGCCTTGCAGCGGCTGGTCGAGGAATACAAGAAGAAGTGATCGTGGACTGAGCAAGGATCGATCGTGACCGGCCCCGGTGGCCGGGCGGGCAGGGAGGCTCCCGGCGTGCGCGCCCTCGTGGTGGACGATTCCAAGCCGAGCCGGAGCATCGTGGCGCGGGCCCTCGCGGACCTGCGGTTCGACTGCATCGAGGCGGGCAACGGCCAAGAGGCGCTCGCCGCGCTCGCGGCGTCGGGCCGTCCCGACCTGATCACCGTCAACTGGCACATGCCGGTCATGGACGGCATCGAGCTCGTCACACGGTTGCGTCGCGAGCCGGCCTACCGGGGGCTTCCGATCCTGATGATCTCCACGGAGCACGATCAGGACCGGATCGCGGTGGCGCGGCAGGCGGGGATCACGGAGTATCTCGCCAAGCCGTTCACCGCCGCCGCGCTGGCCCGCAAGCTGATCGATCTCGGCGTGGTGGCCGAGCCCGCCGCCGCGTCGGGCAGGGAGCCGATCGCCGTGCTGATCTGCGACGACTCGGCGACCATCCGGAGCATCCTCTCCACCACGCTCGGGGCGGATCCGGAGCTGAAAGTCGTGGGCACGGCGGTGCATGGCGAGGCCTGCCTGGCGGCGATCCCGACGGCCCGGCCCGACCTCGTGCTGCTCGATGTGGAGATGCCGGTGATGGACGGGATCACCACCCTCCGGGAGATCCGCCGCCGGTTCGGCAAGCTGCCCGTGGTGATGTTCTCGAGCCTCACGGAGCGGGGCGCGAAGGCAACGGTGGACGCCCTCCTCGCCGGAGCCAACGACTACGTGGCCAAGCCCGTCGGACTCGACGCGCAGGCGGTGGCCGAACGGATCCGCACCGACGTGATCGGGCGGATCAAGTCGCTCATTCCCCGCCGGGTGACCGCCCCCACCGCTGATCGGCCTGCCGTCCGGACGTCCGAGGGCTCCACGCCGCCCCGCGCTGTCCGTCAGGAGCGGATCCAGGCCGTGGTGATCGCGGTTTCCACCGGCGGACCGACGGCGCTGGCCGAGGTGCTGCCGGCCTTCGTTCCCGACGCCCGCGTGCCGGTCCTCGTCGTCCAGCACATGCCTCCGTTCTTCACCGCGCATCTCGCCGAGCGGCTCGCCAAGACCGGAAGCCTGCCGGTCCGCGAGGCGGCCGACGGGGAACTCGCGAAGCCCGGCGAGGTGCTGCTCGCCCCCGGAGGGCGGCATCTCGAGCTGGTCGGCGATGCGGCCCAGCCGCGGGTCCGGCTCTCCGACGACCCTCCCGAGAACTCCTGCCGGCCCGCCGCGGACGTTCTCTTCCGTTCCGCGGTGCGGCTCTGGGGCGGTGGCACGCTCGGCGTGGTGCTCACCGGCATGGGAAAGGATGGTCTGGCCGGCTGCCGGGCGATCGTGGCCGCCGGCGGCAGTGTGATCGCCCAGGACGAGTTCTCGAGCGTCGTCTGGGGGATGCCCGGGGAGGTCGTCCGCGCCGGGTTGGCCGATGCCGTGCTGCCGCTCTCGCAGGTCGGCGTCGAGGTGGCCCTGCGGCTCAAGAGGCGCGGCGGCTGACGCCGCGCGATGCCTCGATGAAGGTCGCCGATCCCCAGTTCGAGTATCTCTCCGGGCTCTTGCGCCGCCGGACGGGCGTGTGCATCGACCAGTCGAAGCAATACCTCGTCGTCGCCCGCCTGATGCCGATCGTCAGGCAGCGGAAGATCCCGAGCCTGGAGACGCTCATCGACCGGGTGCGCCAGGGGCTCGACCCATCGCTCGAGAAGGACGTGCTCTGTGCGATGATGACGCACGAGACGTCGTTCTTCCGCGACAAGGCGCCGTTCGAGTCGCTTCGGCAGGTGATCACCGACCTGGTGCAACGGCGGGCCGCGGAGCGCCAGCTCACGCTCTGGTCGGCTGCGTGCTCCACCGGCCAGGAGCCCTACAGCATGGCGATGGTGCTGCTCGAGCACTTCCGCGACCTGGTGGCCACCTGGCGGATTCGGATCATCGCCACCGACTTCTCCGAGCCGATCCTGGCCCGGGCTCGCGAGGGTGTGTACAGCGACCTGGAGACGAACCGCGGCCTGTCGCCGGCGCTGCTCGCGAAGTATTTTCGTTCGCTCCAGGGCCGGCACAGCATCGTGCAGGAGTGCCGCCGCCTGATCGAGTTCCGCTGCATGAATCTCAACGGAACCTGGCCGCTGCTGCCGCTGGCCGACATCGTGTTTCTCCGTAACGTGATGCTCTACTTCGACGTGCCCACACGCGCGGCGCTCGTGGGCCGGGTGCGCCGCGTGCTCCGCCCCGACGGGGCGCTCTTCCTGGGGGGCGCCGAGACGATGATCGGCATCGACGACGGCTGGGACCGCTTCGTCCACGGCGGCTGCAGCTACTACAAGCCCAAGCCGAAGCGCTAACGGCCGCGAAACGAGACGCAAACGGAGCTCGGGGGTGCCCGTGCCCCGAGAGCCGGGCTATGCCGGCCAGCGAAGCCACGATGGCGAAGCGCAGCCGGCATGCAGTGAGCGGATGCCACGAAGGCATCCGCGAACGTCCGGCGACGGGGTACGGGCAGCCCCGAGCGGCGCGGCATCGCAGGGCTGGGATCCGCAGGTTGAAAACCTGCGGCCACTTTCCCGCAGCAGCCCCGAGCGGCGCGGCATCACAGGGCTGGGATCCGCAGGTTGAAAACCTGCGGCCACTTTTCCGCAGCCGCCCCGAGCGGCGCGGCATCACAGGGCTGGGATCCGCAGGTTGAAAACCTGCGGCCACTTTTCCGCAGCCGCCCCGAGCGGCACGGAAGAGCCACGGCCCTACGGCCGCCACTCGACGCCGAGGATCGAGACGTCGTCGAGCGGGCCGTTCGGCTGGCACCAGGTCTCGACCGCCTCCAAGAGCCCCTTCACGCCGGCGTCGATCGGGGCGGACCGCGAGGCGGCGATGCAGGCGGCCATGGCGTCGTCGCCGTAGGGGTTGCGATCCTTGTCCATCGCCTCGGGAACGCCGTCGGAGTAGAGGAACAGCCGGTCGCCCGGCGCGAGCTGGAGCGTCTTCTGCTCGTACTCGACGTCGGGAACGAAGGCGATCGGGAAGCTCTCGGTGGCGTGCAACTCGACGTCTCCTCCCCCGGCTGGCAGCCGGACGAGGGCGGGATGGCCGCCGGAGCAGTAGTCGAACCGCCCCGTAGGGAGGTGGAGCACGCCGTAGAGGAACGTGAAGTAGAGCCCCGAGAAATCGTCGGCCTGAAACAGCCGGTTGAGCTGCGTGGCGACTTCGGCGGGCCGGGCGACCGCAATCCCGCCATCCGGTCCCTGCCGGACGAGCAGCGACTGGTCGGAGACTTTCGGCGTCAGGAAGCGGCCCACCGTCACCGCCATCAGCGACGAGGGAACACCGTGGCCGCTGACGTCCACGACGAACAGCCCCGCATGCTCGTCGTCGAGCGGAAACACGTTGAGGAAGTCGCCGGCCAGACCCTGGCAGGGGACGTAGCGCCAGGCGATCGTCGTGCCGGGAATCTCGATGTCGTCGGCCGGCAGCAGCGACCGCTGCACCTTGGCCGCCGCCTTGAGGTCGCGGATCATGTGGGCGTTGATCCGGGAGATCTCCGTATTGAGCGTGGAGAGTTCCTCGTTCGACTTCTGCAGGCCGTCGCGGGCGACGGAGAGCTCCTGATTGGCGACCACCAGTTCCTGGTTCTTGGTGACGGCGTTCTCGAACGTGGAGACGAGCAGGTTGAGCACCTGCTGGCGGCCCGCCTTGACGCGGAACTTCTGCCCCTGGATCGTCACTTCGAGCATCGCCGCCGAGCCATCGTCGGCCGACTCCAGCGGCGACGCCAGCAGCGAGTTCATCCTGCCCAGTAGGTAGTCGGGCTCGTAGGGCTTGGTGACGTAGTTGTCGGCGCCGGCGTCGAGCCCGCGGATGATGTCGATCGGGTCGGAGAGCGTCGAGAGCAGGATGAAGGGGACGGTCTTGAGGCCCGGATCCGACTTCGCAGCCTTGCAGAACTCGTAGCCCGTCATCTCCGGCATCTCGATGTCGGAGACGATGATGTCGGGGCGGCGTTCCTTCGCCAGCGCCAACGCCAGGGCGCCGGTCTCGCCCCAGCGGACGGTGTGACCGGCCTCCTCGAGCCGCCGGATCAGCATCCGGGCCTGGATGCGGCTGTCCTCGGCGATCACGACATCGACGCCGCCGGCCTTGCCGGCCTGAGTGCCGTCGGGTTGGTCTGTCACGGCCGCCCCCGCCGTCAGGTGAAGGTGGCCAGGGCCGTCGGCGCATCCTTGTGGATGCTGAACAGCTTGTCGAGATTCGTGATCTTGAAGACCGTGAGAATCTCGGGGCGGATCCCGCACATCTTCAGCCGGCCGTGGCCGCTCGAGATCTTGCGGTGCAGCTGCCCGAGCAGGCCGAGCATGGCGCTCGACATGAACTCGACGTTCGAGAAGTCGAGGAGGACATCGGGGCCGGACGCCTTGCCGATCAGCTGGGTGACTTCCGTGCGGATCTCGTCGAGGACGGTGTCATCGAGGATCTTCTTGTCCTTGAACTGGACGAGATGGATGTCGCCTTTCTTTCCGGTCTGGATGCGGCGGAACTGGTCCATGGATGCTCGCGTGGGCAAGAGGGTGAAACGGGGCAAGGCAGGCTGATCGCCTGCGAGAGAGCCTAGCGTTTCGCCCGGGGGCCTGCCACCGCCGGGATTCCACCGGCGGCGCGACGGAAAGGCCGCCGCAGATTGCCGCGTCTGCGGGCCGTGGCCTGCCGTGTGTGACGATTCTCATGCCTGGCGGCAAAAAATCCGATCGCTCCACGGGAAGGGGTCGTGCGGGTGGGGGGCTTGGTGCCGGACCGCAACCAGCGGTCGCCGCGCCGTCAGGGGGAACCATGTTCGTGCGATGGATCGCGGTGGTGGGCGTGGCGGTGGCCTTGGCGGCCCTGCCGGCGGTGCAGGCCCAGGATCTGCTCGTCGGCGAGTGCCTCGTCGAGCCGATCGTGATCGGCGGCCTGGCCGACGACGCCATCGTGAACGATGGGCCGCTGCTCTCGGACACACCGCCGAGCGACGGGGTGATCGAGGTTCCGACGTTGGCCATCGAGGCTCCAGCCCTCGCCGGCGAGGCGGCGGCGTCGGGGCACGGCCATGGCGGTTGCCATCCCCGACGAGGCTGCGGATGGACCAGCCAGCCCCGCGAGTACGTCGTCTTCGACGTGCTGTTTCTCGATCGCGACAATGCCACCAACAACCAGACGATTCTCGTCGATGGGACGGCGGGTCTGAATCCCGGTGGCACCGTGATGACGACCCGCCACCTGACTCCCACGACCGGACCGGGGGTGCGGCTGTTTGTCGGCCGGCACAGCGGCGACACCATCGGCTGGGAGCTGGGCTACTGGGGCGTCTACGGCTGGTATGGCGATGCCCGTGCGAGCACCGACCGGGCGCTTGCCGTGCCCGGTGACATCGGTCTCGCCGTGCCGGGCTGGGACGCCGTGTCCGACGTTCGCGCGACCTGGTCGTCGACGCTCAATGTCGCCGAACTCAACCTCCTGGCCAGCGAGTTCACCAGCGGCTGCGAGCCCTGCTCGCCCTGGCCGCAGCGACGGTGCCGACACGATACCGTGGTCGACTGGATCGGGGGCTTGTTCTGGGCCGGACTCGACGAGCAGGCGGCGCTGCAGGTGTCACCATTCGTCGGGCGGCCGTCGACGTCGTACCGCGTGGCGACGAGCTCCAACCTGTTCGGCGGCCAGCTCGGCGTGCGCGGCCGCCGCACCTGGGACCGCTTCTCGCTCGAGGGCTCGCTGAAGGCCGGTCTGGGAGGTGCCTGGCTCACGCAATCGTCGCCGCCGATCATGAGTTCCCTGGCGCCGATCGGCGACTACCGGCCGGGCCGCTCCGTCGCGGACACGGGCCTGGGCTTCCTTTCCACGATGAACCTCACGATGGCCTACCGGTTCAGCGACGTCTGGGCCCTGCGGCTGGGCTACAACCTCGCCTGGCTCAGCGGGGTGGCGCTGGCGCCCAATCAGTGGGACTTCACCGACACCAAGGCCAGTGGCACCGAGGTTCGCGGTGCGGGCGGCCTGTTTCTCCATGGCGCCAACGTCGGCCTCGAAGCCCGCTGGTGAGTCGCTCGGGGAAGGCTCAGCGCAGCGGCCGCCCCTCGTGGCGGTGTTGCCAGAGCCGATTGCCGTGACGCCGCGGGCTCATGCGGCCTCACGGCTGGCGGGTGAAGACGAGCGGCTTGGCGTCCTTCGGCGCCGAGGGGAGCGCGAACTCGAAGGAGTCGGCCGTCTGCGGGGTGACCTTGGCCACCATCGTGCCGGCCGATTCGCTGACCAGCGCGAGCGCATCGGCAGAGGTCTCGATCGTTCCCTTGAGCTCGACCGCCGGCTTGCCGGCGGGCTGGGCCTTCCAGGTGAACCCCGACTCCGGCGTGACGGTCAGCACGATCGTGTCCTTGTCGCTCGTCGCCTTCCAGGTCCCGACGAGATCGATGTCCGGAAGGACCTTCTCGGCCGTCGTTCCGCCGTCGGCCGCTGCCGAGGCGGTGGCGGCCGAGGCGGTGGCGGTCGCTGCCGCCGCCGTGGCCGACTCCGCGGCCGGGGGCGTGACGGCCTCGAGCAGCCGCTTGGCGACCATGTCGCCCGGCTGCTTGGCGACGACCACCCGCAGGGCCGCGGCGGCCATGTCCGTATGGCCGCCGACGAGGTAGTGGTAGCCGAGCACGAAGTGGGCCGCCGCATCGTCGGGGTGCGTGCGGCAGAACTCCTCGAGCGTGCGGAGGTGGCCGGTGTAGGCATCCACCGAACCGTAGACGTTGCTCATCGTCGTCCAGTCCATGCCAGGGGCGGTTGCCAGCACTGCGTTGAGCGCCGCGGCCGCTTCCGTGTAGCGGCCGAGCGCGAACAGCGACAACGCCCGCACCTCGTGGATGACCGAGTCCTTCGGCGCGAGCTTGAGCGCCTGATCGAAGCCGGCCAGCGCGCCGGCGTAATCACCGGCTTTGAACTTGCCGAGCGCCGCATCGACCGCGGTGTCGGCAGGTGACGCCGTCGGTGCCGTCTCCTGCGGCTGAGCGGCAGGCTGCTGGACGGCCGCGGCGTCGGGAGCGGCGGCGGTCGTTTCGACCGGGATGTAGTTGTTGACGATCACCGGCTGCGAATAGTCGTAGGGCGACGAGGCCACGACGGCCGCCGGCATCGCGGAGTAGTACGGGTTGACGTAGCCGGTTGCCCCGTAGCCCAGCGAGTTGTAGCCGAGGCCCCAGCTGCCGAGGTTGGAGAGCAAACCCCAGGTCGCTGCGCCGGTCACGAACGGAGCCCACCAGCCGCCGTTGGAGCCCCAGTTGTTGCCCCAGCCGCCGTTGTACCAATTGCCGTAGTGCGGGTTGACCCAGCCATTGTTCCAGCCTTGGTTCCAGCCGAAGCCACCGCCATAGCCACCGCCATAGCCGGGATAGCCCCAGCCGCCGTAACCACCGCCGTGCCAGCCGTTGTTCCAGCCGTTGTTCCAGCCGTTGTTCCAGCCGTTGCCGCCGCCGTTCCAGCCCCAACCGCCGTAGCCGCCGCCGACGTTGATGTTGTTGAAGTTGTTGTCATTCCAGTTGCCGCTGTTCCAGTTGCCGTTGCCGATGCCCGGCCGATTGCCACCGATCCCTGGGCGGTTGGGTCGGTTGCCGCCATTCCAGTTGCCACCGGGACGATTCCCGCCCAGATCGCCGGGGAGGGTGGTGGGTCGGTTGCCGCCGATGCCGGGTCGATTCCCGCCCAGGCCAGGTCGGTTCCCATCCGGACGGTTGCCGCCCGGACGATTCCCGCCCAGATCACCGGGGAGCGTCGTGGGCCGGTTCCCGCCGATCCCTGGCCTGTTGCCACCACCGACGCCCGGACGGTTACCGCCGATCGCTCCGGGGAGCGTGGTGGGGCGATTCGCCTCGCCGATGCCCGGACGGCCCGGGCGGTTGCCCCCCGCCACGCCGCCCCCGGCGCCCGGGAAGTTGGGACTGGGGAACGACGGCTTCGTCGTGGGGATCCCCGGACGATTGCCGACCTGGCCGGGGAGCGTGCTCACGCCACCGGGTCGCCCGCCGCCTGGACCTCCGATCTGGCCCGGGAGCGGCGCCGGCTTGGTGGCAAATCCGCCACCCGGCCGGCTCGCCAACCCAGGTCCCGCGTTGAATCCGGGGCGGCCTGGCATCGGAGCCGGAGACGGCCTCGTCGTGCCGATGCCGGTGCCAGGCGTCGGCCGGCCCGCCATGCCGGGAAGGTTCGTCGGGCCCGTGGGACGAATCGTGCCGAGACCGGGCCGCGATCCGATGCCCGAAGCCGGCCGCGTGACCTGAGGCCGGTTCGCGGCGTTGGGCAGGGACGGGCGGGCGAGATTCGGCCGCTGCATGGTGCCGACGCTGGGACGCTGGAAGTTGGGCACCTGCGGACGGGCCATGCCACCCATGCCGCCAGCCGCGGGCCGCTGCATGTTCGGCATGTTCGGCCGCGAAGCGGCGGCTGGCATGCTCGGCCGGGCCATCGGCATCTGCGGCCGCGTCTGCGGCCGCGGTGTGGCCATCTGCGGCCGGGCCATGGGCGCCGCGGGCCGGGCAGCCGGCATCGACGGCCGGGCAGCACCGCCGCCGACTCGGCCCATCGAGGGGCGGCCGCCGCCACCGCCGCCAGGCCGCGCCTCGGCCACGGCGGCCACGAGCAGGACGACGATCACGATCGACACACGTGCAGCCGGGAGCCGCATCGGTTGAATCTCCTCGAGGAGGGGCTGTGGGCAGGGGTCAGGCGTGACCAACGGACTACGATCCGAGCCGTTCGCTGGTTCGGATCACTTGCTCGGCTGCGGCGGCTTACGGGCGATCGTGAGCTTGAAGTCGGGTTCCTCGGCGCCGCCGACGATCCGATCGGTGCTCTCGACGACGAAGTGGTCGGCATCGGAGGGCCGGATGGACACGGTGGCCGAGCCGATCGTGCCGTCGGGAAGCGTCGCCTCCGACTTCACCACCCAGCCGTTATCGGTGCCCAGCCACTCCCCCTCGCTGAAGCCGCCGTCGGAGTCGAACGTCCACGAGCGGAGCGTGCCCTCGACGGGATCCCAGCCGATCCGCTGGACGCTCTTCGAGGCCGGCTGGCCTCCCACGGAGAGGTTGTATTCGCCGATCAGGAAGTTGCCGTCCTCGCTCCAGCGATAGCTGATCTGCGTGCGGCCTTCGGGGCTCTCGTCGACCCAGTCACCGACGATCCAGTCGAGCGCGGAGAGCATCTCCGCCGGCGTCGGCAGCGGGTCATCGGAAAACTCCCGATACGACGCCAGCGGCCAGCGGTCACCCTGCTTCGTGCGGACCGCCACGTAGCGGACCTGGGCGGCGGCCGCGGCCTGATCGGTCGTGATCCGGCGCACCCCCTCCTCGATCACCACGTCGTCGCCCACTTCGCGGACATCGGTGACTTCCATCTCGAGCGTCGCCTTCGGAAAGCGTTCGAAGAACCGCTTGAACAGGGCGGTGATTTCGGCCCGCGATTCCGTGACCGTGCCGTTCTCGTCGACGAGTTCGCCGTCGTCGATGAACATCGCCGCGAGGCCTGCGGCATCGCCGGCGTTGAACGCCTTGATGGTCGCCTCGGCCTCGGCGGCCACCCGCTGCACGACGGCCGCCACGGACGGGGAGACCGGCGCCGCCGTCGTCTGGGCCCGCGCCGGGGCCGCGGCTCCGAGCAGGAACGCCACTGCCAGGCAGGCACCACACACCGCGGCTCGTCGCGTCGCAAACTCCGTCATGACTCTCTCTCCAGGCTGTGCAAGCGGGCCGGCGCCGGCCCGCGGGGGATCGACCACAATAAAGAGCATTTTGGCGCTGCGGTTGCAAGCGGCCGGTGGTCGCTCAGCAGGCCGCGGGACTGCCGCCGAAAATCGCCCGCCGAGCCACGCTCCACCAGCCGGGCCGCTCCAGCGACCGGTAGGGGGAGTCGGCCGGCAGCGTCGCCATCAGATGCTCGTGCGCCGGCTTGAGGTTGTGGTAGGGGAGCGACGGGAAGAGGTGGTGGAGGGCGTGGTAGCGGATCGAGAACGGGAAGAAGAGCAGCGTGAGCGGGTCGTTGGTTGAGAAGTTGCAGGAATCGGTGATGTGCGACTCCATGTCGGACCGGCTCCCGTCGCCGTCGCAATGATGATCCGCCAGAAACCGCATTTGGTTGAGGGCCACGGTGGCGACGGCGAGGGCGTAGAGCAGCGGGATGCGCGTCCACGAGTTGAGCCCGAGGACCACGAGCAGCGGGATCGAGAGCGCCCGCAGGAAGCAGGGAATCTCGGCCGCGAGGATGGCGCGGCGGTCGGCAGCCGTCAGCCGCCGCTCATAGCTGCGATTGAACGTCAGGGACGACGCATGCCGGAGCGTCCACTCGCGGACGTCCGGCGTGACGAATGTGAACGGCACCAGCAGAAACCGCAGGAACACGAGGATCGGCTTCGCCATGATCTTGAGGGCATACGCGAGCACGCTGGAGAGATTGCCCCCCTCCACCATGTTGGCGGCGTATTCGGGATCCTGGGGCGTGCCGTAGTATCGCTGGCTGTGGTGATCGCGGTGGTGTCGGGTGAAGAACGGGCTCGGCATCAGGATCATGACGCCGCCGAACACGTTCCACGCCGCCTTGAACAGCGGCATCTCGTGCTCGCCCAGGTGGCAGACCTCGTGGACGAGGGATCCCAGGCGGTAGAGCCAGAAGACCGCGAACGGGAAGGCGACCAGCTGGGGCCACGAGCCCAGCGGTGACGTCAGATAGACGCCCACGGCGACGTACGCGGCGACGATGCTGATGAGGAAGTCGGTCCAATACCGCAGGGGCGACGGACGGAAGAAATCGACGCTGCCCGAGCGGATCGCCCGGCGAACCTCGTGAATCCAGCCGTCGCTCGCCTCCGCCTGGATGGTCGAAGACGCGACCAATTCATCCGAGCAGGCCTGGATCATGACATCGCCTCCCTGCCGTCATCGTCCGGAACCCGCCTGGTTCCGGATTCAAGGCGAGGGCAATCGATCAGAAAACGGCCATCCCGGCAACTCGGCGCGGGAAAAAGCGGGGGGCCGGGCGTTTTCACGCCCGGCCCCCCTGAACCAGCCAGTTGGCACGGCGTCATCGGGTGGAACCCGATGCAGTCAGTGCTTACTTGCAGCGACGGCAGCCACGACGGCGGCCACCGCACTCGCCACAGGCAGCGGCCGAGGCACCGCCGCAGTCGCCGCTGGCCGAAGCCTCGCCGCAACCGCCGCAGGCACCGGCGTCACCGCCGCAGCCGCCGGCAGCACCGCAGCCACCGGCCGAGCCGGCGTCACCGCAGCCACCGCAGGCGTTCTCGACGGGCACCTCGACGGCGACCGTCACGCACTTCTGCACCGGCACTTCCTTCGTGA
>JBBAVS010000094.1:0-11129 GCA_040397585.1 Pirellulales bacterium
GCGGCCACTTTGAAAACCTGCGGCCACTTTGAAAACCTGCGGCCACTTTGAAAACGTGCGGCCACTTTGAACACCTACGGCCACGTTCTCATCGCTCACGCGATCAGGCTTCCTGACTCCGGAGCGAGGCGCGGGTCAGGCGGAGATCGACGCGATCCGGACCTTCGTGGACAGCGACCGGTGGCCGGTCCGCCGCCGGTAGTTCTTGCGGCGGGCGAACTTCTGCACGTAGATCTTCTCGCCCTGCACGAGGCCGAGCACCTCGGCCTTCACCGTGGCGCCCTTCACCTTCGGCTTGCCGATCGTGAGCTTGCCCGCCTTGCTGACGGCGAGCACCTCTTCGAACACCACCTCGCTGCCGGCGGGCAGATGGCGGAAGTCGATCTCGAGCTCCTGCCCCGCCATCACGCGGTACTGGCGGCCACCATCGACGACGATGGCGTATTCGTGGGCGGCGCCCTTCATGGAGTCGGAGGAATCGGCGGCTGGGGTGGCCTTGGCCATGGATGCAGGTCCGTAAAAGCGGCGAAAAAACTGTCTCAGCGAGCCCTGTACGATATCGTCGCCGGCCGGATGGGTCGAGAGGTCGGGTTTCCGGCCGGAAAAACCCGGTTCCGCGTCCGCTCGCCGCAGCGCCGCGGCTCGTCGAACGGCCCCCCTTCGTGATTCCATCGCCCCCATCGCCGTCGTCGTCCCGCGCAGCCCTCCTCGGCCGCTTGCGGTCGGCCGAGCCGTTCGACCTGATCGTGGTGGGCGGCGGCGCCACCGGCCTCGGCACCGCCCTCGACGCTGCCGCCCGCGGGTTCTCCACGTTGCTCGTCGAGGCCGACGACTTCGCCAAGGGCACGTCGAGCCGGGCCACCAAGCTCGTGCACGGCGGCGTGCGGTATCTCGCGCAGGGCAACGTGGGGCTCGTCCGCGAGGCGCTTCGCGAGCGGAAGCTCCTGCTCGACAACGCGCCCCACCTCGCCCAGCCCCTGCCCTTCGTCGTCCCCGCCTACGGCGTCGCAGGCCGGCTCTGGGATCTGCCCTTCTACGGCATCGGCCTGGCGATCTACGAGGCGCTCTCGGGATCGGAGCGGCTCGGCCGCGTGGGCCTGCTCGGCCGCCGCCGGGCGCTGGCCGCGGCGCCGGGCCTCCAGCCGGAGCGGCTCGCCGGTGCGATCCGCTACTGGGATGGCCAGTTCGACGACGCCCGATTCGCCGTGGCCCTCGCCCGCACCGCGATCCGCGAAGGCGCCACCGTGCTCAACCATTGCCGGGTGACGGGCTTCGTGCACGACGCCGCCCGCGTGGCGGGCGTGGCCGTCGAGGACCGCGAGACGGGCGCCCGCGTCGACGTCCGCGGCCGCTGCGTGGTCAACGCCACCGGCGTCTGGGTCGATGCCCTGCGGAAGCTCGACGAACCCACGGCGGCCGACCTCGTGGCGCCGAGCCAGGGCGCCCATCTCGTCGTCGATCGCGCGTGCTTCCCGTCGGCGACCGCCATGCTCGTGCCGAAGACGGCCGACGGCCGCGTGCTGTTCGCGGTGCCGTGGCTCGGCAAGGTGATCCTCGGCACGACCGACACGCCGCGTCATGACACGCCGCTCGAACCGCGGCCATTCGCCGAGGAGGTGGACTTCATCCTCGCCGAGGCCCGTCGCCGGCTGGCCGCGCCCCTGTCGCGCGGCGACGTCCGCTCGGCATGGGCCGGACTGCGGCCGCTGGTGAAGCCCGCCGCGGGAGGCGGCGACACCAAGCGGATCTCGCGGGAGCACACGGTCGAGGTGTCGCCGCACGGCCTCGTGACGGTCACCGGCGGCAAGTGGACGACCTACCGGGCGATGGCCGAGAGCGTGCTCGCCGCCTGCTTCGCGCACGGCCTCTTGCCGGCCCGGCCCGGCGGCGTGACGAGGCACCTGCGGCTCGTCGGAGCGCCGCCCGCCGGCACCGCCACGGTGCCGCTCACCGACCCGCCGGGGCCGCATCTCTACGGCGCCGAAGCGGCGGCCGTCGCCGCGCTGCCGGGCGCAGAAACGATGCTCCTGCCGGGCTTCAGCGAGGCGATGGTCCGGTTCGCGGCCCGGCACGAACTCGCCCGCTCGGTCGAGGACGTGCTCGCCCGCCGCTCCCGCTGGCTGTTTCTCGACGCCCGCCGCGCCGCCGAGGCAGCCAGCCGCGTGGCCGCGATCCTCCACGAGGAGCTCGGCGCCGGCTTCGATCCGGAGGCCTCGGCGGCCGAGTTCACGGCCGTCGCAGCCCGGTATCAGCTGCCGTAGGCGGGCGGCGCGGGCCGCGGACTCAAGGAAACCGCACGTTTCTCCCGGTCGAGTCCCAGGCGTCGAACACCAGGTGCTCCGGCGACACGCCGTCCTTGCCGACGACGTGGAGCTGGATGTGCGTCCGGTCCTCGAACTGCGTGATTTCCCGCCGCTTGCGGTTGTTGATCCAGGTGGCGACCTCGTCGTGCACCGTGATGTTCAGCCGCGTCACGTCGTCCCGCGTCTCCGAGAGGTGGAGCGTCCGCATCACCTCGATCGCCATGCTCTCGGCGGTCTTCACCGTGCCCGTGCCGGTGCAGGTGGGGCAGTCGCGGAAGATGCTCTTCCTGAGCGACGGCCGGATCCGCTGCCGCGTCATCTCGATCAGCCCGAAGGGGCTCGTGCGGAGGATTTTCGTGCGGGCCCGGTCGCGCTTCATCGCCTCGTGGAGCGCCTTCTCCACGCCGCGGCGATACTTCTCCTTCCGCATGTCGATGAAGTCGTTGACGATCACGCCGCCGAGGTCGCGGAGCCGCAGCTGCCGGGCGATCTCCTTGGCCGCGATCAGGTTCATCTGGTAGGCGTTCTCCTCGGCGCTCTTCTCGGTGCGGAACGAGCCCGAGTTGACGTCGATCGCCACCAGGGCCTCGGTCTGGTCGATGACGATCGACCCGCCCCCCTTGAGCGGCACCTTCCGCTGGTGGATCCGCCCGATCTCCTCCTCCAGGCCGTAGCGGTGGAAGAGCGGCTCCTTGCCCTCGTAGAGCTGCAGCCGCGGGGCATACTTCGGCATCACGAGCTCCAGGAACTCCTTGGCCCGCTCGTAGGCGGCCGGCTCGTCGATCAGGATCCGCGCCACGTCTTCCGTGAACATGTCACGGATGGTGCGGATGATCATGTCGCTTTCCTGGTAGATGTCGATCGGGGCGGAATACTTCCGCATCCGCTTGACGATGCTCTTCCAGAGCCGGAGGAGGTAGGCCATGTCGCGGGCCATCTCCGACTTCGTCCGCTCGGTGCCGGCGGTGCGGACCACGAACCCGACCCCCTTCGGCGGCTTGAGGTCGAGCATGATGTCGCGGAGCACGCGGCGATCCCGCTCGTCGTCGATCTTCTTGGAGATGCCCACGCGGCCCAGCGGCGGCATGAGCACGAGGTAGCGGCCGGGGATCGAGATGTAGGTGGAGAGGGTCGGCCCCTTGGTGCCGAAGCCCTCCTTGATCACCTGCACGAGCACCTCGTCGCCCCGGCGGAGGACATCCTGGATCGGCGGCTTGACCCGCGGGCGGTCGCCGAGGCGGGGCTTCCGCCGGGCGCGGGCGGCGTCGTCGGCGCCGGCCTCGGCGGTCTTGCCCGCGGGGTCGACGAGGTCGAACGCCTTGTCGGGATCGAGCCCGCCCTGCCGGTAGTACTGCGGCTCCACGTCGCTGATGTGGAGGAAGCCGTTGCGGCCGACGCCGAAGTCGACGAACGCCGCCTGGATCGACGGCTCGATGTTGACGATCCGCCCCTTGTAGATGTTGCCGACGAGGTTGTCCTGGCTGGTCCGCTCCACGTAGAGCTCCTCCAGCACCCCGTCTTCCATGATCGCGATCCGGCACTCCTCCGGCTGCGACACGTTGATCAGCATCTCTTGCTTCATCGGAGATCCCTTCTTCTGTTCGCCGCCCCGGCGGGGCGGCGGGGCTCTAGGCCCCGGTATGGGCGAGCAGGCGGCGCATCTGGTCGCGGAGGTAGGCTTTCACCTCCTGCGCCCCGTGCATCGCCAGCGCCTTGTCGGCGACCAGGCGGCAATCGGCGGCCGAAACGCTTCGGCACGCCTGCTTCACCTCCGGGATCGCGCTTGCCGGCACGCTCAGCTGCCGCAAGCCCAGCCCCAGAAGCAGCTGCGTGAACATCACGCTGCCGCTCATCTGACCGCACACATTGGCCGGCACCCCGGCCTCCCGCGCCACGTCCAGCGAGCGGCGCAAGAGCCGCAGGACCGCCGGATCGCAGGCGTTGTACAGATCCGCAACCTCCTTGTTGCCCCGATCGACCGCCAGCGTGTACTGGATCAGGTCGTTGGTGCCGATCGAGATGAAGTCGACCTCCTTGATGAACGCGTCGAGCATCATCACGGCGGCCGGCGTCTCGACCATCATCCCCACGGGCATCTTCGGGTTGAACGCGATGCCGTGTTCGGCGAGATCCTCCATCACGTCGGCGAGCACCATCCGGGCCTGCCGCAGCTCGACGATCGTGGAGATCAGCGGAAACATCACCCGCACGTCCCCCAGGGCGCTGGCCCGAAGGATCGCCCGCAGCTGGGTGCGGAACACGGGCAGCTGCCGCAGCGAGAGGCGGATGCTCCGCAGGCCGAGGCAGGGGTTCCGCTCCTCCTCGGGGGTCGTCTCGGTGAGCATCTTGTCGGCGCCGAGGTCGAGCGTGCGGATCACCACCGGCTTGTCGGGCATCGCCCTGACGACGGCGCTGTAGGCCTCGTAGTGGTCTTCCTCGGTCGGCTCCCGCTTGGCGGTGAGGTAGAGAAACTCCGTGCGGTAGAGGCCGATGCCGTCGCAGCCGCGGCTGATGCACTGCTCCACTTCGCTGGGAAACTCGATGTTGCCCATGATCTGCACGTGAACGCCGTCGGTGGTGTCGGCGGGCAGGTCGCGGAGCCGGTCGAGCCGCGCGGCCACGTGCCGGGCGGCCTCCTCCTCGAGGCGGTATTGGGCGATCGTCTCCTCGTCGGGCTGGAGGATGATCACACCCTGGTTGCCGTCGAGGATCACCGGCTCCCCGCCCGACACGTCGGCGAGGAACGGCCCCACGCCCACCACCGCGGGAATCTCGAGCCCCTCGGCCACGATCGCCGTGTGGCTCCCCGGGCCGCCGAGCTCGGTGGCGAAGCCCTTCACCAGGCGCCGGTCGAGGTTGGCCGTCTCGCTGGGGGTGAGGTTGTGCGCCAGCACCACCACCGGCTGCGAGATCGCGGCGAGGGTCTCGCGGCGCAAGCCAAGCAGGTTCCGCAGCAGGCTCTTCTCCAGGTCGTAGATGTCGTGGGCCCGCTGGGCGATGTGGTTGTCGAGGTTCTGGAAGGCCTTGGCGTAGCGGCGGAGCGTGCGGCTCACCGCATATTCGGGCCACCAGTTCCGGTCGCGAACGGCGCTGGTCAGCTCCTCCTGGAGCTTCCGGTCGTGGAGCATCGCCAGGTGCGCCTCGAAGATCGCGGCGTACTGGTCGCCGAGTTCGCCACGGATCGCGTCGCGATTCCGCTCCACCTCGCGGGTGGTCTCCGCCACGGCCGTGGCGAGCCGGGCGAGCTCGGTGTCGACGGCACTCCGCTCCACGAACCGCCGCGGAATGCGGAAGCCCTCGGAGTCGAGGACGAGGGCCTCGCCGATCGTGACGCCGGGTGAGACGGCGATGCCTTGGAGTTTGAGCATCGGGCGCAGTCCGCCCGCCGGCTGCGGAGGCCCGCTCGGGAGATCGCGCGGCCCGCTCAGGCGGGGGCGATCGGCATCCCGGGGTCTCGCGCCTGGCGGTGGGTCGCGGCTCCTTCGGTGGTTGCGGTCGTGACGGTTGGACCACGGCGAACGGGGGCCGGGCTCGGCCCCGAACACGTTCTCCGGGTCAGGAATCCTGGTTGTTTTCGTGTTCGTTGAAGCGGCTCTCGAACAGGCTGCCGATGGCGTCGAGCGCCTCGCGGGCATCGGGCCCGGTCGCCTCCACCACCAGCCTGGTGCCCGACTCGGCCGCGAGCGTGAGCAGCTCGAGGATGCTCTTGCCGTCGGCCCGCTGCGCGTCGTGGACGAGCGCGATCTGCGACTGCCACTTCCGTGCCTCGCGGGCGAGCAGGTCGGCGGGGCGGGCGTGCAGGCCCGCCGCGTTCACCACCACGACCTCGCGCGACACGGTCTCCTCCCGCGGAGCGATCTCTCGCTGGCCGCTGGCGGCGCCACGCACGGTTTCGGGGCTCTCTGCGGTCATCTCAAGACACCACGCCGTGGCTGTCGGCCTCTTCGAGAAGGTTCTGGATGTCGATCGGCTCCTTCGCGGCCTTGAGCAGGCGGCAGAAGGAATCGTCGCGGAGTTGCCGCGAGATGTTTTCGAGGGCCCTGAGGTGGTCGCCGGGCCGGTCGGGGGGCGAGACGAGCAGGAAGAAGAGTTGCACGGGCTCGCCGTCGAGGCTCTGAAAGTCGATGCCCTGCTGGCTGACGGCCACCGTGCCCACGAGCTTGCTGACGCTCGGATGCTTGGTGTGCGGCACGGCCACGCCGCGGCCGATGCCGGTGCTGCCGAGATCCTCCCGCTTCATGATCGCCTTGACGATGCCCTCGAGATCGCCCGGGGCGATCTTCCCCGCGTCGACGAGCGACTGGGCCATTTCGCGGATCACGCCCTCCTTGGTGGCGGCGTGAACGTGCGAGCGGACCGCGTCGGTGGCGACGAAATCGGAAAACTTCATGCGTGATGCCGTGGATCGGAAGGTGGGAGGCGGTCTGACGCCGCGGCTTTAGGAGTGGCGGCTCGACTGCACGTGCTTGTGGTCGCGGACCTTCTCCTTGTGCTTCCGGAGTTGCTGCTCCATCTTCTGCACGGCGCCATCGACGCTCCGCCAGAGCTGGGGAGAGGCCTCGTGGCTGACGAGTTCGTGGAAGTGCTCCGAGGAAGCCACGATTTCCACGGCTGGCAGGCTGGAGTTCTGCAAATCGACCGTCACATTCAGGGCCGTCAGCCGGTCGAAATATCGCGTCAGCCGCGACACCTTCGACTCGATCTTCGACTGGGAAGCCGGGCTCAGATGGCCATGCCGTGCGGAAACTCGGGTCTGCACGCGGTCGCTCCTCGAGGGTTGGAAAAGAAGGCACCGGAAGAATACCACCCCTGGCTGCAGGCCAGCAATTCAACCCGCGGAAACGTCGGGCCAGGGCGCGAAACTCACTCGTCGTCACGTTCCGGCGGGCCGTTCGCCGCGGCTGCCGCCGGCACCCCCCCACGGCGGATCCGCCCCTGGTCGAGCTGCGTCTTCCACCACGCGATGCCGTCGTCGCGGAGCGCCGCAGGGCGATCGGCGCGATACAGCGAGCGGTGCCGCACATCGGGCTGCACGATCTCGAGGAGCCGACGGATCGCGGACCGCCGCACCGCCACGCTGCCGTCGCCGAGCGCCTCGACGAGCTGCGCGGCGGCGCCCGCGGCGAGTTCGTCGTCGCTGAACCCGCGGGCACACGCCATCAGCAGATCACCCTTGCCCTGAGGGCCCGCCGCCTGAAAGGCCTCGGCGAGCGCCGCCGCGGAGTTCTCGCCGCGGGCGAGCGCCAACGGCACCGCCAGCTCCGCGAGCGTGGTCCACTGGGTCTCGTTGAGGCCCAGCGGCCGCTCGGCGGCGAGCAGGGCGACGAGTTCGCGGTAGTCGCCCACGAGCGCGAGCGTCGCCGCCGCGATCATCCGATTCTCCGTCCGCCGATCGGCCGCCAGCCGGCGGAGCGCGTCGTCGGCCCGCGACGCCGGCTCGGCCGCCAGGGCCGCGGCGAGAGCCCGCACGGCCGCCTGTTCCAGGCGGTCGCCGCCGGCTGGCTGGAGCATCCACGCCGGCTCGGCCGCAGGGGGCACGAGCACCGCCGCGGCCGGATCGCGTTCCTCCCAGACGACCGCGGCCCGCGGCGCGAGGAGCACCTCCGGCGGCAGGCCGGCCAGCGCCGGCGGGCCACCGGGGGCCGTCACCGACCGCCACACCTTCTCGGCGCCGCCGGCATGCACCACCGCCCGCCGCATGGGCAGCGAGCCTTGCCCCGGCGGCCGCTCCAGCACGAGCTCGATGCCTGCCGGCTGCCGCATCATTCCGGACACGACGCCCCGCAGCCCGCCCGCGAGCACACCGATCCGCGCGTCGGCGGCCACGGCCGACACCAGCGCCCGCCCGAACACGAGCTCGAGCTGCGGCGTGCCGTCGGCATCGCGACTGACCACGGCCCGCGTGCCTGGGTCGAGCCGGATCGTCATGCCCCCCACGGTGAACACCGGATGGCACCATGGCGGCGCGAGCAGATCCTCGCGGTCCGCCAGGGGCTCGTCGGCCGGCAGCACGAGCCAGGCGGCCGCCCCCTCGACCTCGCCGCGATGCAACAGCGGCCCGCCGGCGCGAACCGCTGCGTCGCTGCCGCCACGTGCGGTGGGGGCAAGCTCGGGGGCCATGGGCGGCTGGCCTGCCGGCGCCGCTCCAGCCGGCTCCGGCAGGGCGGGAGGGGCCACGATCGCCAGCGCGTCGCCGCTGGGCACCCGCGGCATGGCGGGGTTCGGTGGCGGCGCGGCGGCGGGCTCATCGGCCACCTCCACGGATGGCGCGGCAGGGGCGGGCACAGCCGGCACCGCCACGGCGACCGGTGGCGCGGCGACCGGTGGCGCGGCGACCGGTGGCGCGGTGACCGGTGGCGCGGCGACCGGCGCCGCTGCCTCGACCGGCGCCGCTGCATCAGCAGGCGCCGCGGCGGCAGGCGGTGGCACCTCGGGCTCCGGTGCCGTGGCAGCCGGGGCGACGGCAACCTCCTGCGGGATGGGTCCCCGCTTCGGTCCGCGAGCCAGCGACCAGACGAAGAACGCGGCGAGCAGCCCGAGGAGCAGCACGGCCGCACCGGCCGAGAGCCAGGCCGCCAGCGGAGCGCGTCGCCCCGGCTGCGCCGCGGTCGGCGCCGGCTTCGTGCGGCCCGCGCGCGGCGGGGCACGATCGGTGGCAGCCACGGCGGCGGCCGCCGCCTCCAGCGGATCGAGCCGCTTCCGCGCCGTCGCGAGCAGCTGGCGACACCGGGACGCCGACAGGGGCTCGAGTGCCGCAGGGTCGCGGGTGAGTTCGGCGAGCAGCTGGTGGCAGGCCGCCACGTCGGCCAGGTGGATGTCAGACTCCACGCACACCCGCTCGAATCCCTCGAGCCGGTCTGCGGCAAGCGTGTTGTCGAGAAACTCGGCGGCCGTGTTGGGGTCGTCGGCCAGGCCGCGGCCCGCCGGGGCGGGGGCGGAAAGCGACGGCCGGGCGATCACGTCCCTGACCCGCTCCACGAGGGCGGGCGCCACGCCGCTGGCCTGCACCTTCTCCCCGAGCAGCGCCTGGTCTTCCGGGCCCAGGAGCCCGTCGATCCACGCCAACAGGGTTCTCACGGTCAATCGCATGGGGGTGCCTCCTCTGAGAAGAGTGGCGTTTCGCGGCGGTTTTCGTGCGGGCATTTTTTCCGGGGGAGAAACCGGCGGGAAGGGCGATCCAGGAGGGCCCGGCCTCCGTACCAGTGGTGGCGTTCGGGGCTGGGCGTTTCAGGGCCGACACCTAGACTTTTCCCGGCTCAAACGCGGTTGAAACGAGGTTGGTACCACGACGACCCTTCCAGGGTTCACCCCCATGAACAGCCATCGTCGGCACCTGCTCCTCCGTGAGGCGGCGGGCTACATCGAACTCGGCGAGCTCCTCGCCGACGGCGACGCGCCGGTGCCGGAGCACGCCCGGAAGCTCTTCCGCCGCGCCCTGGCCGAGCTGGCGAAGCTCCCCGAGGCGAGCCGGTCGGGAACCGTGGCAAGCCTGCTGGAAGGGCGGGCCCGGCGGGCGCTGGGCGACTACCACGCGGCCCTCGTGCCGCTGCAGCGTGTGGCCGAGGTCGCGCCCGAGCAGCTCGAGGCCTGGCTGGGCCTGGGCTGGTGCTACAAGCGGCTCGGCAAGCTCGACGATGCCATCACCGCGCTCCGCCGGGGCCTCGAGGCGGCGCCGGGCCAGCCGCTTCTGCTCTACAACCTGGCCTGCTACCACTCGCTCGCCGGCGACGTCTCGGCCGCGGTGGATCATCTCACCAAGGCGATCTCGCTCGACGATCGGTTCCGCGACCTCACCGGCGCGGAGCGCGACTTCGATCCGATTCGGGCCGATCCGCGATTCGTCGCCGTGACACACGTGGTGGTATGACTGTCGGCCGCCGGCCCTGCCCCGCGGCACGGCCCGCCCCCCGAGACGCCGCCGCGAGGACGATACCCGGATGACGAGCCCCGCCCTCCAGGACATCATCGCCCTGCTCGGCTGTCCGGCCGCCGGCAATCCGGCGCAGTATCTCTTCGAGCGGGCGATCGCCGCGGCGGAGCTCGACTGGCAGTTCGTCACCTGCGACGTCGCGGAGCCCGACGTGGCCGAGGCGATCGCGGGCGTTCGGGCGCTCGGCTTCCGCGGCTGCCTGCTCGCTGGCCGGCTCCGCACCGCCGCCGTGCCCCACGTGGCCACGCTCAGTCCGTCGGCCGCGTTCGCCGGCGCCGTCAGCCTGATCGAGCGGCGGGTCGACGGCCTCGCGGGCCACATGACCGACGGCCGCGGGATCGTGGAGGCGGTGCGGGCCCACGGCGATCCGACGGGGAAGGTGGCGCTCGTCGTCGGTGCCGACGCCTGCGGCCGGGCGGCGGCGCTCGAACTCGCCCTCGCCGGCGCGGCCGCGATCGTGGTGGCCGATCCCGACGCGACCGTTGCCGCCGCCCTCGTCGAGGCGCTCGCCGCCGTGCACGGCACGCAGGCCTCGACGCTCGACTGGGCAACGCCGCTCATGGTGCCGGCGGACGCGGGCATCGTCGCCCTCGGCCCGCACTCGGCGGTGCGGTTCGCAGCCGAATCGCTTCGGCCGGAGCTGCTGCTGGCCGACGCCGCGCTCGCGGGCGAGCTCTCCGCGGCGGCCGCGCAGGCAGCGGCGTGCGGCTGCTGCGTGATCGACGGCATCGAGATCCATGCCGTGCAGACGGCGATCGAGTTCCACGCGCTGGCCGGCATCGAACCCGACACCGAGATGCTCCGCGAGGCGCTCGAGGAGTTTCTCAGCTGAGCCTCATACGGCTCACGCGTGAGGCTCGGGCATTCGCGAGGCTCGGGACTGACCATACCCCGTC
>JBBAVS010000094.1:11229-16466 GCA_040397585.1 Pirellulales bacterium
GGCTCACGCGTGAGGCTCGGGCATTCGCGAGGCTCGGGACTGACCATACCCCGTCACCGCACGGAAAGAAGTGGCCACAGGTTTTCTATCTCCTCGCCTGAAAGTGGCCGCAGTTTTTCAACCTCCTCGCCTGAAAGTGGCCACAGGTTTTCAACCTCCTCGCCTGAAAGTGGCCGCAGGTTTTCAACCTGCGGAATCCCCGCTTGTCGGCCGCGAGGCTCAGTTCATCCCTGGTCAGCGGGACACGGTCAGTCCCTCGCCGAGCTGATGGTGAGGCTCCGCAGCCGGCCGGAGGCACGCGCAGACGCCGGTGACACGTGTGGACGCTGGACGTCGACATTCCGTCGGGGCCTTGAACTCACACGTGCCGCCGGCGGCGAGCATGCCTCCGGCCGGCTGCGGTGCGCGAGGAGATGCGAGACGATCACGCGGAGTCCGTATCAGCCGGCCGTGCCGAGCCGGTCGATGCGGCGGCCAAGCGCCGCGGCGCTCGTGCGGACGTCGGCCACCGGATCGCCGCCGAGCGCGGTGACGAGCTTCGCGACGGCTTCAGGCGGCGGGCGGTTCGTGGCATCGACGAGCAAGCCCACGCCCTTGATCGCGTTGACCACGATCATCGCGCGGCGATACCGCTCCGCCTGCCCCTTCTGATCGCCGGCGGCCGGCACGGCGTCGGGCAGCGCGAGCATCTCCTCGAGCGTCTGCCACGCCGCCTCGTCGCCCTGGCGGGCGAGGCCGATCGCGGCGTTGTAGCGGACGTCGTCGGCGCCGTCGTCCACAAGCTGCCGGAGCCGCTCGACCGCCGGACCACCTCCGAGCACGCCGAGCGTGTAGGCGGCCGAGGATCGCAGCAGGTCAACGTCGCTCTTCGAGGCGACCAGCACGGCGGCGGCCACGGCGGTCGGATCATCGAACGCCCGGCCCCCTGCGGCGAGATTGGCCGAGAGCACCGCGAGCGCCTCGACGGCCGCCTGGGCGGTCTGCGGATCGCGGGGATCGGCCGCCCGCTTCACGAGCGGGACCGCCGCCTCCGGCACGGCAAACTCCCCGAGCGCGCGGCAGAGATAGTTGCAGAGCGTCTTGGCCTGGTCGGCCGCGTTGCCGCTGCCGGCGGTGCGGCCGCTGGCCATCTCGTCGTCGAGGATGCCCGCCAGGTCGCCGGCCAGCTTCGCATCCTTCTTCAGGGCCGCGCCGCCGGGGCCGCGGAGGTCGTTGGCGAAGTTGAGCGCCACCTGCCAGCGGCCCTCGTTGTTGCGGCGGAGGGCGCGGACGTAGCTCTCCGGATCGTTGCCCATCTGGGCCAGCCAGTAGAATCCCCAGACCACGAACAGGCCGCACGACACGATCGTCAGCGGCACCACGAACAGCTGCACCAAGAAGCCGGCGTTCGGCGGCTCGACGGGCGGCAGGGTGTCGTCGGGCCGGATGCCGCGGCGGGGTTGTTCGCTCATGGGTGAAGTCTAGGAGGCCGGCACAGTGAGTCAACGTCCCGTCGCGGGCGGCCCCGCCCGCTGGCTCGACGTCGAACTGCCGACCGTGGCGGAGAACCTCGCGCTCGACGAGGCGCTCCTGGCCGAGGCGCACGACGGGCTGGTCGCGGGGCTGGTGGTCCGCACCTGGATGGCCCGCAAGCCGACGGTGGTGCTCGGTTCGTCGAGCCACGTGTCGCGGGAGGTCGATCGCGCAGCCTGCGACGCCGCCGGGGTCGCGGTCGTGCGGCGACCGAGCGGCGGGCTCACCGTCGTCGTGGGCCCGGGCTGCCTGATGTGGACCGTGGTGGCGGCCTGGCCCGGCCCTGCGCCCGCCATCGAGGCCGTGCATGCGGCGGTGCTCGACCCGCTCGCCGCCGCGCTCGTGGCAGCGGGCCGGCCGGTGGTGCGCCGCGGCTCGAGCGATCTGGCGATCGCAGCGGCGGGGGGGCTGCGCAAGGTGTCGGGCAACGCGCTCCGCATCCGCCGTCAGGCGGTGCTCTACCACGGCACGCTGCTCGACGACTTCGATCTCGGGCTCGTGCCGCGGGTGCTCCGGCATCCACCGCGAGAGCCGGAGTATCGGGCGGGCCGCGACCACGCCGCCTTCCTCGCGAACCTCGGCCTGGGCCGCGGGCCGCTCGCGGCCGCGGTGCGCGCCGCCTACGAAGCCCGTGAGGAGCGGCACGACTGGCCGCGGGATCGCGTCGCGGCCCTCGTGCGGGAGCGGTATGGCGACGAAGCCTGGACGCAGCGGCTGCCGTAGCTGCCCGTGGAAACACGTCTGGCGCCGGGGGCTGCGGCGACCCGGCAGGCTGGGCAGACCTGGCCGGACGTGCGGAATGGGAAGTGATCGGTTTCGCGGGTGATCGCCGGCGGCCGGACCGGTCGATGCTCATCAGCGGTGGCGGGCCGAGAGGCCGCTCGGGACTTCCCGGCGGCAAACCAGCCTATCGGCGGCGCAAGCGGCTCGGTAGGTTTCCCGGCCCGGTCGACAGGAGGTCGATCCGACAGCCCGCAACAGGAGGTTGCCTTCCATGCGTCTGCACATGAATGCCGCGGATGTCCGTGGCCTCGTCTCGCGTCACTTCCTCAAGCTCGGGGCCGACGTCACCGACGTCGAGGACCTGCAGGAAAACATCCGCATCGATCGCGGTCGCTGCGTGGCGCGGTGCTATCGCGTGGCCGAGATGTTCGCCATGTGGATGATCGACGTCGGCGTGCTCCAGTTCTACGACGCCGACGGCGAGATGCTGCACACCGTGAACCTGTTCACGGAACTGCAGCCGCAGCGGGTCGCCGCCTGATCGGGGCAGGCTGACGTTCGAGGGGCAGCGGGTGCCGCGGGCGGTCCGGGGGGATCGTCTGCGCCCACCGCAGGGGAACGGATCGGGGGGATCATGTCGATGCAGGTTTCGGCCGGCGGTGCGCGGCGGCTGTCGGTGGTGGTCCCCGCCTTCGATCTCACCGGTCTGGAGGAGACGCTCGTCAGCGTCCTCGAGCACCGCCCGGACGACTGCGACGTGGTCGTCGCCTTGGGCACACCCTACGACGACCCGTGGAACATCCGGGAAGAGGTGACCTTCGTCGAAGCGGCCAAGGGATCGGGGCTCGTGGGCTGCGTGACGGCCGGCCTCGCGGCGGCCCAGGGGGACGTGATCCACATTCTCGCGGCCGGCTGGCAGGCGACCGCCGGCTGGACCGATGCCGCCCTGCGGCACTTCATCCGCCCCGACGTGGCGGCGGTCGTCCCGCTGACTGTGGCCGCCGATCGGGAGCAGCCCGTGTCGGCCGGCATCCGCCGAACGAGTGGCGGGCGGAGCGTGACGGTGGTGCCCCGGCGGAAAGCCGGGGGATTCGCGACCGGCGAGCTTCCTGCGGCGCCGCTGTTGGAGGCCGGCTTCTGGCGGGCGGCGACGATTCGCGGCATCGGCCTCTCGGCCGCCTGCGGCGACGCGCTCGCGGCGGCCGACCTGGCGGCCGGGCTCTCGGCGGCGCAGTCCGATGTGGTGCTCGAGCCGGAGTCGCGGGTCGTCGGTGGACCGGCCCGGAAGCGGCAGTCGTCCTTCGTGGCGGGCCTGCATGCGGAGCGGCTCTTCTGGCGGTCGCTGGCCTGCGAGCGGATCGTCCCCGCGCTGGTGGCGCATGCCGGCGAGGTGCTGCGGCATGCGGCCGCGACCGCGCCCATCGGCACGTTCGCCATGCTGGCAGGCCGGCTGACGGCGCTCGTGCAGTTCGGCTCGTGCTTCGGTCGCACCCGCCAGCTCCGCAGCCTGATGCGCGAGGCGGCAGACCGGGAGGCGGCGGGCGATTCGTCGGCCCGCACCTACCGCATCGACGCCCCGCACGAAGCAGCGCGGCCGCACGTCGAGCCGCCGACCCGGGAGCTCAAGCGGTCGGCGTGACCGCGGCCGCCAGGCCACCCTCGCGGCACCGCCCGCAAAAAAGCCACTGCTTTCTCGGCCGTCGCGGGGCTGGTAGACTCCGCGAGGTGTGCTGCTCCCGTAGCTCAATTGGATAGAGCGTCAGCCTCCGGAGCTGAAGGTTACAGGTTCGATCCCTGTCGGGAGTATTCTGGATCGGGAGTGTTTTGGTTTTCGCAGCGGCAGGACGTTTTCGCCGTGGCAGGCTGCAGGCCTCCGGTGACCCTGCTCGGTGGCAACTGGCAGGTTTTGCTGCTGCGGCCCGAGGCTCCTCGTGGCACAGGCTTTCAAGTGGCACAGGTTTTCAACCTGTGTGTCTTCCCGGTTCGCCTTGGCCTCAGGGCAGGAGTTTGTGGAGGCCGAAACCGCCGGCGCGTGGTTGGTCGTGAAGAAGTTGCCGCCGGTCGAGATCATGGTGGTTCCGTCATTCACGCCACCGCTTGCGTCGCCGGCGGGCCACGGCTTCGGCCGCCCGCGAACCCTTCGCCGCTTCGGCCGAGAGGGTTGAAGAGCGGCTCGCATTTTTTAGACTGTTCGCCCGGAGGCTCTCGTCTCCCTGCCGCCTGCTGTCACCTTATTCACCCGGTGGCACATGCTCGATCCAGAGCTCGAATCCGCCTACCGTTCCACGTCGTACTCGGTGATCGTGCCGGGCCGGGAACCGATCTCGATCCGCTGCGGCGCGCGGTGCATGCCGCTCGACCTCCTGCTCGCCGAGTCGCGGGCCACCGACTGGGCATTCATCACGGCGTGCAATCCGCGGTCGGCACCGCTCGACGAAGACGCCAACGCCGAGCGGATGATGCAGCTCGAGATGCTCGTCCGCGGCCGCGGCCTCGCCTGCTTCCAGGGGGAAGGCCAGGCCGACGACGGCGACTGGCCGCCGGAGCCGAGCCTGCTCGTGCTCGGGATCTCCGAAGCCGACGCCGTGAGCATCGCCCGGGAGTTCGAGCAGCATGCCATCGTGTCTGGCAGCCGGGGAGGCGAGGCACGGCTCGTCTGGACGAATGCCGGGCCCGACGGGGAGGCCGCCGGATAGGATTGCCTGGGTGACGCCCTGGCAATCCGCGGTGATTCCGGGCCGTTCATGCCGGTGGGCCGCATCGCCTGGGGTGGTCGGTGCTCGCCGTAGCGGCGAAAACTCAGCGAGGGGCTGCCCCGAGCGGGGCGGCGCACGAAGCAGGATTCCGCAGGTTGAAAACCTGCGGCCACGGACGGGCAGATCCCCATCGCTCACGCGATTGGGCTTCCTGGGAATCGCGACGCGCTTGGGCTTCCGGAATGGGGACGAGCTCGGGGCTGCCCGTGCCCGGGAGCCGGCGTTGCTTTCTCCGCGCAGCCAGGA
>JBBAVS010000095.1:0-7759 GCA_040397585.1 Pirellulales bacterium
GTGGCCTCCCGTTGCAAAGTGGCCGCAGGTTTTCAACCTGCGGTTCCGTGCCGGGCGCGGCGCCGCGCTCCAAGCCCGCTCACGCCATTTCCTCGGCGACGGGATTCGTCAGCCGGCCGATGCGGTCGATCTCGACCGTCACGGTGTCCCCCGGCTGGAGGAACACCGGCGGGTTCCGGGCGAATCCGACACCGTGGGGAGTGCCGGTGAGAATCACCGTGCCCGGCCGGAGGATCATGCTCGCCGAGAAGAACTCCACGATCGCCGGCACGTCGAAGATCATGTCGGCCGTGGTGCAGTCCTGCAGCACCCGGTCGCCGACGAGCGTGCGGATGCCGAGCTGGCCCGGGTCGGGAATCTCGTCGGTGGTCACGAGCACCGGCCCGAGCGGGCAGAAGGTGGCGAACGACTTGCCGCGGCACCACTGGCCGCCGCCGCCGTTCCGCTGCCAGTCGCGGGCCGACACGTCGTTGCCGCAGGTGTAGCCGAGGATGTGCGCGAAGGCGTCTTCGCGGCGGACGTTGTGGCAGGTCTTCCCGATCACGACCGCAAGCTCCGCCTCGTAGTCCACCCGGTCGCTCCGCAGACGCCGCGGCAAGAGGATCGGGTCACCGGGGTTCTGCACGGCCCCCGAGTTCTTCATGAACATCACCGGGTGCTGCGGCGGTTCGGCACCGCTCTCCGCCGCGTGCTTCTTGTAGTTGAGGCCCACGCAGATGATGTCGCGGGGCTCGAGCGGGGCGAGGATTTTTTCAACGTCAATGACCCGACCGGTGTCATGCAGCGGCCCGAAGAGATCGCCTTCGAGGAGCGTCACGCGGCCGTCGTCGTGGCGCCGGCCGAGGTGCTCGGCCCCGCCGGTTCGAAATCGAACGATCTTCATGGGTGCACTCTCCTCGTCATGGCTCTCGGCGCTCGTCAGCACGGTGGGTCGGCCGACGGCAGGATAGCGGACGCTCGCCATCCTCGCAGCGATCCTTGCGCCGCCCGAAGCGATCGATAGACTGTCGTGGCATCAACAACCCCCGGGGTTTCTCCCATGCATCGCCAGTGCCTGCTCGCCGCCTTCGCCCTCGCCGCCTTCGCTCCCGCCGCCCCTGCCTGCACGCGGTGCGTCTATCTCGGGCCCGACAACACGGTGCTGGTCGCTCGATCGATGGACTGGGTCGAGGATCCCGGCTCGGAGGTCTGGGTGTTCCCCCGCGGCATGAAGCGGACCGGCACTGCCGGCCCGGGCTCGCTCGAATGGACGAGCCGCTACGGCTCGGCTGTGGTCTCCTTCTACGGCATCGCCAGCGTGGATGGCATCAACGAGAAGGGGCTCGTGGCCAACACGCTCTATCTCGTCGAGAGCGACTACGGCACGCGTGTGGCCGGCCGGCCCGCCATGTCGATCGCCTGCTGGACGCAGTACGTGCTCGACTCGTTCGCCTCGGTGAACGAGGCGGTGGCGGCGCTCGAGAAGGAGCCCTTCACGCTCAGCGCCCCGATCCTTCCCAATGGGGAACCGGCCGTCGGCCACATGGCGATCTCCGACCCCACGGGAGACTCGGCGATTCTCGAGTACGTGGGCGGAAAACTCGTCGTCCACCATGGCCGGCAGTTTCAGGTGATGACCAACTCGCCCACGTTCGACCAGCAGCTCGCGCTCAACGCTTACTGGAAGGAGATCGGCGGCCTGACGATGCTCCCCGGCACCAACCGCGCGGCCGACCGCTTCGCGCGGGCGGCGTTCTACGTGACGAACCTCCCGCAGACCGCCGACCCGCAGCGGGCCGTCGCCCAGATCTTCAGCGTGATCCGCGGGGTGTCGGTGCCGCTGGGATTCACCGTGCCCGACAAGCCCAACATCGCCAGCACGATCTGGCGCACGGTCTACGACCACAAGCGCCGCGTGATGTACTTCGATTCGGCGACCAGCCCCACGGTCTTCTGGCTTCCCCTCGAGAGCCTCGAGCTGGCAGCGGGTGCCCCGGTGAAGCGACTCGCCCTCGAGGCTGGCGAGACCTACAGCGGCGACGCGTCGGGGTCGCTGAAACCGGCCGAGCCATTCGCCTTCCTCCCGGCGAAGCCCGATTGACGCGTCAGCGGGCCGCGGATCGGGTACAACCTGCCGCGTGGCAGATGACGCCCGCCGGCCGGCCCGCCGGTTGCTCGGCCTGGCTGAAACACTCGAAGCGCACCGCGGGTTCGCCGACGTGATCGCCGCCCTCCACGAGGGACATGGCGGGACGATCGGCGGAACCTGGGGGTCGGCGTCTGCGCTGGCCGTGGCAGCTTTGGTGCGGGCTCGGGCCCACGAAGCCGGCACGCTCGTCGTCGTCCTGCCGCACGCGGCCGAAGCCGACGACTTCGTCGATGACATCGGCCTGTTCAGCACCGTGCCGGCGCTGCTGCTCCCGGCCGTGGAGAGCCTCGGGGACGAGGGTCCGACGGACGACCCCGCCGACGCCGAGCGGCTCGCGGTCGTCAAGCGGCTCGCGGTGCCTGACGGCCCGCGACCGGCGGTCGTGGTGACGAGCATCCAGGCCCTGCTCGCCCCGCTCGCCGACCCGCGGGAGATCGAGGCCGGCACGCGACGGCTGGCCGTCGGCGGCCGGCTCGATCCCGAGGAGCTCGCCGACTGGCTCGCGGCCCGGAGCTGGCGGCTGGTCGATGCGATCGACACGCCGGGCACGTTCGCCCGCCGCGGCGGCATCATCGACCTGTTCGCCGCCGACTGGGATCGGCCGGTCCGCATCGAGCTCTTCGGCGACGAGGTCGAGTCGCTCCGCACCTTCGACACGGTCACCCAGCGGAGCGTGGCGAGCGTGGATCACATCGACCTGACCGCGCTGGCGGCGGCGGCCGGCACGCGGCACACGCACCTGGCCGACCTGCTTCCCACCGGGTCGGCCTGGGTGATCGTCGAACCGGCCGAGGTGACCGAGGAGGCCACGCGGCTGCACGACCGGCTCGGCGCCGCGGCGGGCCTGTTCGCCCCCGACGAGCTGTTCGCGCGGATGCACCGGCTCCCGTCGGTGGCCCTGTCGGCGATCGCCACCACGAGCCTCGACGCCACGGCAACGCTCGCGGTCGAGAGCGTCGAGCGGTTCACCGGCGTCCTCGACCGCGTGAAGGAGGAACTGGAGACGGTCGGCAAGGATCAGGAGGTGTGGGTCGTCGCCCCATCCGACGCGGAGGAGCAGCGGCTCCGGGAACTGCTCGCCGACTCGGCCCCGGCCCGGGGCAAGCGGCTGCATTTCGCCCGCGGCCGCCTCTCGGCCGGCTTCCGGCTCGTGCCCGAGAAGCTCGTGCTCGTCTCGAGCGGCGAGCTCTTCCGCCGCGAGGATGCCGCCCGCCGCCCCGCCAAGCAGCGGCTCACCCGGGCGATCGACACCTTCCTCGATCTCCACGAGGGCGACTACGTCGTTCACGTGGCCCATGGCATCGGCCGCTACAAGGGGCTGAAGCTCCTGGAGAAGCAGGGCCGCACCGAGGAGTTCCTCGACATCGAGTTCGCCGAGAGCACGCGGATCTACGTGCCGGCGTCGTGCATCGAGCTGGTGCAGAAGTACGTCGGCGGCACGAAGCTGGCCCCGAAGCTCGCCAAGATCGGCGGCACGACGTGGGAGAAGCAGAAGCAGGCGGTGCAGAAGGCGGTCGCCGACATGGCCGCCGACATGATCCGTCTGCAGGCGATGCGGGAGAGCCGGCCCGGCATCCCCTTCCCGCCCGACACCCCGTGGCAGCGGCAGTTCGAGGAGTCGTTTCCGTTCGACGAGACGCCCGACCAGCTCACGGCCATGGAGGCGATCCGCGAAGACATGCAGCGGCCGCGGCCGATGGACCGGCTGCTCTGCGGCGACGTGGGCTTCGGGAAGACCGAGCTCGCCATGCGGGCGGCGTTCAAGGCGGCCGAGTCGGGAGCCCAGGTGGCGGTGCTGGTGCCGACGACCGTGCTCGCGGAGCAGCACCGCCGCACGTTCACCGCCCGGTTCGCGGAGTTCCCCTTCACGGTCCGCTGCCTCTCGCGGCTCACTCCCCTGGCCGAGGAGCGGGAGACGCTCGAGGGCCTCGCCCGCAAGAGCGTCGACATCGTGATCGGCACCCACCGCCTCGCCCAGGCCGATATCCACTTCGCCAACCTCGGCCTGGTGGTGGTGGACGAGGAGCAGCGGTTCGGCGTGGACGTCAAGGAACGGCTCAAGGCCCTGCGGGCCAGCGTGGACGTGCTCACGATGACGGCCACGCCGATCCCGCGGACGCTCCACATGTCGATGCTCGGCATCCGCGACATCTCCAACCTGACGACGCCCCCCGCCAACCGGATGGCGGTCGAGACCCGCGTGGCCCGCTGGGACACGGGGCTGGTCCGCAACGCCATCGAGCGGGAGCTGTCGCGCGGCGGGCAGGTGTTCTTCGTGCACAACCGGATCCACGACATCCACAAGGTGTCGCAGCGGATCCAGCAGATCGTGCCCGAGGCGACGATCGCGATCGTGCACGGCCGGCTCTCGGAGGCGGAGCTCGAGGAGCAGATGCTCGCTTTCGTGGCAGGGCGGGCCGACATCCTCCTCGCGACCACGATCATCGAGAGCGGCCTCGACATCCCCAACGCCAACACGATCTTCATCGACGAGGCCGACACCTACGGCCTCGCCGACCTCCATCAGCTCCGCGGCCGCGTCGGCCGCTCGCACCACCGGGCCTGGTGCTATCTGCTGGTGGACGAAGCCGCCCGGCTTACCTCCACGGCCGCCAAGCGGCTGCGGGCGATCCAGGAGTTTTCCAGCATGGGGGCCGGCTTCTCGCTCGCGATGCGCGACCTCGAGATCCGCGGCGCGGGCAACCTGCTCGGCACGCAGCAGAGCGGCCACATCGCCACGGTGGGCTACGAGCTCTACTGCCGGCTCCTCGAGCAGGCCGTCCGCGGGATGAAGTCCCTGCCACCCGCCGAACCGCCGCCGGTGAACGTGGACCTGCCGGGCGAGGCCTGGCTGCCCCGCGACTACATCCCCGACCTCCGCGCCAAGATCGACGTCTACCGGCGGCTGTCGCGGGCCACGGCGGAGAGCCAGATCGACGAGCTCGCCGCCGAACTCGCCGACCGCTTCGGCCCGCTGCCCGACGAGGCCCGGCGGCTGCTCGAGTTCACACGGCTCAAGGCCGTGGCGGTGGGCCTGGGCATCGACTCCATCACCCGCCACCCGGGGATGGTGGTGATCGGCCACCACGACCGCGCCGCGATGGAAAAGCTGCGGCAGGCCGCGGTCTCCCGCGGGGGCACGGTGCGGATCGTCGATCAGAAGACGGTCGTGATGCCGGTGCACGACTCGACCGCCGCCGACCCCGACCGGCTGCTCGCCGCCGTCCGCACGCTCCTCAAACCCACAGCCAAGAAGGTAGGCTCTCGCCGATGAACCAGCTCGACTATTCCGCCAGCCGCGAGGAGGCGGTCCGCAGTCTCTTCGACGCCTCGGGCCTGTGCCTCGAGATCGGCCCCAGCTACAACCCGATCCTGCCCAAGCATCGCGGCTACCGCGTCGAGACGATCGACCACTGCGACGCCGCCACGCTCCGCGAGAAATACGCCACGCAGCCGGGGGTGGACATCGCCAGGATCGAGGAGGTGGATCACATCTGGCGGGGTGAGCCGCTCGCCACGCTGGTCGGACCGGGCCGGTTCGACGTGGTGGTGGCCTCGCACGTGATCGAGCACACGCCCGACATGCTCGGCTTCCTCAAGGAGTGCGAACGGGCGCTCAAGCCCTCCGGCCGGCTGGTGCTCGCCGTGCCCGACCGGCGGCGGTGCTTCGATTTCTTCCGCCCCGCATCGACCACCGGCGCCGTGCTCCAGGCCCATCACGAGAAGCGGACCCGCCACACACCGGGCGCCGCCTTCGACTTCATCGCCAACTTCTGCACCTTCGACGGCCGCCAGGGAACCGGCACCGCGGCGGCCGACTCGTTCACGCTCTCCAATCCGGTCGCGTCGGCAGGCAGCGCCTTCGAGTGGTACGCCACGCACGACGAGTATGGAGACTGCCACGCCTGGGTGTTCACCCCCGCGAGCTTCCGGCTGATCGCCAGCGACCTGGCCGCGATCGGCGCCCTCGCCCTGCGCGAGGAGGCCTTCTGGGAAACGCCGATCTTCGAGTTCGTGACGATCCTGTCGCGGGCGGCGGCCGGCTGCCCACTCGACCGTGCCGCACTCGTCGCGGCCGCGCACCGCGAGGCGGGAGAGCCGGCGGCGCCGCGGCCGGCGCGCGCCGGTGGCTGAGCCCGCGACCCGGGTGAAACCGGCTGTTTTCAGGCCCTCCGCGGCCTTGCGACCGGCGGGTGCCGGGGCCTATAGTCCCGCCCCCCGTCTCCCGGCCCACGATGCCACCACCTCGCCACCACCGCTGCCGGCTCCTGCTCCGCGGACTTGCGCTCGCGGCGCTCGCGGTCTGCGCGGCCAACGTCTCGGCCCAGAACCCGGGGCCCATGAACGCGGTGCCTGCGGCGCAGATGCCCACGATTCCCGCTGCAGCCTCCCGGCCGGCGAACTGGCCTGGCGCCACCCCGGCCAAGGGGGATGCGGACGCCGCCGACCGGCCGCTCGACAACCACGTGCTGTCGAGCATCCGCGCCAACCCGGGCGCGCCCCTGGAGCCGGTGCGTCAACTCATCGCCAGCGAGGTCGCCAAGGCCGTGGCGGCGGGCACGGCCGAGGGCGTGGTGCCTGCGGCCTACGAATCCCCGACCGGTGCCCCGGCTGCGGACGCACCGGCCTACCAGTCGCTCGAGACCGCTCTCGTCGTCGCCCGCGTGGGTCCGGAGGTGGTGCTCGAGGCCGACCTGCTCACGCCCAAGGCGCTGGAGTTTCTCGAGAAGGTCACCCCAGGGATGCCGCCCGACAAGGTCCGCGAGCTGCGGCTCCAGATCTGCCAGCAGGTGCTCCCGCAGCACATCGAGACCCTGCTGGTGTACGTCGACGCCTGCCGCGAGATCCCCGCCGACAAACTGCCCGAGATCCGCAAGAACGTCGACCGCGCCTTCGACGAGCAGCAGCTTCCGCGGATGATGAAGGAAGCCAACTCTCCCAACTCGATGGAATACGAAAAGTCGCTCCGGGCGCGCGGCATGTCGCTCGACCGGATGCGGAAGATGTTCTTCGAGCGCGGCCTCGCCCAGGAGTGGATGCGCAAGCACGTGAAGACCGACGAGGAGATTCCGCACGCCGACTTGATCGCGTGGTATCAGAACCACCTCGCCGACTACGACTATCCCGCCAAGGCCAAGTTCGAGGCCCTGACCGTCAAGATGGGGCTCAAGCGGTCGCGGCAGCAGGCCTGGGAAATCCTCGCCGACATGGGCAACGAGGTGCTCGCCGGCCGCCCCTTGGCCGAGGTGGCCAAGGGGCGTTCGGAAGGGCCGACCGCGCCGGGCGGCGGCGGCTTCGACTGGACGAGCAAGGGGAGCCTCGCATCGAAGACGCTCGACGAGGCGATCTTCTCGCTGCCGGTCGGCCAGCTGAGCGCCATCCTCGAAGACGGCGAGCAGCTGCACATCGTCAGGGTCACCGAGCGGGAGGATGCGGGCCGCATTCCCTTCACCGAGGCCCAGGTCGGGATCCGCGACACGCTCGTCGACGAGCGCCGCCGGGAGGCGACGGATGCCTACCTCGAGAAGATCCGCCAGCGGACGCCGGTGTGGACGGTGTTCGACTCGCCGGGCGGGTCGCCCGCGGCACCCCAGTTCACCGCCGGCCGCCCCGCGCCGGCGCTGTCACGCT
>JBBAVS010000095.1:7859-16264 GCA_040397585.1 Pirellulales bacterium
GTGCCGACGCCGTGCGCGGCTCGCGCGGATTGCTCGCGCCGGCCCGCAGGGCTAGACTTCCGCCGCGGGTCGGCGACCACCGGTCGCGGCCTTCTTCGAGCCGCAGGAGACCTACCGAATGACCGCGTCCGCCCGCCCGTCCCCGTCTCCAGCCGCCGCGGCGGCGACCCCGCCGTGGCCGGGCACGAAGGCCGACGGCACCGCGGCGCTCGAGTTTCCGGGCGGCCGCTGCGACCTGCCGGTGATCGTCGGTACCGAGGGTGAGCGGGCGATCGACATCGCCAAGCTCCGCGCCCAGACGGGGCTGATCACGCTCGACGAAGGCTACGTCAACACCGGCTCGACGGCGAGCGCGATCACGTTCCTCGACGGCGAACAGGGAATCCTCCGCTACCGCGGCTACCCGATCGAGGTGCTCGCCGAACGCTGCGACTTTGTCGAGGTCGCCTACCTGCTGATCTACGGGGAACTGCCCAGTTCCGCCGAGCTCGACGCCTTCCGCACGTCGCTCTCGCACCACACCATGATCCACGAGGACATGCGGAGCTTCTACGGCGGCTTCCCCCGCGACGCCCACCCGATGGCCATCCTGGGCAGCGTCGTCGGAGCGCTGTCGACGTTTTACCAGGACTCGCTCGACGTCCGCGACCCCCGGCAGGTCGAGGTGAGCGTGCACCGGCTGCTCGCCAAGCTGCCGACGATCGCGGCCTACAGCCACAAGAAGTCGTGCGGCCAGCCGCTGATGTATCCCCGCAACGACCTCGATTACTGCGAAAACTTCCTCCACATGATGTTCGCGGTGCCGTGTGAGGAATACCACATCGATCCCGACTTCGCCGACGCCCTCGACATGCTCCTGATCGTGCACGCCGATCACGAGCAGAACTGCTCGACCTCCACCGTGCGGATGGTGGGCTCGAGCGACGCCAACCTGTTCGCCAGCATCTCCGCCGGGATTTCGGCACTCTGGGGGCCACTCCACGGCGGCGCCAACCAGGCCTGCGTGGAGATGCTCGACAAGATCGTCGCCGACGGCGGCAACGTGAAGAAGTACGTCGATCTGGCGAAGAAGAAGGACTCGGGCTTCCGCCTCATGGGCTTCGGGCACCGCGTCTACAAGAACTACGACCCGCGGGCGAAGCTCATCAAGGCCACCTGCGACAAGCTGCTCGCCAAGATCTCCCGGCACGACCCGCTGTTCGACATCGCCCAGCAGCTCGAGGAGGTGGCCCTCGCCGACGAATACTTCATCGAGCGGAAGCTCTACCCCAACGTCGACTTCTACTCGGGTGTGATCTACCGGGCGATGGGCATCCCCGTGCAGATGTTCACCGTGCTGTTCGCCATGGGGCGGCTGCCCGGCTGGATCGCCCACTGGATGGAGATGCACCGTTCGCCGACCAAGAAGATCTGCCGGCCGCGGCAGATCTACTCCGGCGAGACGCTCCGTGAGTTCCAGCCCATCGACCGCCGCGGCTGAGCGGCGGACGGTTCAACGCTTCCGCCGGAAGAACTCGGTGAGGATCCGGCCGCATTCGTCGGCGAGCACGTGTCCGACGTGCTCCACGCGGTGGTTGAGCCGGGGGTCTTCGAAGAGCCGGTAGAGGGTTTCGACGGCCCCGGCCTTCGGATCGGCCGCACCCCAGACAACCATCGGCACCCGAGCCTGGAGGATCGCCCCGGCACACATCGGGCAGGGCTCGAGCGTGACGTAGAGCACGCAGCCCTCCAGCCGCCACGACCCCAGCGTGGCCGCGGCCTGGGTGAGGGCGATCATCTCGGCGTGGGCCGTCGGATCGTTGAGCTGCTCCCGCTGGTTGTGGCCGCTGCCGACGATCCGCCCCCCGGCGACCACGACCGCCCCGACCGGCACCTCGTCCTCGGTGGCGGCGGCCCGCGCCTCCTCCAGGGCCAGCCGCATCCAGCGGTCGTGCGGCCTCCCACCAGGCAGGCATGCCGGATCGACGTCGTCGAGATCTTCCGGGGCGTCCATGGAGCGGCACTGTACCATGGGGTACGATAATCGCTCCTTCCTCCCGCAAAGGACATTCATGGATCCCACGCTGCTGCTGCTCCGCTGGGCCCACCTGCTGGCCGCGATCGTTGCCGTCGGCGGGCTGGCGTTCGCCCGGTTCGGCCTGCTCCCGGCCATCGCCGAGTTCGACGAGGAGACGCGGGAGAGGATCCACGACCGCATCCGCCGGCGCTGGCTGCCCTGGGTGATCGGCTCGATCACGCTCCTGCTCGCGAGCGGCCTGGCGAACTTCCTGCTGTTCAACGCCCGGGTGAAAGACGAGGGCTGGGCCGGCGGCGAGTGGATGCGGGCGACGAGCTACCATTCGCTGTTCGGCGCGAAGTTTCTGCTCGCACTCGTGGTGTTTTACTTTGCCAGCGCCCTGGTGGGACGCGGCGCGGGCACCCAGTGGGTGCGGAACGACCGGGCTTCGTGGCTCTCGCTCACGCTCGGACTCGCGGTCGCCGTGGTGATGATCAGCGGCTGGATGCGGCAGCTGCACACCGGCCCGAACATGATCGCCGCCGGCGACGGCGGGGTGATGATCGAGACGACGCCCGAACAAGCAGGACGCCGCGACCGCGGCGGGGAAAGCGATGGACAAGAAGGACAAGAAGCGGATCGAGGTGCTGCAGCAGAAGATCGCCAAGCTCCAGCAGCTGCTGTCAGCGGCGAAGAAGCAGCCCGATGACCCGGCCGACGTGCCGCGGCTGGAGAAGGATCTCGCCGCCGCGCACGCCGAACTCGCGACCCTGAAGCAGCACTGAGGAACGGAAGCACGCGGCATGGGGCTGGGAGACTTCTTCGGTTCGCTGTTCGGAGGGTCGGGCAAGGTCGATCTCTGGCGGCGGTTCGAGCGGCTGCGGGAGAGCACCTCCGGCACGATGTCGACCTTCTACAAGGTCCGCGACCTCAAGAGCGGCCAGGTGTTCGGCCTGAAGGTCGTGGACGCCGAGAAGGCGGCGCCGGTGGAAGGCCGCTACAAGTCGCTCGGCAAGCCGACCGAGGGAGCGATCGGCCAGCAGATCAGCGGCCCGAACATCGTGCAGATCAAGGAGTGGGGCACGGCCACCACCGGCGACCCCTTCATCCTCCAGGAGTTCGTCGAGGGCACGCTCCTGCACACGCTGCTCGCCGCCAAGAAGCAGTTCACCCCCGTCGAGCGGGTCGACCTCGTGCGGCAGGCCGCCACCGCGATCGCCGCGGTGCACGATGCGGGCTTCGTGCACCGCGACATCTGCCCCCGCAACTACATCCTCCGCCCCGACGGCAGGCTGATCCTCATCGACTTCGGGCTCACCGTTCCCGACAAGCCCGCCTTCCTGCAGCCGGGCAACCGCGTCGGCACCCCGAACTACATGGCCCCCGAGGTGGTGCGGCGGCGGCAGGCCGACAAGCGGCTCGACATCTTCTCCTTCGGCATCACCGCCTACGAGATCTGCACCGGCCGATCGCCGTGGCCGAAGGGCTCCTCCGGCAAGGCGGCCATGTCGCACGACACGCCCCCGGACGACATCCGCGAGGCCTGGCCGGAGGTTCCGCCCCAGCTCGCCACGGCGATCATGGCCTGCCTGTCGGCGGATCCCGAGAAGCGGCCCGAGTCGATGGCGAAGTTCCTGACGTCGATCGCAGCCGTGAAGGTCTGAGAAGACCAGTTCAGGGCGGCACCACAGGGCCTGGAACCGCAGGTTGAAAACCTGCGGCCACTTTCTGGCAGGGTGAGCTCGGGGCTGCCCGTGCCCGGGAGCCGGCGTTGCTGACCGAGCGCAGCCAGGATGGCGCAGCGAGGTCAGCATCGAGTGAGCGCAGGGCACGATGCCCGCAGCGAACGTCCGGCGACGGGCACGGGCGGCCCCGAGCGGCGCGGCGGTCCCCATCGCTTACGCGATTGGGCTTCCTGATCGGCGGGGTGAACACCCGTGCCACGAAAAACCGGCCCGCGGGGCCGGAGCGGGCCCAGGCCTTGAAGCGGGGCGGTTTTCTCCGTAGTTTCGTGCGGTCGTCGGCGGGTCCTCCGCCGCCCGCCCCCTCTTCCCGAGAACGCAGGATCACCTCCCATGACGATGGACAAGAGCCTCCGGGTGCGCAAGGGCTCGTCGAGCGCCCGCGGCGTGCTGAGCCGTGCCGAGCGGATCGCCAAGATGAAGGAGCAGGAGCGCTGGACGGAAGGCCGCAGCCCCCTCGGCCTGCCCAAGGTGCGGGTGCAGAAGCTCTCGATGAAGAAGAAGAAGGTCAAGAAGGAAGAGGGCGCCGAGGGCGCGGCTGCGAAGCCGGCGGCCGGGGCGGCGGCGAAGAAGAAATAGCCGCCACGCGGGCCAGGGCCGCGTGGCTTGGCCCGCGATGGAGCGGACTTGCGCCGCTCATCCGCGGGCTTCGACCGTGGCTTCAGGCACGGTCGACCGTGTAGGCGATGCGTGCGCTGACGGTTGCGGCGGACGCTGTGCGGTGAGAGTCAGCGATCCGCGATTTGCTTGAGGCAGCGGGCGGCAGCTGCCTGGCCTGAGGCGATCACCTGAGGGATGCCGACGCCGGTGTAGGCGGCGCCCGCGAGGGCGAGGCCCGGGTGGCGGGCGAGGGCGGCTTCGATCCGCGCCACGCGGGCCACGTGACCGACGTGGTATTGCGGCATGGCCCCGGCCCAGCGTTCGACGCGGGCCAGCAGCGGCTCGCCCCTCGCGCCCAGGAGATCGCTCACCTCGCCGAGGGCACGTTGCACGAGCGCGTCGTCGGCGAGTTGCATCGCCTCGGGGTCGAGGGCGCCGCCCACGAACACCCGCATGAGCACGCAGCCCGGCGGCGCACGCCCGGGGAACTTCGAACTCGAGAAGCTCACGGCGAGGATGCGGCGGCCGGCCACCCGCGGAATCACCATCCCGGCAGCATCGAGCGGGTGCGCCACGCGATCGCGGGCGAAGCCGAGCGACACGATGCACGAGCCCGCATAGTCGATGCCCGCCAGATCGTCGGCGACCGCGCGATCGAGGCCGGCGAGCAGCGTGGATGCGACGGGGGCGGGCGTGGCGATCACCACCGCGTCGGCCGTCGTGACCGCGGCGTCGAGCCCCGAGCCGGCGATCTGCCAGCGGCCGTCGGCCGCGCGGTCGAGCCGCGCAGCCGCACCGCTGACGAACCGCACGCCCCGCGACCGGAGGTCTTCGGCCAGCCGCCGCGGAAGCGTCTCCATGCCCGACGCCAGGGTCGCGAACTGTCCGTAGCGGGCCCCCGACGCCTCGGCCGCGGCCGGCTGCCGCCGGAGCCGCTTGCGCTCGCCGGCCCAGAGGCTGCCGGACTCGCGCTCCATGGCGAGGAAGTCGCCGCAGGCCGCTGCCATGCTCAGCCGCGCGGGATCGGCGGTCCAGATGCCGGAGGCCAGCGGCTGCACCAGTCGGTCGAAGGCCTCGCGGCCCAGCCGCCGCACCACGAAGCTCTCGAGCGATTCGTCCTGATCGGCGGCCGCCCCCAGCCGCGGCGGCACGAACCGCTCCCCGAGCAGCCGCAGCCGCCCGGGAAGGGAGAGCAGCGGCGTCGTGAGGATCGGCCCCAGGCGGCCCGGTGCCAGCAGCCGGAACCCGCCGGGGGCGGGCACGCCGCGGCCGGCATGCCAGACGAGCGCCCGCCGCGCGGGAGCTTCGACACCGATCAGCTCCGTGTCGAGGCCCAGCCGCCTGACCAGGGTGACAGCCTCAGGACGCGCGGCCAGGAAGCAGTCGGCCGACCGCTCCACGAGCCAGCCGTCCTCGCGCACGGTGCCGAGCACGCCCCCGACCCGGCCGCTCGGCTCGATCACCGTCACCCGCCCTGAACCGTCCGCGGCATGCCCAGCGAGCACGTCGGCCGCGGCGAGACCAGCCAGCCCGGCGCCGATCACGAACGTGTGGCGAGGCGGGGTGTCCATGGGCCCACGGAACTCCTGGTTGCGGGAAGACGCGGCGGCCGGCGGAAGCTGCCCAGCCTGGGAGCCCTGGGGGCCTCCATGGACCACCGCGGATCCGCGCTCGGGCTGGTCTGGACCCACCGGCTCCCTCATCCTACCTTCCCCCCGCCGTTCGGTCGGCCCAGCGGGGCCGCATCCACTCGCACCGGTCAACGCCGTCAAGGAGAAACCCTCGTGGCCACGCAGCGGAGTCGGATCTCGCTCCTCGTTCTCGTCCTCGCTGGCGCCTGTGACGCCGCCGTCGGCCGTGCCGACGATGGAGCCGCGCCGCCGCGGACGCTGATGCGGCTGCCGGGATGGATCGAGTCGATGGGTGACGAGCCAGCGACCGCCCCGGCTGCGCGGCCGACACCCCGGCCGAGTGGCACTCCACTCGACCTCGCGGACACCACCGACCCGCGGCCGACCGCGGAGTGGAACACCGTGATTCCCGTCTCCGCACCGGCCGTGAAGCCTGCCGCGGCAACGGCCACCGCGCCCGCCTCGGCCCCCGCGGCCGGCGGTTTCCGCCGCTGGATCAACGAGCGGGTCGCCACGCTGCCCAAGCCGGCCGAGCCGGCGGCGGCCCAGACGACAGAGACACCCGCGGGCGTCGTGCCCGACGCGGAGCCCCAGCCCACGGCCCCGCCCCCCGTCGCCGTCACGCCCGACGAGATGCCGACGCTCTCCATCGATCCCGCGAGCTTCCGCGGCACGCTGCCGGGAAAGACGACCCGCCAGGAGCTCGAGACCGGCTGGGGTGCGGGCGAGGCCTTCACCCATGGTGACGGCACCGGCGGGCTGGCCTGGACGATCGAGCCCTTCGAGCGAGTCGAGGTGGGGTTCGAGGGGGACGTCGTCGCCTCCATCAGCATCAAGCTCGCGGAGCCGGTGACGCTGGGCGACCTCGCCCGCCAGCTCGAGATCGCCGACCTGAGAACCGTCGCGGTCACGGACGAGCAGGGTGTGCGGATCGGCGAGGTGTTTCCGGAGCGGGGAGTGATCATCAGCGTGGAACCGGGCACGTCCAACGCCACGGCGATTCTCATCGAGCCGCTCGACGCCGACTCCTTCGTGCTCCGCGCCGAGGGGGAGATCGACAAGTGCTCGGCCTACGCGGTCGCCGACCTCCAGTACGCGATCCAGATCGATCCGCAGCATGTCCGGGCGGAGCGGCTGCTGCTGGCGATGACCAGCGACCAGGGGAAGTGGCGGCAGGCCCTGCGCCTCGCGGAGTCGGCCGGCCGACTCGATCCCGACGACGTCTGGACGAAGCTCAAGCATGCCGGCGTGCTGCTGGCCCTCGACCGTCCGGACGAAGCCCGCGTGGTGCTCGATCGGGCGACCGCACTGGCATCCTCGTCGCCGCTGGTGCTCGCCCAGATCGCCAGGCTCTCAGGCCGCATCCAGCTGGCCCAGAAGAGCCCCGACTACCAGAAGGCCGTGGATCAGTTCGGCGAGGCCATCCGCCGCGCCTCGCCGCTGCTCACGAAGCAGTCGCCGGCCCTGCAGGCGGCCGCCCGCGAGGTGCTGCTCGACGCCCACCTCGGCACGGCGCTGGCGATCGCCAAGGGCACCTGGCAGCAGAAGAGCCGCGTGATCCCCAAGTGGATCAGCCGCGCCGACGCGGTCGTCAAGGAGTTTTCAGGCAACGAGCCGGAGCGGCAGGTGCTCGAGCTGCAGCTCTGCCGCGGCGCCCTCGCCGTGTCGGCGGGCTCGAACGAGGCGATCGAGCCGTTGCCGTGGGTGAAGCGGCTCCTCGAACTCCGCGATCGGATGGGCGACGGCATCGGCGACCCGTGGCGGCGCCGGCAGATCGACTGGGAGGTGGGCCAGGGGCTCGCCGACGCGCTCACGGCCGCCCAGAAGCGGGGCGACTCCAGCGACATGCTCGACAACGCCACCCTCACCGCCGCCTACCTGGAGCGGGGCGCGGAGCACCGCGAGCTGACGGCCGCCGAGCGGAAGAACCTGGGCGAACTGAACTTCCGGATCGGCATCATGCACAGCCTGCCGCGGGGCGACCACGCCACGGCTGTCACCTGGTTCGACCGCGTGATCCCGCTCTGGGACGACAACGACCGCTTCGAGCGCGAAGGCGAGTTCGGCCGCCTCGGGGAATCGTACGTGAGCATGGCGATTTCCTACTGGCAGGTCGGCCGCCGGGAAGACGCCGTCACGCTCAGCCGTCGCGGCGTGGACCTGATGGTGGCGGCCGTGGACAAGAGCCAGCTCGAGGAGCGGGCCTTGGCCGTCGCCTACGGCAACCTCGCGACCATGTACGCCGAGCAGGGTGACGACCAGCAGTCGAAGAACTACGCGGAAATGGCCAGCCGCGCCGAGGCCACGGGCACGATCCGGTAGGCGGTGCGACTCGTTCGGCGCGCTTGGTCCGCACCGCTATGCACCGCGCCGCAGCGGGTCGGAGACATGCTCGGCGCCGGCGGCAATGAGGTCTCCGACCCACCTGCGGTGTGT
>JBBAVS010000096.1:0-15739 GCA_040397585.1 Pirellulales bacterium
CAGCCGGCCGTTGCGTAAGCCGCCGAAGGCCCGAAGGGATTCGCCGGCGCGACGGGAGCCCATCCCTGGCCCCGGCAGCCTTGGCCCGGCGCCGGGTTCCGCAGGTTGAAAACCTGCGGCCACTTCGGGAACGGAGCTCGGGGTTGCCAGTGTTCCGAGAGCCGGCGTGTGTTTCCTCCGCGCAGCCAGGATGGCGAAGCGGAGGAAACACCGAGCGAGCGCAGGGCAGGATGCCCGCAGCGAGTGTCCGGCGACGGGGCACGGGCGGCCCCGAGCGGTGCGGCCGGCCTGTCCCCATCGCTTACGCGATTGGGCTTCCTGAGTCGCGAGCGTCCGGCGACGGGGCACGGGCGGCCCCGAGCGGTGCGGCCAGCCTGTCCCCATCGCTTACGCGATTGGGCTTCCTGAGTCGCGAGCGTCCGGCGACGGGGCACGGGCGGCCCCGAGCCGCGCAGGATCACACGGCAGGGCACCGCAGGTTGAAAACCTGCGGCCACTTTCAGGCAAGCAGGTTGAAAACCTGCGGCCACTTCGAGCCGGCGATGACGATCACTGGCCTTGCACGCCCTCGTTCGATGCCGCCTCGGCAGGTTCGTCGTCGATCGCCTCGGTGGAGTCTGCCTCCGCCGTGGACGCCTCCTGATCGGCCGTGCTCGATGCCGCGTCGTCGGCGAGTTCGGCGGCGGCGCCTTCCGGCAGGGCGTGGCCGAACACGGACCAGACCACGCCGTCGCCCACCACGGACAACGACAGGCGGCCCTCCTTCGTCACGAGCACGTTCAGCCCGCGGCCGTGCTCCACGCCGGTGAACAGCCACTGGCCCGACGACTCGTGGACGGCGTCGAACGTGGTGACTTCGCCGCGCCGCGACTGCGGCGCGAGGAGCGTGAGCTGCTTCTTGGCCAGGTCGAGACGAAAGAACGTGGGTCGTTCCCGGCCGCCCGTGTCGGGTGCGCCGACCGTGCCGTCCTCATCGACGGCGACCGCCGATGCCACGGAGCAGAGCCAGGTCTGGTCAGCCAAGACCGCAGGGCAGCAGGCGAGGATCGTCGTCAGGGTCATCAGAGTCTTCGTCGTCGCAGTCATCATGATTCGTGTCACTCCTTCGTAGATGGTTGGTTCGAACGCCTCGTGCGGGCCTACCGCACCGTGTAGCCCTTCGCCTCCATGGCCGCCGCGAAGTTGCGGTTCCACAGTGAGAGTTGCTGCTGGTAGGCCGTCACGGCGGCGTCGGCGGAGCCGCCTGCGGTCTTCACGGTTCGCCGCGACCGCATCCCGCCGGTCAGGCCGGCAGCCGCCGAGCCCATCGCTGCTCCCTTGCCGGCATCGCCACCGATGGCCCCCACGACCGCGCCCAGCGCCGCGCCGCCAGCAGCGCCCCGCACCGCGCCGCCACGGGCTGCGCCCGCCGCGTCGGAGGCTGCATGGTTCTGCTGATCGAGCTGGGCCTTGGCCTGATAGGGATCCCAGCGGGTCTGCTGCGTCGCCCAGTCGTAGGCCGCGGCCTCGTCCTGCCGCTGCTGGTCGGGGGTCTGACCGCGGGCCGGGAAGATCGCCAGGTTGCCGGGGTTGGTGCTCAGCGTGGGCGGGCCGGCGTGGGCCACGGTCGCGATCGTCGCAGCCGCCACCAAGGTCCAGGCCTTCAGTCGTCCCATGGCCAGCTCGAAATGCATGCTCATCGCAAAGTCTCCTGGGGTGCGCCCGCCCGCGGGCGACGGGTGTGTACGCGATCGAGCCTCACGGTGAAAGAGCGGATTGCGGCACTGCAGAGCAGCGGCCCATTCCGCGCGGCCGCGCCGCGGTGTGCATCTTCCGCCAAAAGATCGCGGGGCGGTGAACGCCCTCAGGCAACCGCGATCGGGCTCACGCCCGCTGCGGATGCAGCCGGGGGCCGCCGCCGAGCGCGAGCCGGTTGGTCGCCGCGAGGAACGCCTTGGCCGAGGCCTCGAGCGAATCGGTGGACACGCCGCGGCCCCGCTGCACCTGGCCCGCGTGCTCGAGTTCCACCGTCACCTCGGCCTGTGCGTCCTTGCCCACCGTCACCGCCTGCACGCGAAAGTCGCGGCACACGGTGGTGATGCCGGTGAGCTTCTCGATCGCCAGGAAGATGCCGTCGATCGGGCCGTCGCCGGCGGTGATCGTGGCCGCCTGCGGCGCGCCGTTCTGGAGCACCCGCAGGGTCACGGTCGGCGCCACGCCCGACTCGCTCGTGAGCGTGTAGCCCTCGTAGACGAACTGCTCCGGGAGCTCCGAAAACTGCTGCTCGCAGAGGGCCGCGATGTCGCCGTCGTAGATCTCCTTCTTGCGGTCGGCGAGCAGCTTGAACCGCTCGAAGACCGTCTGCAGCTGCTCGGGGGTGAGCTGGTAGCCGAGCGCCTTCGCCCGATCGGCAAGCGCGGCCCGGCCGCTGTGCTTGCCGAGCACGAGATCGGTCCGCTCCAGGCCCACGTCCTCGGGTCGCATGATCTCGTAGGTCCGCGGCTCCTTGAGCATCCCGTCCTGGTGGATGCCCGACTCGTGGGCGAAGGCGTTCTTGCCCACGATCGCCTTGTTCCGCGGCACCTGGATGCCGGTGATGTTGGCCACGAGCCGGCTGGTCGGGACGAGCTTCTGCGTGACGATCCGCGTGCTGCACTGGTAGTAGTCGCCCCGCGTGCGGAGCGCCATCACCACCTCCTCCAGCGAACAGTTGCCCGCCCGCTCGCCGAGGCCGTTGATCGTGCACTCGATCTGGCCGGCGCCCGCCTCGACGGCCGCCAGGCTGTTGGCCACGGCGAGGCCGAGATCGTCGTGGCAGTGGGTGCTGATCACCGCTTTGTCGATGTTCGGCACGCGGTCCACGAGGCTTTTGATCACGCGGTGCATGTGCGTGGGCGTGGCGTAGCCGACGGTGTCGGGAATGTTCACCGTGGTGGCCCCCGCGGCGATCACCGCCTCGACCACGCGGCAGAGGAAGTCGATCTCGGTGCGGGCGGCGTCTTCGGGCGAGAACTCGATATCGGCACAGTGGCCGCGAGCCCGCGTCACGCCGGCGACGGCCCGGGCAAGCACCTCCTCCTCGGTCATCCGCAGCTTGAACTCGCGATGGATCGAGCTCGTCGCCAGGAACACGTGGATCCGGGGCTGTTCCGCGGAGCGGAGCGCGTCCCAGGCGCGGTCGATGTCGGCGTCGTTGCAGCGGGCCAGGCCGCAGACCGTTGAACTCTTCACGACCGCGGCGATCTCGCGGACGCTCTCGAAATCGCCCGGCGAGGCGATCGGGAAGCCGGCTTCGATCACGTCCACGCCGAGCTGCACGAGTGCCTGGGCGACCTCGAGCTTCTCCGTGAGGTTCATGCTCGCCCCGGGCGACTGTTCGCCGTCGCGGAGCGTGGTGTCGAAGATGCGGATCGGGCGAGGAGTGCTCATGGAAAGTCCAGCGTGCCGGGGAGCGATGTATCGTAGCGGGCGTCGGGGCGGCCGGCACCCGCTCCGCAGGCCGCACGGAGGCCACGCGGTTTTGTAGACTCGCCGGGCATCGTTCGACCGAACCACCGGGAGCCACCGCCACGATGACGCTGCGGGAGTTTCAGGACCTCATCCGGGCCATGTATCACGACAAGGACGCCTCGCGGGGCGTCGAGGGCACCTTCATGTGGCTCACGGAGGAGATCGGCGAACTCGCCACGGCCCTCCGCAGCGGCAGCCACGAGGAGCAGACGCTCGAGTTCGCCGACGTGCTCGCCTGGCTGGCCACGATCGCCAACGTCGTGGGCGTGGATCTCGACGACGCCGTCCGCCGCAAATACGGCAACGGGTGTCCGGGCTGCGGCCAGTTTGTCTGCACCTGCCCCGACGCGGAGAAGCCATGAGCGGCCGCCGGGAGTGGTGGCGGAGAATCCTGATCGCGGGCTCGTTGCTGCTGCTGCTGCCGGGCAGCGGTGCGGGGCTGCAGGGGGCGGAGCCCGCCCGGATCGACGTCACGGCGGGCTGCGGCGGCCGCTGGCGGGTCGGCTCGTGGACGCCGCTGGTGGTGTCGGCGTCGGGCGACGGGCTCGTGCCCGGGCAGGAAGTTCACGTCTGGGCCGAGGACGACGACGGGCAGCTCGTCCGCTCGCCGCCGGCCGTCGCCATCCGCGTCGGCGACAGGGTCGAGGCCCGCGTGGACGTGAGGTTCGGTCGGCCTACGGGCCGCTACCGCGTGGACGTGGCCGGTGCTGACGGACTGCCGGTCACGACGGAGGGGAGGCTCGCCGATCCGATCCTCTCGACCGACCACCTGATCATCGTCTACGGCGACCTGCCGGCGGTCGCACGGGCCGCGCGGCTCGTCGATCGCGATCGGGGCACCAGCACGGTCGTCGTGGCTGATGCGGCGCCGTATGCCGTGGGCTCGGCGGCGCGTGGATTCGATGCGGCCGACGCGATCGTCATCACCGGCAGCGCCGCGGTGAGGCTGCCGGCGGATGTCCGCTGCGGGATCGAGGCCTGGGTGCGGGGGGGCGGCAGCCTCGTGCTGGCCTGCGCGGCGTCGGCCGCGGAGGTCTGGCCCACGGGATCGCCGGCGGCCAACTGGCTGCCGGGCACCTTCGAGAAGCTCGTGCGGCTGAGGCGACCGGGGCCGATCGAGGCGTTCGCACGCACGGGCGGGCTTGGCGATCGCCTGCCGCCCGACGGAGTGGCGGTGCCACGGTTCTCGGGGCCGACGTCCGGTGTCGTGCTGGTCTCCATGGCCGAGGCGGGGGCCGGGCCGGTGGTCACGCGCCGGGCGCATGGGCTCGGCACCATCACCTGGCTGGGCCTCGATCTCGACGCCGAGCCGCTCCGCGGCTGGCCAGGGTGTGACACGCTCCTGGCCGCGGGCCTGGGAGGACGATCGCGTGGCGGCCTCGATCAGCGGCCCGCGGAGCAGGGGGGCATGCCGGACCTCGCCGGCCAGCTGCACGCCGCCCTCGACACCGTTCCGGCCGCCCCGTCGGACTCCGGCTCGGAGCCAGCCCGCGACGGCCGGCCGCCCGACGCGGGCCAGACGCGCAAGCCCGTGCCCTTCGAGGTGATCGCCGGCCTGGGCCTGCTCTACGTGCTCTGTCTCTACCCGCTCGACTGGTGGTTCGTGTCGAAGCAGGGGCGGCCGTGGATCGCCTGGCTCACGCTGCCGATCCTGGCCGCAGGGTTCACGGCCGCCGCCTGGGGCTTGAAGGCCCGCTGGGGAGGCGGTCGCGACGCCACGGCTCGGACGGCCGACGTGCTCGACATCGATGCCGACACCGGCCGCGTGCGGGGCACCTCGTGGCTCGCCGTCCACTCCCCGGCCAACGACCGGTTCGACGTGATGGTGGCGCCGGCGCTCGCCGAGGGCGACGGCGACGAGGCTGCGTCCGTGACCTGGTGGGGGGTGGCGGGCCGCGGGTTCGGCGGCCTCGATGCCGCGGTGCCGCATCCGTCGCTGGCGGCGGCCGACTACCGCTATGGCGGCTCGCTCGCGGGGCTGGACGAGGTGCCCGTGGCCGCGGCCGCAAGCCGGCTCTTCGAGGCCGAGTGGTCGGGGGGCACGCCCCTGCCCGTGGTGAGCTCGTCGCTCTCCCTCACCGCGCAGGCCACGCTCAGCGGCAGCGTGTCGCACCACCTGCCTTGTGCGCTCGAGAACTGCCGGCTCTTGCATGCCGGCTGGCTCTACGACGTTGGCACGCTCCGCCCCGGCGACCGCTACGACACGGCGACCGGCCGCGGGCCACGGTCGCTCGCCAGCGCCCTCACCCGCCGCGCCGCCGCGAAGGACCGCGAGGCGGGCACGCCGTGGAATCCGGCCGGCACCGACGTGGCGCGGATCATCGAGGTGGCCGCCTTCCACGGCGCCGCGGGGGGCGCCGCCTACACCGGCCTCGACGCCGGCCGCCTCGGCCGCCTCGATCTCTCGCCGCTGCTTGCCGTCGATCGGGCCGTGCTCGTGGGCACCGTGGCGGACGGGATGCCGGCGACCCGCTGGGGCGTGGCCGGTGGCGGTGGTCCCGTGGCGACGACGGCCGCCGCCCCCACGCTCTGCCGAATCGTGATTCCCGTCGCCGCGGAGGCTGCCCCATGATCGAGACGATCGACCTCACCAAGAAGTACGGTGATTTCTTCGCCCTGGAATCGCTGACGCTGAAGCTCGAACAGGGCGATCTGTTCGGCTTCATCGGCCCCAACGGCGCGGGCAAGACGACCACGATCCGGATTCTCTCCACGCTGCTCTCGCCGACCTGGGGCGAGGCCTACGTCTGCGGCCACTCCATCTACACCCATCCCCGCGAGATCCGCCGCGCCATCGGCTACATGCCCGACATCTTCGGCGTCTATGACGACATGCGGGTGATCGAATACCTGGAGTTCTTCGCGGCCGCCTACCGGATCGACGGCCCGAAGCGCCGGCAGGTGGCGGAGCGTTCGCTGGAACTCGTCGATCTGGTCGCCAAGCGTGACGAACTGGTCACGAGCCTGTCGCGCGGGATGACGCAGCGGCTCGGGCTGGCACGGGTGCTCCTCCACGATCCGCAGGTGCTCCTCCTCGACGAGCCCGCCAGCGGGCTCGATCCCCGGGCCCGGATCGAGATGCGGAACCTGCTTAAGCGTCTGCAGGGCATGGGCAAAACGATCCTGGTGTCGAGCCACATCCTTCCGGAGCTGGCCGACATCTGCAACCGCGTGGGGATCATCGAATACGGGCGGCTGCTGGCCTGCGGCAACGTGCAGGATCTGCTCGCGCAGGTTCGCGGCCGGCCGACGGTGCGGATCCGCGTGGCCGGATCGCCGGAGGCGGCGGCGAAGGCGCTGGAGCGGTGCCCCGAGGCGGCCGCGGTGACGGTCAAGGACGGCGAGGTGGTGGTGGCGCTCGCCGATGGCATCCCCAACGGCTCGGCGCTGGCGGCCCGCCTCGTCACCGACGGGCACGGCCTCGTGTCGCTCCGCGAGCAGGAAGTGAATCTGGAGACGGCGTTCCTGGAACTCACCCGCGGGGCATTGGCCCGGCCGGCGGGGGAGCCGTGAGCGGCACGCGGCGTGGCGGTTGTGCTATTCTCCGCGAGCACGGCATCCCCGCGGGTGCCCGGATCGATCGTCGCGAAACACGAGGGAGCAGGGTCGTCATGCGGAGCGCGTCGTGGCTGGCGGTGGTGAGCGCGGTCGGAGTCTGGGCTGGGGGAGCGGCGTTGGCCCAGGTGGCGCTCGAGCCGCTGGCGGCGCCGCCAGCGGCCGCGGCGCAGGCGTCGGCCGAAGACATGGGCTACGCGATGGGCTTCCGGATCGGGCAGCAGATCTTCGCCGAGCAGAAGCAGATCGGTTCGCCCGTCGATCTCGCCGGACTCGCGGCGGGCCTTGCCGATGCCGTCACTGGCAAGCAGCCGAAACTCGACGAGCCGAAGTTTCGCGCGGCGCTCGCCGGTCTCGAGGCCGTGATGCGGCAGAAGCAGCGGGAGATCGTCGAGAAGATGCAGGCGGCCGCGAAGGCCAACCTCACGAAGGGCGCGGAGTATCTCGAGAAGAAGGCCGCCGAGCCCGCGGTGAAGGCGCTGCCGAGCGGCCTGCTCTACGAGGTGCTCAAGGAGGGCACGGGGCGGCAGCCGACGCTCGACGACGTGGTCTCCGCCCACTATGCCGGCAGCCACATCGACGGTTCGCGGTTCGACGGGACCGACCCGGCCGGACCGCCGGCGGAGTTTCCGCTCCGCGGCGTGGTGCCCGGTTGGCAGGAGGCCCTGCCGCTGATGAAGGCGGGCTCCAAGTGGCGGATCCACCTGCCGCCGGCACTCGGCTACGGCGAGGAGGGATCGCCGCCGGCGATCGAGCCCAACGAGGTCTTGGTGTTCGAGATCGAACTCGTCGGCAGCCAGCCCGCTCCCGCGCGGTAAGGCAAGCCCGGGAGGGGCTCGTGGGAGGCGGGATGCGTCGCGTTGCGGCGGCCCTGGTGGCCGTAGGAGCGGCGGCGGCCGTGGCTGCCGCGCCGGGTTCCGATTTCAGCGCCGCCCGCGAGCGGATGGTTCGCGACGACATCGCCGCCGCCGGCGTGACCGATCCGCGGGTGCTCGAGAGCATGCGGCTGGTGCCGCGGCACGATTTCGTGCCCGCTGCCCAGCGGGCCAAGGCCTATCTCGACATGGCCCTGCCGATCGGCGAGGCGCAGACCATCTCGGGACCGCTGGTGGTGGCGCTGATGACGGAGCAGCTCCAGCCGCAGCCGGGGGATCGCGTGCTCGAGATCGGCACCGGCAGCGGCTACCAGGCGGCGGTGCTGGCGGGCCTCGTGAAGACCGTCTACTCGATCGAGATCGAGAAGCCGCTCGCCGACAGGGCGGCCCGCACGCTCGGCCGCCTCGGCTACGACAACGTGGTGACGAAGCAGGGCGACGGCTTCGCGGGCTGGATCGAGCATGCCCCCTTCGACGGCATCATCGTCACCTGCTCGCCGGAGAACGTGCCGCAGCCGCTGCTCGACCAGCTCGCGGACGGCGGCCGGATGGTGATCCCCGTCGGCGAGCGGTTCGAGCAGCGGCTCGTGCGCATCACCCGCCGTGGTGCCGAGCTGGTTCGCGAGACGATCGAGCCCACGCTGTTCGTGCCGATGACGGGCGCCGCGGAGGAGTCGCGGCGCGTGCAGCCCGACGGCAGCCGGCCTGCGATCCGCAACGGTGGCTTCGAGGAGTTGCTCGACGGCGGGCCGCTCCCTGCGGCCTGGTACTACGGCCGGCAGTGCGAGGTGCTGGCCGACGGGGCAGGGGAGGGGAGCCGCGCGCTGCGACTGCGGAACGCGGAGCCGGGCCGGCCGGCGCAGATCTTCCAGGGGTTCGCGGTGGATGGCGGGAAGGTCTCGCGGCTGCGGCTCCGGGCGCAGGTGCAGGGCCACGACGTGATCGCCGGGCGGACGGCCGACGAGCGGCCCTGCTTCGCGGTCCGGTTTCTCGACGCCGACCGCCGCCGGTCGAGCACGGCCATCGTCGGGCCGTGGTCGGGCGACTTTGGCTGGACCGCCGTGGATGACCGGATCGACGTGCCATCCTGGGCCAGGGAGGGCAGCCTCATGATCGGCATGGCCGGTGCCACCGGCACGTTCGACGTCGATGCCGTGGTGCTCGAAGCCGCGGGCCGGTGACCGGCCGAGGCCGCGGGAACGCCCTGAAACAGCAGGATTCACGGCCGATTCCCGACGGGTTCGCCCCGGACCGGTGTTGTCGGAAAAGCGCGGCCGCCGGCGGGCCGCCTCGTGGTCCATTCAGCCCTGCTGGAATATCTTCGCCAAACTGCTTGATTTGCGCAGCCGGCAAACTATCTTTGCCGAGCATCACGGCTTTCTGCCCCGAAGTGGTTCGGGGCTGACCGGAGCATCACGCGAAATACCTCGGGAGTTTCACCGTCATGGTGGCGCAGCGTCGCTGGATTCGGATCGCTGGATTGGTCTCGTTCGTCGCGGTCGTCGCGGCGGCCTGCGACGTGCAGGCAGGCTGGCACCACCGCTATCGCGGCTACGGCTCCTCGGGGTCGTCGGGGGGCTCCTCGGGTGGTTCGTCCGGCGGCTCGTCCGGCGGCAGCTTCAGCTCGTACGGCGGCGGCTCGTCAGGCGGCAGCTACGGCTCGTCAGGCGGCAGCTACGGCAGCTACGGTTCGTATGGGTCGTCGGGCGGCGGCTGGGGTTCGCACCACGCCTACAAGCGGGCGATGCGGGCGGCTCGGCATGGCTCGTCGGGCGGCAGCTACGGCTCGGCCGGCGGCAGCTACGGCTCGGCCGGCGGTAGCTACGGCTCGGCGGGCGGTAGCTACTCCGCGTCGTACGGTTCGTCGGGCGGCGGTTCGTCGGGTGGCTCGTCCGGCGGGGCGTACGGCGGGTCCGCCGGCGGCTCCTACGGTGGCTACTCGACCTCCTCGTCCGTCGAGGGCTACTCGTCGGCGATGCCGATCGAGTCGTATCGCGTGATCAACGAGACTCCGTCGATGACGGGTGGCGAGATCATCGGCACGCCCACGGCCGTTCCCGGGATGCTCGATTCCACGGTTCGCGAGACCGTTCCGGCCGACGGCGCCCTGCTCGTCGTCGAGGTGCCGGCCGACGCGACCATCTATGTCAACGGCACGAAGACCACTTCGCAGGGCGCGGTTCGCCGCTACCTGTCGCGGGGCCTGACCGCGGGACAGAAGTACGAGTTCGTGGTGCGGATGGCGACCGACGCCGGCAAGGAGTCGACGAAGGTCGTCGCACTGACCGCCGGCCAGCGGTCCAGCGTCTCGTTCAAGGCGGCCGTCGAGGCCCCGAAGACGAGCGTCACCCTCCGCGTGCCGGCCGACGCCCAGGTCTGGCTCGCTGGCAGTGCCACCGTGTCCACCGGTGACGTGCGGACGTTCGAGACCTCGAGCCTGCCCGCCGGGAAGACCTGGAAGGGCTACGAGATCCGCGTCGCGACCGTCGTCGACGGCCAGGAGCGGACGGTCTCGAAGGTGATCGACCTTGCCGCTGGCGACGTCGTCGATCTCACCCTCGATCCGGCCCTCCGGACGGCGTCGGCCGAGACGACCGCCGCCCTCAACTGAGCCGCGGAGTCCAGGCGAGTTCACGAGATCCCCGCGTGGCCCCGTGCCACGCGGGGATTTTTTTGTCAGCCTCTGTGCCGAGTTCAGATCTCGGCGAGCGGTTCCGTAGCGTCGCCGAAGGTCTTCTGCGGCACCCCCATCTTGTCGAGCATCGACAGATACAACCGGCACATCTGCCGCTGTTCGGCTGTGGAGTAGTCGAGCACGCGGCCCGACTCGAGGCGACCGCCGGCCCGGCCGAGCACCGCCACCGGCAACTGGTCGTTGTCGTGCTTCGCACCGGCCATCATGCTCGAACACATCATGATCATCGAGTTGTCGAGCGCCGTGCGGCCCCCCTCGTCGATCGCGTCGAGCCTGCGGGCCACGTGGGCCATCTGCTCCATGAAGAACTGGTTCACCTTCAGCCAGTCGGCCCCGTCGGAGTGGGAGAGCAGGTGGTGGATCATGTAGTCGATGCCCTGCGCGGGATTGTCGGTCCGCGGCAGGTTCGGGAACCGCAGCGCGGAGTGGTCGTTGTTGAGCTTGAGCGTGACGATCCGGGTGGTGTCGGTCTGGAAGGCGAGCACGAGGATGTCGCACATCATCCGCATGTGCTCGGCGATATCCTGCGGGATGCCGTCGGCCGGCCGCGGCATGTCCGGCGTGGCGAGCGTCGGCTTCCAGCCCTGCAGTTCGCCGCGCTGCCCGGCGCTGGCGATCCGCTGCTCCACGTCGCGGACGCTGTCGAGATACTCGTCGAGCTTCCGCCGGTCGGTCGTGCTGATCCGTCGCCGGAGGTCGCCCGCCTCCTCGATCACGGCGTCGAGCACGCTCTCGTCACCCTTCTCCGTCCCCTCCTTGAAGAGCCGGTCGAAGGCGAGCGCAGGATAGAGCTCCAAGGGCGTGGGCGTGGTCGGCGAGCTCCACGAGATGTGGGAGCTGTAGAGCATCGAGTAGTTTTTGTGGACCGAGGGATTCGACTTCTCGCAGCCGAGCACGAGGCTCGGCACCTTCGTCGCGCGGCCGTAGCTCTGGGCGAGCAGTTGGTCGATGCTCGTGCCTGAGCGGATGTCGCCGCCGGAGGCCAGCGGGGCGCCGGAGAGGAGATTGCCCGTCTGCGAGCTGTGGATGTTGCCCTTCCGCGCCTGCTCGTTGTACAGCCCCTTCACGACGAGCAGTTTCTCGCGGAAACCGGCGATCGGCTCGAGCACCTTGCCGAGCTTCATGTCGGTTCCCGCCCCTTCGGCCCACCACTCCTGCGAATGGAAGCCGTTGCCGGCGAAGAGCACCGCCAGCCGCACCGGAGCCTCGGCCCCACCAGCCTGCGCATCAGCGCCCCAGACGGAGAGCGACTCCATCCACGGCAGCGCCATGGAAACACCCAGGCCGCGGAGCATGGTCCGTCGCGAAACGACTGGATTGGTCATCGCTGATCCTCCCTCTGTGTCGGCACCATTCTAATCCACACCATCGGCCGCGTCGGCGCCGCGCATGCCGCGAAACCGAGGGCGGACCACGATCGCCAGGCCTCCATCAGCTCACGTGCCTCGGTCGACGACGACCTCGTACACCTGGGCGACGCCCGTGCGGTCGCTCGTGAACACCACCCGTGATCCGTCGGGGGAAAAGGACGGATGCGGGTGGGTGTGCTGGGGGGCATGCACCGTCACCGGCCCGTCGTCGTACGGGCAGTGATCGGTGTTCCAGTGGTCGCCCGCGTTGCTCGACAGGCTTTCGGCGAGCTGGGTCACCGGGCCCTCCGGGCCGGCCGAAGGGTCGAAGGTGAACAGGCCACGATCCGGATGCTTGGTGTCGGTCACGCATGACCGACCGTCGCGGCGCACCATCGGATGCCAGGCCGGGAAGTCGGTGACCCGGCGGATTCGTCCGCTGTCCACGTCGATGCCGATCATCCCCTGGGGCCACACGACGGTGACGATCTCGTTGCGGCCGCCCGCGGCCGCCCGCGGCATCCACATCTCGTGCACGATCCACTCCCGCCGAGCCACGTCGCGGTCATAGGCCAGCCGATGGCCGCTGCCGTCGCGGCGGACGACGTGGATCCGCTCGGTGTAGCGGCCCGCGAAGCGGATCAGGCTCGGATCGTCGGGATGCACCTGCGGGTGGCCAATCGAGGGATGCTCGATCACGACCTCGACTCGCCCCGACGCGGTGTCGATGGCATGCAGTCGGGCGATCGCGCCCATCTTCACCGGCACGATCCACCAGCGGTCGTCGGTCGAGAGCGACGTCGTGCCCATGGCATCTCCCACCATGCCTGGAGGGATCATTGGCACGTCGCCGAAGTGCGCCAGGCACTCCTCGGTGAAACCGGTGGCCGTTGAGACCCGCCAGCAGCCCGACCCGGCGGTGAAGTAGACCCAGCCGCCGTCATGCGACGGATGGATGCTCCATTCATTCAGATCGTCGCGATCGGTCAGCTGCACGAGCGCTGCGGACTGGCGATCTTCCAGGAAGATCTGGGGACGGCCGGTACGGTGCGAGACGAAGACGAGCCATTGCATCCGGTCGTCATAGGCCGGGAGGTAGTAGAACGGGTGGTGGTGGATCGAACGGTGCGCCGTCACCTGCCGGATGGTTCGTCCGGTGGCGGGATCGGCGAACACGATCGCCTCGGACTGCGCTACGCTTCCCTTCACGCGATCATGCTCCGCCTTGGAGTTGACGACATCCCGCACCGCCAGAAACACACCGTGCCACGATCAACGTGGAGCGGTGACCGCCGCGGCGACGAGCTCGGCCAGCGCGTCGTCCGGCACGTCGCCATGCAGCACGAGGGCATACTGAAGGCCGAGCTGGCCGCCGGGGGGAATCGTCAACGCACCCGATTCCCCCTTGGTGTACGACCGCCGCCCGAAGGTGTTGGCCAGGAGCCAGCCGTAGTCGCGGGCGTGGAGGAAGGCCCGTCGTGCACCGGCGCCGCGATCGACGAGCGTCACGCCGACCCTCTCGCCCGCAACCTCGCCCGAGGCATCGACCCAGTCCGCCTGCGTGCCGAAGATGCCCTTCTCATCCTGACCACCGTGGGCGGCGAGGTAGCGGCCGCCCCACTTCGGCGCGAGTTCCTTGACGAGGCGGATGCCAAAGCCCATCTCCTCGACATCGGCAAACGTCACCGGCTTCCCGACCGCGGTGAGGCGCGCATCCCAGGTGACCACCCGCACGTCCTTGCCGGCGACGCTGCGGTCGGCGATCGTCACCGTCGATTCCTCGTGGCAGACGACCGTCGCGGTCGGGGAATCCTCCGGTTCCGCGAGGTACTCGGCCGCAAAGGTGAAGCGCACTGCCCCCGCGGTGGTCTCAGGCTCGTCCACGAAGCCCACGAATCGCACGGCCGTCTTGTGCCGCCAGGGGTCGGCTCCTGACAGGTCGCTGAAGCAGAGCATCACGCCCGGATGGAGGGTCGCGTGGTCGTCCGGGTCGATTCCGGACCGAATCGGGCACGGCCGCGTGACCATCGCGCCGCCGGGGGCGTGCAGGTCGCGGAGCGCCGGCCGCCCGACGAGCGGATCACCGAACGTGAACACGGCCGCGGTCCTTCCGGCCTCATCGACGATGCGCAGGCGGTCATCGCGGCGGTCGAGTTCGAAACCGGCGGCGACGGCGACCATGACGGTTACCGCGACGCTCGCCGCCGCAAGGCTACTCGCCGCGCGGACGAGAGCAGGCCACTTCGGCGCAGGGAACCCGCCCCAAATCGCTCGATCGTGTCGATGCACCGCGTTGCCTCCCGCGTGAGTGTCGTCCTGCATGACGAGTCTACGGCAGATGCTGGCGGCGGGAATCGGGCTGCCGCCCGGGGATTGTGCGCACATTCATGCAACTGCGGGCGACGAGACGCGGCCGGCGGCTATGCTGCTATGCGGCGGCACGAGGCGCGAACGCGGGAGGAAATCAGATGGCGACCAATCGGAGAGCTTTCATCCAGTGGACCGGCACGGCGGGCGTGGCGCTCGCCTCGTCGGCTGTGCGCGCCGGAGCCAGCAACGACGTCGTGGTGGCGTTGATCGGCTGCGGGAACCAGGGCCGGGGCGTGGCCAAGTCCATCGCGAGCGTGCCCGGCGTCCGCATCGCCTCCGTGTGCGATCCCGACGAGGAGCGGCGAAATGCGGCCCGCACCGAACTCGGGGCCCGCGAGGCCGTCGCGGACCTGCGGCGGATTCTCGACGACAAGGCGGTCGACGCCGTGATCGTCGCCACGCCCGACCACTGGCACGCCCCGGCCTCGATCCTGGCGTGCGACGCGGGCAAGCACGTCTACGTGGAGAAGCCCTGCAGCCACAACCTCCGCGAGGCCCGGCTGCTGCTCGAGGCGGCCCGCCGCAATCGCGTGGTGGTGCAGCACGGCACGCAGAGCCGCTCCGATCCGCTGATCGCCAACGCCGTGAGGCTGCTGCGGGAGGGGGCGATCGGGGACGTCCTCGTGGCCAAGGCATGGAACATCCAGCGACGGAAGAACATCGGCCACCAGCAGCCGACCCAGTCACCCCCCGGGGTTGATTACGATCTCTGGGTGGGGCCGGCGCCGATGCTGCCCTTCCAGGAGAATCGCTTCCACTACAACTGGCGGTGGTGGCACGCCTTCGGCAACGGCGACGTCGGCAACGACGGCACGCACGAGATCGACTATGCCCGCTGGGGGCTGGGCGCCGATGCCCTGCCGGCGACCGCGATGGGCGTCGGGGGCAAGTACGGCATCGACGACGACCAGGAGTTCCCCGACACCGCGACGCTGGCCTTCGAATACCCCGGAGACGGCAGCGTCGGCAAGCGTCGCCAGCTGATCTTCGAGATGCGGCTCTGGTCGGGGAACTATCCCCACAACTGCGACAGCGGCGCCGAGTTCTACGGCACGAACGGCCAGCTGTTCGTGAGCAAACGGGGCAAGGTCGAGCTGCTCGACGGCTCCAACCGCCGAGTCGAGGTCAAGCCGCCGGCCGACGCGCCGCCGATGCCGAGCCATCAAGCCGACTTCGTGGCGGCGATCCGCGGCGGCACGCGGCCGAAGGCCGACATCGAGGAGGCCTACCGGACGGTAGCGCTCGTGCACCTGGGCAACCTGGCGGTGGAGCTCGGCCGCTCGCTGCAACTCGACCCCGGCGGCGAACGGGTCGTGGGCGACGACGAGGCCACGCGGCTGTTGGGCAGGACCTACCGCGACGGCCACTGGGCCGCGCCCCGCAGCCCGGGGTGACCGATGGCAGGC
>JBBAVS010000097.1:0-15623 GCA_040397585.1 Pirellulales bacterium
GGGGCCGATGCCGCGGGGCTCACGGGTGCCCGTCTGCCCGCAGACGAGCGTCAGGGAAAGGATCCGGGGGCGGGGGGCATCCTCGGGAAACGTCCAGCCGCGATCGATCGCGCCGGTCGGTTCGAGCATCGGCTCGAACACCCGCCAGCCGCGGTCCCCGAGTTCTTTGGCCGTCGCGCGCACGCTGGCGTGATCGCGGGCGGACGAGGCGATGCACCCGGCGGCGCCGGCCTGCCCGGCGGCCATGCCGAGGAGGGCGAGCCGGTTGGCCTCGGTCGTGCCGCTGGTGAACACCAGCCGGTCGCGGCCGCTGCCCGTGGCCCGGGCGCCGACGAGCGCGAGGATGCGCTCGCGGCACTCCTCCAGCACCCGCCTGGCCCGCCTGCCCGCCGCGTGCGGGCTCGACGGATTGGCCCACGCCTCCGTCGCCGTGCGGGCCAGCTCATCGGCCACCTCGGGTCGCAGCGGCGTGGCCGCGGCGTGGTCGAGGAACACGGGACCGGCCGCGGTCATCGGTTCGGTCCGCTGGCCACCGGGTCGGGCCGGTTGCCTTCGGTCGTGATGGCTGGTGGTTCTTCGGCCTTGTCCGGCGCCGGCGGCCGGGCCGTGGCAGCGGCGTCCGGCAGCCGTGTGGCCGGGCGCAGGGGATCCGGGATCGCCACCGGTCCACGGTGGTCGGCGAGCGCCCGAACCACGTCCGCCGGGAGCTGCTCGAGGCCTCCGAGGGACAGTTCGCCGGTGTGAACAGCGAGGGCCCGGGCCGACTCCACGGACAGGCTGCGAACGCCGTCGAGCGCCAGCGGACCGGCGTGGATGGCCAGGGCCAGGGCAGTCTCCGGGGCGAGCTCGTCGAGTCCTGCGAGCGACAGCCAGGCACTGGTCCGGCTGCCAGGGTTCGGCGGCGCGAACGCGTCGATCATGTCTCGCATCAAGTCGCCATCGGCATGGCTCTCTACCAGCATCGTCCGCAGCCGGCCGATGAGTATCGCCGGATCGCCCGCGTCCGCAGCCGGCTGCTGCCGGCCATGCATCGCGAGCGCCGTGGCCGTCGGCAACGGGAGGGCCTTCAGGGCGTCGAGTGCGATGCCGGCTCCGTGGGCCGCGAGGATTTTCGCGGCGTCGACGTCCAGACTCGCGACCTCGTCGAGGAGGAGCGGCCCGCCCCGCTTGGCGACGAGAGTGCGGGCCTCCTCCGCGGTGAGTGCAGGCGGGTCCACCGCGCCGCAGCGGAGCGGCGGAAATAGCGACACCACCACCGCCACCGTCGCCAAGAAACACCCGCGCGCCATGCGGCCCGGTTGACCAGCCAGGGACACCAGCATCGGCATCGGCCCTCCGCAAACGATACGAAAACCCTTTCCAAGATATCGCGTGCCCCGGGCTACCGCCCGGCCGGTGTGAGAATTCCATGAGCGACACCTGGCCATCGGCGTTGGCCGGCACGGCAGCGGGGGTGGCGACGGGCCCGTGGCTTCCGCTGACGGGGCGTCTTAGACTCCTGTGACTCCCCGGCGTTCGTCCCGGGCGTGCTCGATGGTGCTGGGATGCTGGCGACGATGCTTCGGAAGGTCTCAAACTCGGCGTGGTTGCCGTCGGCGACCGGCTGGCGTCTGCCGACGTTCGTCTTCGCCTGCCTCGTGGCGGGCGTGGGCCACGCCCAGGGAGAGCGAAAACCGACCCCGCCCCTGCCCGACCAGCCCGACGTGCGGGTCGAGGCGGCGGTCGCACAGGCCGAAACCCTCCGCGCCGCCGGCGATTTCGACCGGGCCCTGGAGACGCTGCGGTCGGCGAGCAGCCGCGTCAAGAAGACCAAGGGCAACGACCACCCCGACCTGCTGCCGATCCTCGACGCCGCCGGGCAGATTCTCTTCGCCCAGGGGAAACTCCCCGAGGCCGAGGTGCCCTTAACGCGGGCCGTAGACCTGCGCGATTCTTTGATCGAGGCGGGGCAGGAGCAGTACGGCGTGCCCCAGGCCGCGGCCCTGCTGCTTCTCGGAAAGATCCATGCCGCGGCGGGGCGTGTCGATCGCATGCTGGGGACGATGAAGCGGGCCTTGGCGATGCTCGACGCCGCCGTGGGGCCGGAACATGCCTTCACGCTCCAGGCCCGCGACGAACTCGTGCGCGCGGTGGACATCCTGCAGAAGGACCTGGAGCCGGAGCACGAGGTGACGGCGCGGGCGAACGCGGAGCTCGCGGAGGTGTATGCGGCCCTCGGTGACCACGCCGCCGCGGCCGCCGCACGAAAACGGCAGTACGAGCCGCGGGCCGGCCACCTCGGTGCCGGCCACGCCTCGACGCTCGCTGCTGCGGGGGAGTATGGTCGGGCGCTGGCCCTGGCGGGCCAGTGGACGGAGGCGATCGCCGTGGTCAACGCCGCGGCGGCGGCTGGTGAGAAGGATGCCGGCTGCGATCGCAATGCCCTGGCCGAACTGCTGCGAGACTCGGCCCGGCTGCATCTGGCGGTCGAGGACTATTCGCCGGCCGAGGAGGCGGTGCGGCGGGCGTTGGTGCTCGACGGCGGAAAGGACGGCGGCGGGGAGGACGCTGCCGCGCTCGACGAGATCATGCTGGTGGAGATCGCGGCGGCCCGCGGTGATTTCGACCGCGCCGACGAAGCCGTCACCCGGCTCGTGGAACGGTTGAAACAGCGGGCTACAGCCGGGGGAGCGACGGCGACGCGGAGCCTGCGGGTGGCGGCCGACGTGTTTCTCGAAGCCGGCGCCGCCGACACCGCGGCAGAACTTTTCAGGCTCGCGCTCGAGGCCGACGAGGGCGGCGAGCCGGAGGCGCAGGCCGCTAACGCGGAGGATCAGCTCGGCCTGGCCAGGTGCCTGCTCTCCAACGGCGATGCGGCGGCTGCGACGGCGTTGGGCGAACAGGCCCTGAAGGCCATGCGCCGCCTCCACGGGCCGTCCCACCCGCTCTGCCTGTCGGCCGGCATCCTCATCGCGGAGGCCGCCCTGAAGGCGCGGCAGACGGACGACGCCTGGGCCCTCGCCCGGCGGCTGATCCAACGCCGCTGCCCGCGGCTGGGAAAGAAGGAGGATGAAAGACTCGCCAGGCTGTTCGACGGCATCGCGGCCCTGCTCGAGAAGGGGGGGCGCGGGCCGGATGGCGAGCGGCTGCGCGGCGACTTCATCCGCCTCCGGTCGCGGCAGTTCGGCGACGGGCACGAATACGTCGCCGATGCCTACGTCAATCTTGCCAATGCCCGGCAGCCCGCCGGCGGGTACGCCGACGCGATCGTGTTCTACCGCAAGGCAATCCAGCTCCAGGAGGCCGCCCTTGGCGCGAGTCACCCGGACATCGCCGCGACGCTGTTGCCGCTGGCACGGGCCCACAGGGCGCTGAAGCAGAACGCCGAGGCGACCGCGGCCCTGCGCCGCGCGCTTGCCATTTGGGAGGAGACGGCGGGAGCCGACCATCCGGTGACGTTGGCGACGGTCAAGCAGCTCGCCCTCGCCGAACTGGCGCTTGGCAATCGCCAGGCCGCGCTGCCGCTGATGGAGCGGCTGCTTGCCGCCTATGACAAGGATCCCGACACACCGGCGGGCGACGTGATGCGGCTTTTGACACGGCTCGCCGAGGTGCACGGCGCCCTAGGCGCGAACGACGCCGCCCGGCGGCACCTGGAGCGGGCCGCGGCCCTGGAGCAGCAACTGGCGTCGCAGGAGCCCTCGGCGGATGCGGTCGGCGGCCTCGCAGAACTGGCCCGGGTGCGGCGGCTCCTCGGCGAGGATGACGAGGCGCAGGGGAATCTGGCGACTGCCCGGGCTTTGGCGGCGAAGATGCAGGACGCGGAAGCGCAGCTGCAACGGATCGAATCGATCGCCGGCGTTCGCGAGCCCTCGCAGCCGACGCCCACCGGGCCTGTGGTTCCTCAACCCCCGGTGGTGAACCCCTCTCCGGTTGTGCCGCCCACGTCGCCGGCCGGCGAACCCCTGCCGGCCCGCATCGAGGCCGCCTGGAAAACATTGCGCGGCGGTGATGCCGCGGCAGCCCGTGCTGACTTGGTGGCCGCGCTCGCCGCCGAGGAGGCCGCCGGCCGCGGGGCCGAGCCGCCTGCCGCCGACCTGCTCGTCGCCCTGGCGGACATGCGCGAACGGCCGCTTGACGACGGAACGGCCCGCAGACAGTACGAGCGGGCCTTGGCAATCAGGCGGGCGAAGCTCGGTCCCGAGGATCCGGCGACCGTCGTCGCGGCCCTGCGGGGGGCGAGCCTCGATCTGGCCCGGCGCGACCCCGCGGCGTCGCGGCGGATCGCAACGCTGGTCGGTGGGCCGCCGCTGGACGGTTCCGCCGTCGATGTCGGCGCCGCGAAGGAACTTCGCGTCGCCGTCCGGCATGCCGTTCGGATCGCGTTGGCAGCCGAGGACGCCGCCGCCGCCACGGGCCTCATCGAGGCCGCCGCGCGGATCGTGGAACCGCGCGATCTGACGGCCATACTGCAACTCCTTGATCATGTCGCGGAGATCGAATCGCTCCCCGGGGCAGCTACAGACGCGGACACCACCCCCGCCGCGCGGGCGGCGGTCGTGCGCGACCAGCTGCTGGCGGCGGTCGCGGCGGAAGGGAAGGCCGAGAACGCGCGGAGCGGCAAGGGCAGGCTGCTGATGCACCGCAGTCTGCAGGCCGGCCGGGCGGGCGACGCGCGGCAGGCACGGGCGCTGGCTAAGGCGGCGCTGGCGGCCGATCGGGCCGAGTTCGGTGCCGTCCACCCGGCCCCGGCCGCCGATCTGCTCCGGCTCGCGGCGCTCGCACGGGCGGCCGGGGATGCCGCGGCGTCCGAGCAACACGCGGCCGCCAGCCGCGAGGCCCGGGCGTCGTTGCCGGCGGCCCCATTGGCCCCGTGGATCGATTCTCTCCGCCGGCTCGTCGGCACGCTCATCGAACAGGCGCAGGCGGACGAAGCGCTGCGGCTGGCCCGCGCGGCGATCGAGGAAGAGTCGCGGGCGAAGGGGCCCAGATCGCAGGCGATCGCGGTCCTAATCGGCGACGCGGCCCGCGGCTACCTTGTCCGGGGCAACACCGACCGGGCCATGGAATTGCTCGCCGAGGCGGTGCCGATGGCGGCCGACGCGTTGGGGGGAGGCAGTGCGACGGCAGTCGGCCTCGCGGTGACGCTCGACCGCCTGCGGCGGCCTGGGACCGTGATGGCCGACACCTCCCCGGCCGACGAACGGGTGGCCGTGGACATCGTCGACCTGACGACCCGTGAACTCCGAACGCGGGCCCTGCTGCCTGTTCCCCCGGCGGCCACGAGCGCCGCAGCCGGGGGCGTAGGCGGTTCACCGGCACCGTTCATTCCCCTGGCGCAGAGCTCGCTGCGGTTGCGGATCGCGACGGCCCGCCGCGAAGAGCCGAGCGAGTCTGCGGAGGCGGATCGGTCCGTAACTGATTGGCTGCGGTGCGGCTGGGAGCGGCATTGCCTCGGCGACCCGTCCGGCTCAGAGGAGGCGTTCGCAGCCGCAGTGCGCCGTGCGGAGGGGAACGGGTCGTCAGCAGGGGAGGATCTGCTGGATGCGCTGCAGGCGTCGGCCCTGGCCGCGAGCGACCGCGGCGACACGAAGACGGCCCGCAGCACGCTGTCACGACTCGGGTCGCTGCTCGTATCCGCGCGGGGCGCCGACGATCCGGCGGTGGCGGCCGTGGCCGTGCAACTCGCCGACCTCGTGATCCCCGGGGGCGACCTGACCTACGCGGCCAAGATGCTCGACCGGGCGCGTGGCATCCGTGAGAAGCGTTTTCCGGCGGGCTCGGTCGAGGCGGCCGCAGTCGCGGTCCTGGATGCCCGGCTGGCAGCCGCGCATGAAGACGCGAACCTGGCGCGGGAACGACTGGCAGCCCTTCGGGCAACGCTCGTGCCGGCCGACGAAGCCTCTGGCGAAAGCCCTGATCCGCGCCGGGCCTGGTTGCTTCTGGCGGCGGCCAGGCTGGCGGTACGCCTCGGCGACGTGGCGGCGGCCCGCGACTTCCTCGGGGTGGTGCGGAGCAGCCCGGCGGCTGTCGTCGGCCGTGGTCGTTTGCATGCCGCGGTCCTGGCCACCGAGACCGATGCGGCCCTGCGCGCCGCCGATGCCGCGACTGCGGAGCGGTGTGCGGCGGCGTTGCTGGACGTCAGCCGGACCGAGTCGGACACCGACGTCGGCGTGGCGCTCGTCTGGCTGGCGCGGGCGGAGGCCGCCTTGGAGCGTGCCACGTGGCGGCAGCGGGCTGAACGGGCCACGAAACTGCTCATTCCCGGCCTGGGTTCCATGCGGCCCGAGCGGTTCGAGCGGGATGCCATGACGGCAGCTGTTGATCTGGCGGAGCTGCTCGCCGGAGCAGGCGCGCGGGAGCCGGCAGTCCAGTTGGCACAGGCGGCCGTGGCGGCGGCCGATGTTTGCCTGGCGCCCGCGGACGAGTTGGCGAAGCGGGTCACGGCGACGGCCGCCGGCTTGGCGGAGCGGCAGCCCTGAGGCGGGTGGGTGGCGCCGCGATACCGCGCCGAGCACCGGCGCAGGCGTACGGCTTACTACCGAGAGCATCCAATAGTTGACAGAACGCTCCGACGGTTCGGGGTTGCTCATGCCCCGCTCGTCGGACGTTCACTCCGGCCCTCCAGGCCTTCGTTCACTCGATGCTGGCTGCGTTTTCGGCATCCTGCCTCCACTTGCCAGCAACGCCGCCTCTCAGGGCATGGGCAACCCCTCACGGATGAATCGACGTCAGATGTCAACTCCATCATGCTCGGGGTAGTACCCTGCCCCCGACGCGTTCGGCGTCAGCGCTTCCGTCGTCCCTCGCTCGCCTTGATCGCCTGCAGGGCCCGGCGGGCCGCCGCGTCGGCGGCATCCTTGGCGGCCACGAGCTGCCCGCTCTTCCGCAGTATGTCGTCCGAGGAGGCGATGAGGGAGGCGAGCGCGGCATGAAGCGGCGCCGCGCGGTCGAACTCCGAGTCCTCGATCTCGAGGAGCACCTTCGCCTCGTAGAGCGACTCGATCGCCCCCTTCGCCTGGCGCTCCGCCTGAACCACGTCCTTGGCGGCGATGCTCCGGCGGGTCTCCTCCAGCGCCATCCGGGCCGACAGGATGAGCGGCTTGGCGAGCGACGGATGCCGTTCCTTTTCGACGGTCCGCAGGTCGTTGATCAGGGGGTCGAGCATCTCCCGGGCGCGGTCGAGGCTGCCGTCCAGGAGCAGTGCCTCGACGAGGGGCTCGCGGACCTCGGACCGGATCCGCGTGGCCTCCGCCTTGGCGGCCGCGAGTTCGGCGGTCGGATCCTGCTTGTTTTCAAAGCGGCCGAGCGCCGCGGCACAGGCCGCTTCGGCGTCCTCGCCGGCCCGCTCCAGATACTCGATGGCCCGCCGCCGCTGCCGGGTCGCGGCCGCTTTGCGTTCCTGTGCGGTCTCGGTGACCGGCGCGTCCGATTTCGGGGCCGGACCCTCCGCGGTTTGCACCATGTCAGCCGGCAGGGTGAAGGGCAGTTTGCTGGCCTCGAGGTAGAGGAGGCCGGCGATCAGCCGCGGTCTGGCGTTGCTGAGCATCATGTGGTTGCCGGGCTGTCGCCCCTCGGGCGCGTCTTGGTCGGCCGGCAGCCTGGCCAGTGACGTCGAGCGGGCGTGCATCAGTTTCCGTTCGAGTTCGTCGAGTTGCTTGAACCACTTGATGATCTGGGCCTGCCGCTCGGGCGTCAGCGATGCCCCGGCGACTGACAGTTCCTGGTTCGCCGTCCGGATACGGTCGACGAGGAGCAGGCCGCGTTCGTCGAGCAGGGAGAAGTACATCAGCGACCACGGAATCCAGAACTCCCTGATTTTCTCGGCGTCTTCGCCGCGCGGGACGTTGGCGTATATCCAGAGTTGGAAATCCTTGTCGGTGAACAGCCGTTCGGCCTCGGTGAGCGTCTTGTCGGCGGCGTCGAGATTGCCCATCCGCCGCTCCACGAACTCGCGGTACATGAGCAGGTCGATGCGGGTCCGGGTTGCGGGGCCGCTCCTGGCACCCCCCTGCGTCTTGAGCAACTGCTGGATCCGCTGGGCCTCCAGCGAGGCCTGCTTGTACTTTCCGTCGCGCAGCAGTTCCTCGAGCAGCCGCTGCTCGACGGAGAGGTCGAACTGTGCGCCAACACGAGCCGCCGTCAGACAGCAGACAACCGCCGCCAGGATCCATGGCTGACGAAACGAGCGGGACATCGGCGGGTGCCTTCCTCGGATGCGGGGGGTGCGGGCCGGCGCTGGGGCGGTGTGATCGCCGGTCCGCCCGATTTCAAGAGTATACGCGACGTTGCCGGGGCGGGCGATCGTCGGGGCCGGCGGGGCGCTGCAGGGCCGGCAGGGTTCAGGCCGCGGGCTTCGGCTTCTTCGGTTCGTCGTTTTCCAGCGCGGCCGGTGGCCGTTGGTCCGCCGGTTTTTCCTCGACGTAGCCCCGCGGCCGGGGAAACGCCCGGACCGGGTCGAGGCCGGCGGCGGTCGCCTGTGCGGAGAGCGATTCCCGGAGTTTCGGCCAGACTCGGATCTTGAGCTCCTCGGGCGCCCAGGCCCAGATCCGGGCCCGCATGAGCACCGGGCTCTTTCCCTGCTTCATCATGAGCTCGAAACTCGCGTCCACGAGTTCGGGGAACGAGCCTATGTCCACCTGCTTCTGAACGCGGATCTTGGTCGGGTCGCTGACGGAGTATTTCTTGTCGTAGACCTTGTAGGCCATCCTCAGGAACCGGTTGAAGACGTCCATCCGCCCCTGGGCGAGGCCGTCCACGAGGGCCCGGTTGAGCATGCCGTCCACGAACTGGCGGGTGTTGTTGAGGTCGAGCTTCATCACCTCGCCGAGGCGGAGCGTCACGAACGTCTGGAGCGACTCGCGGTAGATCGGCTGGTCGCCCATTCCCTGCTCTTGTGCCACTTTCACGAGTTTCTGAAAGCATTCGTTCGCCTTCGGCTCGTCGCCGTAGACGTAGGCCATGATCGTGGCCTCGTTTAGAAACCTTTCCCAGCCCTTCATGAGATCGTCGACCTCGGCCCGGCCCCAATACTGCGTCGTCACGCCCGCCTCAGACTGGATCGTGGCAATCGCCTCGGCGAGGGCGGCTTCATAGGCCGGGATGAAGCGGGGGTCGGGAAGCAGGTCGATGCGATCGGAGACCGCGTCGTAGTTGATCCTGCCGGTCCGCATGAGCTCCGCGATCATGTTGAGCCGGCGGCGGATCACGAGCAGCTCGTTGCGGCCCTCGCGGTTGAGACTCTCGGTCGATTTCGCGTAGCCCTCCTCCATCCAGTAGATGCCCTGGGCGCTGGGGTGCCGCCAGTCCATGGGGCCATACTTTTCCATGAGGCCGAGCATCTTTTTCGCGTCCATCCGATAGCGGTCGAGGAGCACCCTTTTCTGGAGATGCGGGATCAGCAGTTCGAAGCAGGGTTTGCCGAGCTCGGGCACGTTTTGGAGTGTGCCGACGAGCGGCTTGTTCGTGCCCTCCGGCACGCCGCGGCCGGTCATGACGGCGGCGTCGCCGGAGGCGTTGACCATCACGACCAGGCCGAGCATCCGGAGGAACTCCTCGTCGGGCTTGGCGCCGAGCCGCTCGATCAGATCCAGCACCGGCTGCACCTCGGGATGGGCCGCCACGAGTTGCTCGAGCGTGTCGGGGGAATTCGCGACCTTCTCGAAGCCCTCCACGATCTCGACGGCGGTGCGGCCGTAGTTCTTGTCGCCGAGCACCTCCTGCATGTCACTCACGAGCCGCTGCTTCAGGAACCAGTGCTCGCGGTCGCGGTCACCCCCGACCTTGTCCATGAGGATCCAGCCGAGTTCCTCGTAGAGCTTAGGGGCGTTGGGATTGAGCGGGATCCCCTTCGACCGCAGGAGCTCGATCCCGCGGCTCACCCAGCCCCAGCGGTCGAGCGGCTCCTCCGCCATCACGGAGATATTGTAGGCCATGTTGATCGCCTGGAAGCCCCACACGTTGACGAAGTGCGGCTGGAGCGACGTGATCCACTCGGCGAGCGTTTGGGCCTCGAAATACTGCCCCTTTGCCTGGAGTTCGTCGGCCCGGATCCAGAGCACGTCGGTGGCCAGGCCGCGAAACGTACCGAGGGCCGCCGTCGCCAGGGCCACGTGTGGCGGCATTCCCTGCGTGCCCTCGACCGCCATCACGAGCTGCAGATCGGTCCGCTGCCTGCCGATCGACCGCAGCAGGAAGCCGGCCCCGACGAGGCAGCAGATGATGATTCCGCCGCAAATGGCTTCGACGATCCAGTCGCGGCTGCCGATCGGCTGGGCGGCGGTCGGCGTGCCCGTGTCATCCTCCGGCCGCCCTGGATTTCGGGCCGCGGCGGGGCTCGGGCGACGGGGCGGGGCGATGGCTGTGCTCATGCGGTGGCTCCGGCGATCACGTGTTGGAGCGGACGAGATCCCGCTGCTCGAAGCAGAACCACGCGAGCAGGCCGAGCACGACCGGGGCCACGATGCCGACGCGGAGAATGCATTCGAGAACGGTCCAGACGCTCACGTTCATGCCGGTCGCGACGGCCGTGACCGCATCGTAGCGGTCGAACGACGGAATCACCTTGACGAACAGTTCGCCCACGACGGCCATGATCACCTTGAACGCCTCCCAGTATTCACCCTTTCGCAGAAAATCGTAGAACGACGAGTACCGGAGTTCCGCCATGTCCTTCACGGTCGCGGTCGCATCGTCCATGCCCGTGTAAAGTTCGAGCGAGTCTCCTACGAATCCGCTGCCGAAGGCCGAGAGGAAAATCATCAGGCTCAGGAGCACGGCCATCGGAAAGCCGAGGAACGTAGCCGACGCGACGGCTACCGCCGCGATCATCGCGAGCTTGAGCCAGACGACGAACAGACACTTGAGGTAGTTTTGGGCGAACGAGCCGACGGGCTCGAGGATCTCGAGTCCCTTGCCCGGCACGAGTCCGATCGTCGTCGGTTTGGCGGCCCCCGGAAGCAACAGGTTCTTGTTCTCGATCGTCAGCCGAAGCTGGCCCTTGTCGTCGATCGCCTCGGTGGGGATGTCGATGGTGTGCGTGGTCTGGCCGGCCAGCGTGTAGGGGCGGTGCTCGCCGTCGATGTAGGGGTAGGGGCGGCCATTCACCCAGAGAGCGAAGCTCACGTCGGCCCTGTCGTAGCCTGATCCTTCACCGTAGGGGCGGATTCTCAGGTGCACGATGGGTGACGTCTTCTTGGCGTGCGTCAGGCCGGAGAAGACATACTCGCTGACTTTGTCCGGAGTGATCGTATGCCACTTCCTGAAGTACTGTTCACGAATGGTCTGCCGGGTGCCTTGCCGATCCTTCTTGAAGGCGTCGGGCAATTCTTTCTCGAGTTGATCGATCACCTTTTCGACTTCCTGCGCGTAGGCTTCGCCGCTGGGGTGCGTGGGGCGGACGCTCTGCCGGGCCGTGAGCACCTGTTCGTCAACGGCGTAGCGATCCCCCTGGCTCGTCGCCTCCGAGAGCGCGAGCAGCCGCGTGAACGAGTAGATCCCGATCCCGGCGACGACCACGAGCAAGGCATTCACGGCCACGAGACCGGCCCACTTGCCCAACAGATACTCAGGGCGGCCGAGCGGCTTGGTAAGCGTCATGTGGATTCGGTTGGAGTCAATGTCGCCCGAGAGGCTGCCGCAGCCGAGAAACACGTTCAGGAGGCCGAGCAGGAGCGTGGTCGTGCCGAGGGCCCAGGTGAGCAGAAACTGCACGCGGTACTCGAGCCGCTCGCCCGAGTCGAGCAGCAGTGGCAGGAGCGGCAGCGAGAGCACGAGCACGATCAGGAGCACGAGCGCCGCCCGCATCCGGATCGCCTCGTCCACCACCGTGCGGGCTACGGCCGCCCAGCCGCTGCCCGAGAGGATCGCCCGCAGCAGCATGAGCCCTGCAAGGAATGCCGCAGTGATCGCGACGACGGCGCCGATCGTCAGGGCTGTGGCCGAGAGCCCGTTTCGCGCGAGGAACCAGACGAGCAGCCCGGTGCCGGCCAAGCCGCCCACGGCAGTGGCCAGCCAGCGGTACTGGGGCGCGGCCTTGAACGCCTGCCAGAAGAGGAGCCCGGGCGCCGCAGCGGCGACGAGTTGGAGCGCGACGCCCAGCGGCAGCGACACCTGTCGCGCTACAAGTTCGGCAAGGCCGCTGCCGCCGGCGAGCAGGGCGGTGAGCAAGGCCGCGCGGGTGGCCGGGCCGACGTCTGTCGCGCGACCTGACCCCAGCAGCGTCGAGACGCCGAAAAACGTCCAGCCGATCGCGGCGATGAGGCCGGCGAGACGGACAGCGGTGGCGACAGTGGGAGCGGCCTGCGCGTCGAGCAGCCAGCCAGCGGCCGCCGTGGCGGCGGCGATCGCGGCGAGCACACCGGCGAAAAACGCGAGCGGCCGCCATGAGCTGCCGTCGTGGAGCGTGCCTGAGATTGGTCGGGTCGCTGCCATCGGTTCACCGGCGGGTGAGGGAGGCGAGCACGTCGTCGTCGGGATCCTCGTCCGGGCCGGTGTCGGCCTCGACCGCCTGCGGAGCCTGTGCTGGGTGAGCTGCCACTGGCGGGGGCGTCGGGCGGGCGACGAGGTCGGCAAGGGTGTCGCCTTCTTGGTGGCCCGCGTCGCGGACCGCGGCCGTGGCGGTCGCTGCCGGCGCGGGCTGCGGGGCTGCGGCCTTGGCGGCGAGCGAGTCGAGGATCTCCTCGCCGTCGGTCTCCGTATCGCCGGCCACCTCCGTGGCGCCCGCGCGGAGGAAGTCGGCGATCTGGCCGCCACTTCGGGCGCCGCTGGTGTGCGTGCCTTCCTTGCGGGCGGTATCCACGATCTCGAGGAACAGCGACTCCAGCCGTCGCCGGGGCTGCTCGACGCTCCGGAGGCCGAGGCCCCGCTTCGCGAGCACGGCCTCGATCTCCGCCAGCGCGTCGGCCGGCAGCCGGTCGGTCTGCAGATTCGTCAGGTTCTGCTGTTCGAGCAGTTCGCCGCAGGTGCCCTCGGCCCGCACCTTGCCGCCGAACATGATCGCCACCCGTTCGCAGAGGTCCTCGACGTCGGAGAGCAGATGCGTGCACAGCAGGATCGTCTTGCCCCGCTCGGCGAGCTTCTCGATCACGTCCTTGATCTGGCGGGCGCCGACCGGATCCATGCCACTCGTCGGCTCATCGAGAATCAAAAGCTGCGGATCGTTGATCAGGCTCTGGGCGAGCCCCACCCGCCGCTGCATGCCCTTGGAAAACTCCCCCACCGGCCGATGCTCAACCGCCTCGAGGCCCACCATCTCCAGAAGCTTGCTCACCCGCTCGCGGCGGATCGCCGCGGGAATCCGGAACAGCCGTGCGTAGTAGTCGAGCGTCTCACGGGCTGAGAGAAACCGGTAGAGATAGCTCTCCTCAGGCAGGTAGCCGATGTCCTTCTTCGCATCCACATGCCGGGGCCGCTTGCCCATCACAGCGATCCGGCCGGCCGTGGGCGTGAGCAAGCCGAGGAGCATCTTGATCGTGGTGCTCTTGCCCGAGCCGTTGGGGCCGAGCAGTCCATACACCTGCCCGCGACGGACCTCGAGATCGACGCCGTCCACCGCGCGGACCCGCGGTCGCATCCAGAAGTCCCGAAAGATCTTCGTGACCCCGACGCACTTGATGTCCACGGGTCGTGAGTCGTCCGCCGCCACGGTGGTGGGAGCCGCCTGCGTGATCATGTCAGTCCTCCCTGCACTATTTTCCGTTCTGCAGCTGGCGGACCCGCTGCATCTCCTTCTGCTCGTTCTTCAGGTTCTTGAGCTGTTCCCGCTGCTTCATCTTCTGGATTTCCGGGTCACGGTTCAGTTGGAGCTGGAGTTGGCCCGGCACGGTGTAGAAGGTCTCGACGTCGCCCGTGAGAATCTGCTCGCGGGCATCCTCCCAGAGCCGCGAAAGAATGATCCGCGGGTTCTGCTGATACTGCGGCAGGAGCCGCTCGAACATCTCCCGCTCCGACTTCACCCGCTCGACCACCTGCGTGCGGTAGGTATTGGCTCCATTGATCACCTTCGCCGCCTCGCCGCCGACCAGCGCGTTCTCCACCTTGAGTTCAGCGAACGCCTGGTCGATCTTGGCCTCGGCGTCGGCGGCCTCGGCGGCCGTGCCCGCCTCCACGGCCTGCTCGTACTCCGTCACCAGCGCCACGAGCTTCTCCGCGGCCTCGCCGGCGGACTCGGCCAGAATCCGCGTGCGGTCCTGCTGTGCGGCCACGATCCGCTGCGAGCGATCGGCCTCGGCGGTGGTCACGTCATCGAAGCTTTTGACCACGGCCATCGGCGCGGTCACCTGGTCGAGGTTGAGCTGGTCGATCGTGAGGCCCGTCTTCATCTCGTCGAGCCGCCGCTGGGCGATGCCGATTGCGAGGTCCCGGTTCACCACCCCCTTGAGAAAGTCCTCCGCCGGCAGCTGCGCCGTGGCCTGCACGATCCCCTGCTGGATCGCGCACCGCACGATCTCCTCGCCGAGCAATGGCTTGCCGACGTTCGTGATGTAGTCCTCCGGGTCGGTGACGCGGTAGGTGAGCGACCAGCGGGCGTGGGCGATGTTGAAGTCGCCCGTGAGGAGCGAGCCGTCCTTGATCGGATTGAGCGGCCTGGCCTGGCCCGACCGGAACGATTCCTTCGAATCACCGCCGCCGGTGATCTCGTACCAGAACTCGCGGTCGAGATCGATCGTCGTGGGCCGGGTGTCAACTTTGATCACCTGCTCGATCGGGAACGGCGCCGCGAGATACGTGCCCCGCTCGAGTACCCGCTGCCCCGGAGCGCCCACGTAGTCGCCGAACCGCAGCCGGAGGGCCACTTCGTTGGAGCCCACGCTGAACGTGCCGCTCAGGCAGTAGGCCACGAGCAGGCCGAACATCGCGAACTTGAGGATGCCGAAGCTCACCTTCAGCGCCTCGGCGAGCGACTGCTGCGCCGGATCGAAGACGTCGCCCACATCCTCGGCCTGCGCTGGGGCGGCCTGCTGCGGGGGGAGTTCGTTGACGGTGGGATCGCTCATGGCGCTGTGTTTTCCAGGAACGTCACTGCGGCAGCGGACGGGGCTGCGGGGCCCGCGGCTGGGCCGGGGCGGCCTGGCCGGGATCGCGGTTGAACCAGTCGAGGATGCCGAGGCTGTCGGCCGAGAGCACGAACGTCGTGTTGTGATCGAGCATTTTCTTCAGGGCCTCGACCTTGCGGAGGAAGACGGCGAAGTCTTCGTTGGCGGCGAAGCTCTCATATTCCTTGGAGGCCTCGCGGTCGCCCTTGGAGCGGATCGTCTGGGCCCGCCGCTCGGCGAAGGCGAGAATCCGCTCGCGGGCGCTCTCGGCCTCGCTGCGGATCGCGGAGGCCTGGGCCTGCCCCTCCTGGAGCGCGTTTTCGCTGAGCCGCTCGCGGGTGGTGATCATCGTCTCGAACACCTTCTGGGTCGTTGATTCGGGAAGCACGATCTTGTAGATGCCCACGCTCTCCACCTTCAGTCCGTAGCCCGACTGGGCGAGCGACTTCTCGAGCGTCGCCTTCGCTTGGTCCTCGATCTCGGCGAGCTTGATCGCGTTTTTGTCGAGGTTCACGAGTTGGTCGAGCCGATAGCGGCTGATGAGGCCGCGGATCTCGCGGAGCCGGCTGGAGAGCTGCCGCTGGGCCTCGGCCGGGTCCTTGAGCGTGA
>JBBAVS010000098.1:0-15399 GCA_040397585.1 Pirellulales bacterium
TCATGGCTCGGGTGGGGGAGGAGTTTCCGCTCGAGTGCCCGGGGTGCGGCGGCGACATCCGGCTGATCGCATTACACCCAAGCCGGGGTCGATCCGGAAGGTCTTCACGCATCTGGGCGAACCGCTCGAGCCTGCGCCAGTCTCTCCCGCCCGCGGCCCGCCCACCGACTGGGGAGAGCTCGTGCAGGTCCACGACGACCGGGCGATTTTTCAGGCGTCGCCCGTCGAGCTGCCCGACATCGACATCCACAGCCTCTGATGGCATTCCATGCCACGGCGCGGACGGCCCGCGAGAAGAGCGGTTTCAAGGCGGGCTCGAGCCAACGAGAAAAACCCGGCCTTGAGCGTGGATAGGAAGCCCCTCGGCACCTCGAAGCGAGCGTCGCATCCAGCCCGGCCAGTCCCGGCTGTTGCTCCTCATGGTCCTCGCTGCTCGGCCGACGCTTGCCGAAGTGTCATTGGCCGACCTATCCTTTGAAGGAGAGCCCGGTCCATGGCACCTCCGGACAGATCCCCATCGCTTACGCGATTGGGCTTCCTGGCCAGCGCTTACGCGATTGGGCTTCCGGCATGGGGGACGAGCTCGGGGCTGCCCGTGCCCGAGAGCCGGCGTTGCTTTCTCCGCGCAGCCAGGATGGCGGAGCGGAGAAAGCATCGAGTGAGCGCAGGGCAGGATGCCCGGAGCGAGCGTCCGGCGACGGGCATGGGCAGCCCCGAGCGGGGCGACTCCGCAGGTTGAAAACCTGCGGCTACTTGAAAACCTGCGGCCACGGACGGGCAGATCCCCATCGCTCACGCGATTGGGCTTCCTGGGCATCGCTCACGCGATTGGGCTTCCTGGGCAGGGGATTCGGCTACGTCGCCGGCACGGCGGCCGTCGGCCTGGCCGACGGAGACACGGCGGCAGGCGGCGTGGCGAAGACCTCGTAGCGAAACGACCCGTCGGTCAGGTCGAACACCCGGGGGTCGGACACGGCACGAGCGCCGAGCAGGCGGCAGACGGCCGCCTCGACGGCGGCGCCCGGAACGTCGGCCGTGGCGGCGGTTCCCAACGGCCAGCGGAGATGATCGGTCGCGCCGAGCGCCGTCAGCAGGCGCTCCGTGAAAGTCGGCATGACGCGGGACGAGCGGAGCACGATCGATTCCGTCCGCCACGGCGACCAGCGGTTGGGGTCGGTCGGGCCCACGAGCACGACCGCGGGCACGCCCACGGAGGAGGCGAGGTGGACCAGTCCTGTGTCGATCCCGAGACAGAGATCCATCTTCACAGCGAGGGCCGCGGCGTCGGCGAGCGACACCCACTCCGAGACGTCGTGGACGTGGGCGGCCACGGCCGGACCGACCGCCTCGCGGAGGGCGTCGTGGGCCGCAATGTCGGCCGGCCCGCCGCAGAGCACCACTTCGCACTGTTTCGACTCGACGAGCCAGCGGACGATCCGCTGCCAGCGATCGGCCGGCCAGTGCTTGAGGACGTCGGTCGACTGGACGGCCAGAAAGACCCGCTTCCGGCCGGCAGGCAGCCGATCGACGAGCGGGCCGATGCGGGTGGCGGATGAGGCCCGCACCCAGTTCTCGTTGCGACCGTCGTCGATCGGAAAGCCCTCGGCCCGCAAGAGATCGAGGTAGGTCTCCACCTGGTGCCGGCCGCGACGCCGCCGCACGCGGCGGGTGAGCAGCGGGCTCGACTCCCCGGCGAAGCCGATCCGGCAGGGGATGCCGGCGAGTTTCGCCAGAGCCGCGGCCGAGAAGGAGGGCTTGAGCAGGTAGGCCCGCGTGTAGCGCCGCGACTTGAGCCACGTGGCCTGTGCCTGAAGCGCCGTGAACATCGCGGCGAGCCCCCCGCGGCTGTCCCGGGGCGGACGGCTCCAGGTCACCCGCTCGTCCACGTAGGGACAGTTCGCGAGCACGGCCCGCGGCCCCCCCTCGGCACAGACGTCGATCACGGCATCGGGATGGGCCCGGCGGAGGTTCCGCAGGAACGGGATCGCCAGGAGCGTGTCGCCGATGTACTGCGTGCAGACCACGAGGATCCGCTCCTGCGGCCGCGTCGCCGTGTCCCGCCGTGCGCTGCTCATCGCGCGAAGCCCACGAAGAAGCTGAACAGCTGCTTGCTGTCGTACGGGGCATAGGCCACCGGGACGGCGAAGTCGAGGGCGATCGGCGCCGGCCCCATGGCCGGGAGCGTGATCCGCAGGCCCACGCCGGGGGCGACGCGCATGTTGTTGATCGAGACGTTCGACTCCACCGTGCCGAAGTCGGTGAAGACCACGCCGCGGAGGGTGTCGTCGGCGGTGATCGGGAACATGTATTCGACGGTGTTGAGCCACTGGAACGGACCGCCGATGATCGCGGCCGGCTCGCCTGGCGCTGGCGAGTTGCCGGCCACGTTCTGCCGGGGGCTCGCCCCGCGGAACACGAAACCGCGGAGCGTGTTGTAGCCGCCCGCGAAGAAGTTGTCGTAGGCGGGCGTGTTCGAACCGGAGATGCCGAGCACCGAGCCGATCGAGAGCACGTGGCGGCCCGAGCCGTCGGGCCGTTCGTTGAGCAGGAAGTACTGCCGCGCCTCGGCGATCCCGCGGGGATAGACGTACGTGCCGATCACCTGCTCGAACTCGAACGTGGCCAGATGCCCCTGCGTGGGCAGGAATGGGCTGTCGCGGGTGTCGTGCACGAGCCCCGCGCTGAAGCCATACACGGAGTTGGTGCCGAGCATGTCGTTGATCGCGGGCGTGAGGATCCGCGGGTTGAAGACGTCGACGCTCTCACCCCGGAAGCCCGTGTTCACCGAGAGGTCGGGGGCGAACTGGAACTGGTAGCCGAGGCCGATGCGGCCGCCGGTGCGGGCCTCGGCCCAGTCGTAGAAGTAGCGGGTGAAGTACGACGCCGAGAGCGACAGGCCAATCCGGGTGTCGAACAGGTAGGGCTCCTGGAAGGTGGCCATGTAGCGCTGCAGCTGCGTGCCCGGCGCGGCCTCGAGGCGAAACCGCTGGCCGGCGCCGCGGAAGGCGGTGCCGTTCTTGATGTCGTCCCAGCTCCGCGGCAGGCGGAGGATGTCGAAGTTCTGCTCGTCGACCACGATGTTGCCCACGAGGCCGGCGTTGGAGTTGACGCCCGCTCCGATCATCAAGCGGCCGGTCTGCGTCTCCTCCGCATCGACGTCCACGACCACGTAGGGCTCGTTGCCCGGAAACACCTGGAGCGGTTCGGCGGCGAAGTCGGGCACCATGCCGGGCTGCTGAAAGGCCCCGGGCTGATTGGGGTCGAACTGCGCCACGGGCGTGGCGCCGAACGGACCCCCGCCGGCGACGGCGGGCTGGAGGATCGGTGGCTGGCCCGGCGGCATCGTGCCGGGAAACCCGGGCGCCACGGGCTGCTGCACCGTGTAGACCGGCGCGGGCGGCGGCGCCACCATCCGCGAGTAGTCCACGGCCGTGGGGGCTGCCGGCGCGAGCGGCGCACCACCCCAGCCCGGCTGGGCCGCCGGCTGAGCGACGGGCTGGGCGACGGGCCACGCCTGGGCGGGCTGCTGCATCACCGGCACCTGGAAGCCGCCCTGCGGCGGGGCGACCGGCTGACCGACGAACGGCTGCTGGGGCGCGGCGACCGGATAGGCCGGGCTCTGGCCGCGCCATACCGGCTGCCCTGCCACGGCCGCCGGCGGCGCCACCGGCGCGACGGCCGGCTGCTGGCTGCCAGCCGCCTGCCCCGCTTCGTCGTTCCACTCCCCCTCGAGCACGAGATCCAGCTCGGCATCCCCGTCGTCGGGGCTCTGGCCCCGGAATCCCGGCGGCCGCTTGGGCTCCGGCTCCCGGGCCACGCGGGTGTCGTCCTGCTCGGGCTTCGAGAACACGATCTTCGGCCCCTCGCCCTTCGCCGCGTCGGCGAGGAACAGGCTGCTCGACTTCAGCCGCCGCTCGTCGTCGCGGAGCTTGCGGATGTCGAGAATGTCGCCGGGGCGGAGCGAGAGCCGGTTGAGCACGGTGCTGTGCCGCGTGTGCGGATGATCGCCGCGGATGCGAATGTTGATCTTGCCAACGCGATACCGCTGCCCTTCGGCCACGTTGTAGACGAGGTCGAGCTGGCCCGGCTCCTCGAGGAACCGTGGATCGGCGCGGATGTCGGCGAACACGAACCCCCGGCCGCCGTAGATGTCGCGGATCAGGTTCAGGTCGGCGTCCATCTTCGTCTGGTTGAAGTGCTCGCCCCCCTTGAGCTTGAGATCCCGCTCCAGGAACTCGTTGCGGAACTTCGTGTTGCCGTTGAACGAGACGTTGCGGACGGTGTAGCGCGGCCCCTCGTTGATCACGAAGGTGAGGTGCAGCCAGTCGCGGTTGCCCTCGTGCACCACCTCCACCTCCCGGCCCACTTTGGCCTGGAAGAATCCCAGGCTCCGGTAGTAGGCGGTGAGCGTCTCCACGTCGGCATCCACCACCTCGCTGTCGACGTCGCCCCCGATGACCCAGAGCACGCCCGGCTTCGACTTGATCTGCGTGAGCAGCCGGGCGTCGCTGGCGATCGTGTTGCCGACGAAGCTCGTCCAGAGCGCCTTCCGCTTGCGGCCTTCGTCGATGAGGAACACCGCCCCCTTGTCGCCCGGCTTGTCTCCCTCGACGGTCGTCACGCGGGCCGCGTCGAAGCCCTTCTCGTGGTAGTGCGACTCGATCCGCCGCCGGGCCTCCTCGACCACGTAGGGATCCATGGCGTCGCCGACGTCGATCTCCCCCTTCTTGCGGAGCGTACGGGTCGTGACCCACTCGTTGCCCACGTACTTGACGTAGCGAAGCATCGGCCGCTCGACGACCTGGAAGACCACCACGATCCCCTCGGCCACACGGACGTACTTGGGATGGACATCGACGAACTTCCGCGAGCGGTGCAGCGTGCGGACGTCTTCCTCGATCGCCTGCGGGTCGAAGATCTGCCCGGCCCTGGTAACGAGCTTCGGCAGCTTCGACACGTCGGTGGCATGATTGCCCTCGATCCGCACCTCCACGATCACGTCGGTGGCGGCGGCCGCAGCGGGCGGCTCGGTGACCGGCGGCAGTGGCAGGAGCTCCGCCGCCGGCTGGGCAACGCACGTCGCGGCGGCGAGCATGGCCGCCGTCGCGAGCATGGGGAGCAGCCGCCGGGGGAAGGCGTCGGTCATCACGCGGTTGGCCATGAGGAAAAAGGATCCCGGAAGGACGCCCGGCGGAAGCCGCGGAGAAATAGCCGACCGCAGCGGGCGGCCACAAGCCGAAAAGCTGCCGCCGGCGCCGCGGCCCGGAATCCCGGACCGGAGCCGCGGAAACCGTCCTCAGAGCGGCCGAGCCGCCGCGTCTTGCCCAGACGATGATGCTTGACTCGCCTGCGTGAACCGCGGTAGTTTTCAGTGATTCCCGCGGATGCACGCGGGGTTCACGCGGTCTTCGCGTCCCCCGGTCCTCGGCTGCCTCGGCTGCCGGCTCTCCCATGCCGCCGTTGGTCATCGATCTGCGTCGCACCGAGGATGCCCGAGATGTGGTGCATCGCGCGGTTCAGGCGCTCGCCGAGGGCTCGTGCGTGGCCTTCCCCACGGAGACCGACTACGTCGTGGCGGCGAGCGGCCGGCGCGACGAGGCGATCGCCCGGCTGGCGGCGATCGTCGTCCCGCGGGCCGACGAGCCGCTGCTCTCGCTGGCGCTCAAGAGCGCCGACGAGGCGATTGACTGGGCGCCGCGGATCTCACCGACGGGCCGGCGGCTGGCGCGCCGCTGCTGGCCGGGGCCGGTGTCGATGCTCGTGCCCGACGATCACCCCGAGAGCCTCGTGCATCGCCTGCCGGAGGCATCCCGCGCCGGGGTGATCGGAGGCGGGCGGCTGCGGCTGCGGGTTCCCGGCCATCCCCTTCTCGCCGACTGCATGCGGATGCTGCCGGGTCCGGTCGTGCTCGCGGAACCCGAGGCGGGCGGCAGCCTGGCCGTCACCGCCGCGGAGGTCGCCTCCCGGGCCGGCGACGTGGTCACGCTCATCATCGACGATGGCCGGACGCAGTATGCCCAGCCCCCCTCCACGATCGAGCTCCACGACCAGGGCTTCCGGATGGTGCGGCCCGGTGTCGTCGGCGAGGAGGCGCTCCGCCGGCTCTCGAGCCTGATGGTGCTCTTCGTGTGCACGGGCAACACCTGCCGCAGCCCCATGGCGGAGGCGCTGTTCCGCGTGATGGCCGCCGAGCGGCTGGGCTGCCGGGCCGACGCGATCGAGCGGCACGGCGTGGTGGTCGCCAGCGCCGGCCTCGCGGCCTGGGGAGGCGGGCCGGCCAGCACCGGCGCGGTCGAGGCGATGCGCGAAATGGGTGGCGATCTCGCCGGCCACGAGAGCCAGCCGCTGACCGAATCGCTCGTCGCGCAGGCGGACGTGATCCTCACCATGACCGCCTCCCACCGGGCCGCAATCCTTGCGCAGTTTCCCGAGGCCGGGGGGCGGCTGGCCATGCTCGCCCCCGACCGGCGCGACGTGATCGACCCCGTGGGCGGCTCGCTCGACACCTACCGCAGTTGCGCTCGCCAGATCCACGGGCATTTGACCGCCAGAATGGATACACTCGTGGTCAAGCCGCCGGACGCCGCCTAGCCGCTCGAGGCCAGGATCGGCCGGGGAAGGGACGCGAGGAGTTGGGACATTCATGCGGATTGCAATCGGCAGTGATCATCGGGGTGTGGCGTCACGGCGGCGGCTGGCCGGGCTTCTCGAGCGGATGGGACACGAGGTGATCGACTGCGGATCGGATGGCGATCAGGCCGTCGATTACCCCGACATCGCCGCCGACGTGGCCCGCCGGGTGAGCGGCTCGACGGTCGATCGTGGCATCCTGCTGTGCTGCACCGGCGTGGGCATGGCGATCGCGGCCAACAAGCTGCCCGGGGTTCGGGCGGCGACCTGCCACGACGAGGTGACCGCCGAGATGAGCCGCCGGCACAACGACCTCAACGTGCTCTGCCTGTCGGCGGAGCTGATCGGCCCCGAGGTGCAGGACAAGATCATTCGCACGTGGCTCTCCACCCCGTTCGAGGGTGGGCGGCACGCCCGCCGGGTCGCGAAGATCGCGGCCCTCGAGCCGACCTGCAAAGACGCCCCCGCCGGCGGCTGACGCAGCCGCACGCCGGCGCCGGGAGTTCACCACACGATGCCGCCGAGCGGCGGCCTGGCGCCGGGTTCCGGCCCGGCAGGCCGTCGCGGCGGGGCAAATGGGGGCGTGGTGGCAGGCCGCGGAAAGTCGTCGTGTCGTAGCGGTCGTGCCGCCCGGAGCGGCGAAAAACCGTGAAATAGCCGGCTGAAAATCGTTGAAGCCGCGCCTGGCGTTGGTATCGTCGATCGCATTCCGCCGCCGTCGGACGCGTTGTCCAAGGCCGGAGCGTCCTCCAGGAATCTTGCTGGCATGCCCCTCGCCCGCCATCCCGACCCGGAAGAAGTCGACTGCCTCCTGCGAAACGGCGAACTCCGCACGGCCATCGAGCCGTATCTCGACGAGTCGATCTGGGAGGTCGATTTCCGCAGCCTGCCGACCCCGGTGGAGAACCGCTTCCTGGAGTCGATGCTCGCCTGGGAACTCGCGCCCCTGACCCCCGTGGCCCGCTGGTTCGAGCCGCAGCTCGCGCTGCAGCCCGCCGTCACCCTCGACGACGATCAGCTCCGCGAGCGGCTCTGGCAGACGATCGACACGCTCTACGAGAAGCGGATCGTGCTCGACTTCACCGACCATCTCTCGGACCGCGAGCTCTACATGCTGATCCGTCGCGACATCCTCCCGGCGAAGATCAAGCGGGTGGACGTGCCCGACAACTACGTGCACTGGGACTGCAGCGCCACCACCGACGGTGACGAGACCGCCTGGCTGATCTACTACGCCAGCGACGAGGAGCGGGAGGAGTGGCGGCTCGACGAGGGCCGCGATCCGCCGCCCAAGCAGGTGCCGCCCTATCCGCGGGCCCTCCCGGTCGCCCCCTGAGCCGCCGCTTTCCCAGACGTGGCCGCAGGTTTTCAACATGTGGCCGCAGGGTGCACCACAGTGGCCGCAGGTTTTCAACCTGCGGAACCCCACCGCCAACTCCGCTGCCTGGGCAGGTTGAACACCTGCCCCCACTTCCGACGGTTCGCCCGAGGAAAACTTCCTCAACACGAGCCGGCCGGCTGGTTCTCCCGGACTGCTACCCGGCCTATGCTGGGCGATGTCTTTCTCCAGCCCCGGGAGCTCACCCATGCCTCACATGTTGCAGCCATCCGCCCGAGGCTCCCTGGCCGCCGTGCTCGTGCTCGGGGCGCTCGTGCCCGCGACCCCCGCCGCGACGCCGGATGCCATCCGCGCCGCGATCACCAAGGGCTCGACGTTTCTGACCGAGCAGGAGCAGGCGGCTGACGGGAGTTTCTCGGCCGAGGTCGGCCCGGCCGTCACCGCCCTGGCGGTCACGGCGCTCGTGCGGTCGGGCACGCCTGCCGACGCGCCCGCGGTGAAGAAGGGGCTCGCCTACCTGCTCTCGTTCCGTCAGCCGGACGGCGGCATCTACGCCCCCGGCTCACCGACGGCGAACTACGAGACCTCGATCGGCCTGCTGGCACTCGCCGCCTGCAACCGCGACGGCACGCTCGACGACGCGATCCGGGCGGCGGCCGACTACGTCAAGAACCTGCAGTGGGACGATGGCGAGGGCAAGGGACCGGCCGACCCTGCCTACGGCGGCGCCGGCTACGGCAAGAAGTCGCGGCCCGACCTCTCCAACACGCAGTTCATGGTCGAGGCCCTGCGGACGATCGGCACGAGCGAGAACGATCCGGCCATCCAGCGGGCCCTGGCCTTCGTGTCGCGGACCCAGAACCTCCCCGGCCCGCACAACACCACGCCCTTCCCCGAGAAGAACCCCGACGGCGGCTTCTACTACACTCCCGCCGCCGGCGGCGAGAGCCAGGCCGGCACGACCTCCGACGGCGGCCTGCGGAGCTACGGCTCGATGACCTACGCCGGACTCAAGAGCATGATCTACGCCGGCGTCACCAAGGACGATCCCCGCGTGAAGGCGGCGACCGCCTGGCTCGCGAAGCACTACACCTTCGCCGAGAACCCCGGCATGGGCGACGCGGGCCTCTACTACTACTTCCACACGGCGGCGAAGTCGCTCGACGTGCTCGGCGCCGAGACCTTCACCGACGCCGCCGGCACGACGCACGGGTGGCGGGACGAGCTCTCCACGGCGATCGTCGCGCGGCAGCGTGAGGACGGCGCGTGGAAGAACGGCAACGAACGCTGGATGGAGGGGGAGACCGACCTCGCCACCGCCTACGCGCTCCTGGCCTTGTCGTACTGCCTGCCGAAGTAACCGCCGCCGTGGCACAGGTTTGCAACCTGTGATGCCCCGAAGTGGCACAGGTTTGCAACCTGTGGCGCCCCGCCGCTCAGGCCTGCCCATGCCCGTCGCCGGACGCGCGCTCCATCAGGAAGCCCAATCGCGTAAGCGATGGGGACCTCGTGGACCACCGCGCCGCTCGGAGCTGCCCATGCCCGTCGCCGGACGCTCGCTGCGGGCATCCTGCCCTCCGCTCGCTCGGTGCTGACTCGCTTCGGCATCCTGCCTGCGCTCGTCAGCAAACGCCGGCTCTCGGGCACGGGCAGCCCCTCGCTCGCCGGCGATTGCGTAATCAGGAAGCCCAATCGCGTGAGCGATGGGGATCGGAGGTGGCCGCAGGTTTTCAACCTGCGGATTTCGACGCCGGCCCGGCCTCATGTGCAGGTTGAAAACCTGCACCCACGGCGAGATCCAGCCGGCTACGCGGCCTTGGCGGCGGACTTGTAGAGATACGGGTTCATCGTCGGGTCGTTGTACATCTTCATCTGGCGGAACAGGCGGAGCGGGCGGGAGCCGGCGTAGATCTCCGCCAGCAGCCGGTCGGTCGCCTGGATGAGATGGGTCCGCTGCTCGTCGAGCACCACCATGCGGGCGGCCGCCTTCGCCCGATGCTCCTGGGAGGCGTCACGCCGCTCGATCTGCTCCCGCATGTGGTAGCGGCGGAGTTCGAGGATCGAGAGCCGGTCGATCGCAGCGCCGGGCGTCTCGGTCGCGGCCGGGGCCATGGCGGCCGCCACGATCCCGCGGGCGGCGAGGTCGGCCACCAGCCAGTCGTCGACCTTCTCGATGCAATCGTTGCGGAGTTGGTTGTAGCGATCGATGGCCCGCTTCACCTGGGCGATCCGACCGTCGGTGACGGAGGGAGAGCGGGCGATGTCCTCCTCGTGCCAGAGCAGGAAGTTGTAGCGGTGCAGGTCGCAGATCCGGCCGCGGAGGCCCTCCTCGGTGTGCTCGGGCTCGAAGTGGTGCCAGTGATCGACGAGGTGCGTGAGCAGCGCGTCGATCGTGGTCATCTCGACGGGACGCGAGGCGGGCTTGGTCATGCGGGAGGTCTCCTGGATCGTGGAATGTGGTCGGTGGGCCGCGGCGGCGAACGCCGGGGCCGGTTCAGGCGGCGCGGAGGACGAGGCAGAGGTTCGAGCCGCCGAAGCCGAACGAGTTGCTCGCCGCCACGCGGATTCGCCGCGGGCGGAACACGTGGGGCACGTGATCGAGCCGGCACTGCGGGTCGGGCCGGTCGAGATTCACCGTCGGCGGCACGGCCTGGCGATCGATCGCCGCCAGGCAGGCAAGCGCCTCGAAGGCGGCGGCTCCGCTGATCATGTGGCCCGACATGCTCTTCGTGGAGCTCACCGGGACGCCGTCGGTGGCGTCGCCGAGCGCCATGCGGATCGCCCCCGCCTCGGCCACGTCTCCGACCGGCGTGCCGGCGGCGTGGGCGTTGACGTAGTCGATCTCGTCCGGCGCGACCGCGGCATCGGTGAGCGCCGCGGCGATCGCCCGGGAGGCGTGCACGGGATCGCTGCTCGGAATCACCATGTGGGCGCCGTCACTCGACATCCCGACGCCGGCGAGCTCGCCGCGGAGCCTGGCACCACGTGCCACCGCGTCGCGCCGCCGCTCGAGCACGAAGAACGCGCCCCCTTCGCCCATCACGAAGCCGTCGCGGTCGCCGTCGAACGGCCGCGAGGCCTTGCCGGGCTCGTCGCTGCGGCGGGAGAGCGCGCGGAGGTTGTAGAAGGCGGCGATCGACGTCGGGCTGAGGATGTCGCAGCCGCCGACGACGCAGGCGTCGACCCAGCCCGCATCGAGCCAGGTGCGGCCCATCGCCATCGCGTAGCCGCTGGAGGCGCAGGCGGCCGCCACCGTGACGGCCGGGCCCCGGATGCCGAGCCGACGGGCGAGACGGTGAACCACCGTGCGGTCGCGGCCGTCGCCAAACACGTCGCTGCCGCCGGCGAGAAAGTCGAGTTCCCAGACCTTGAGGTGTTCGGCGCCGAGCCCGAGCACCAGGCCGATCCGCGGACCACCCTGGCGGTCGATGCCGGCATCGAGGAGCGCCGCAGCGGCCGGCGCGAGACAGAGCCGTTCGAGCCGGCCGAGCCGCTCGAACGCCTCCGCCGCGAGGCCGCACGCCTCCGGCGGGGGTGCCGGAATGCGGGTGACGGGCGCCGCGAACTGGACCGGCTCGCGGGCATACTCCCCCGGATCGATCGCCTGCACGCCGGAGCGGCCCGCGAGTAGGTTCTCCGCGATCTCCGCGAATTCGCAGCCCAGCGGCGACACCGCCCCGATGCCGGTGATCATCACAGGCTCGGCGGTCGAGCGATCGGTCGGACTCATGCGGCCTCCCGGCGGCGGGGGCCCGGCATCCGGGCCGCCGGCACTCGTGCGGCCAGGCGGACCTCCGCACCCCATGGGCAGGAGACACCCCAGGCGGTCAGCGCCGAGCCCGCGGCGCACATCTCGACCGCGCGGCAAAACTCGGCCAGCGAGGTGGGCTCGGCGGTCGCCGGCGGCGCGCCGGACACGTCCAGCGTGAGCGTGAGCCGGTCGTGCGTCGCCTCCGCATCGGGCACCAGCAGCAGGGCCACCGCCCGACAGACGGGATCGTTGAGCGGCGTGCCCGAGGCATCGAGCACCGGCTCGTCGTCCCACGCGCTGGCGAGCAGCCAGACGGCATCACAGCCCGCCGCGGCGCCGCCGTGGAACAGCGTCATCGCCGCGAACAGCCCTTCGGCGAGGGCATCGGGGCCGCCGCCGATCCCGAGGTGCGGGCCGTGCATCCCCAGGGCCACGCTCACCGCGCCGGCGACTGAGTGCAGCGAACACTGCGGCACGATGTGCGGCGAGACGGTGACGGCGCCTCCCACCCGGAGCTCCGCCAGCGATCGGGCCGTGGTGATCCGGCCGGCCTGGCATGGCGCCGCCACCACGCCGCAGCGGTCGAGCGGCATTGGCTCGGGCAGCCGCGCGAGCGCTTCGAGGACCGCCCGCATGGCGACCACCGTCTGCTCGTCGCAGTGGCGGAGGAATCGCGGCGGCAGCGGCGGAGGGCCGGCGGGAGGCGGCAGGTCGCGGAGGGCTGCCACGGCGGAGAGCGGCGCCTCCACGGTGGCATGCGCGCGGATCCCACAGTCCGGCGACGCGCGGCGCTGGCGGAACGGCAGTGGCGTCATGAGGGCGACATCCGGTTCTCGGGGCATGTCATCCGGAATCCGCGGCGGGGCATCAGGCGGCGTGGCGACCGGCCTTGGCGGCCAGCTTCTGCTCCAACACATCGAGCATGTCGCCGACGGTGGCGATGCCCTCGAGGAGCTCGGTCTCGATCTGGATGCCGAAGCGGCTCTCGATGTGGAGCACGAGGCCCGCCATGTCGAGTGAGTCGAGATTCAGCCCCTCGCGCAGGGCCGTCGACTCCTGCAGGCCCGGGTACGACTCGCCGGTCTCCTTCTCGAGCAGTTCGTGAACGACGGTCGACAGTTCCTGGCGGGTCATCGCTGGCCTCCAACGGTTGGTCGGGTGGGAAGGGCGGAAACGTAGCGGACCGGCCGCCGGCGGCGAAGAGCAAAAACCGGTGTATTCTTTGGGCTTCTCTCGGCCCGGCGGTTCCGTCATCGTGTCCGGCCGGGAGTCGCAGACCCGCCATGACACGTGCCCTCGCGCCGCTCGTTCGCCCGTGGATGCCCCGCCTGCTGGCGGCGGCGCTGGCTGCCTACATGGGCCTGCTGGTCTTCGCGACGCACTACCCGCGGCCCGAGGAGCTGCTCGGGCCGAATCCGCCCTCCGACAAGACCCTGCATTTCGTCGCCTACGCGGTGCTGGCCGTCCTGGCGGCCGCCACCTGGCTCACGGCCCGCCGCACGGCCAGCCGCGGCATCGCCACGCTGGCGATCGCCCTCGCCGCCTTTGGCGCCGTGGACGAGGTCACCCAGCCGTTCTTCCGCCGGCATGCGGACCCACTCGACTGGGTCTACGACTGCATCGGGATCGCGATCGGGCTCGCCTTGGTCGCGGTGGCGGCAGCGGTGATCCGCCGGGTCGCCCGGGCTCAGTAGTTGGGCGTGGGGGCGCGGTAGTCGGCGATCCGCACCGAGCGGAACCAGTCCACCGTCTTCGCCAGCCCCTCGCGGAGCGGCACGGTGGGTTCCCAGCCGAGATGCCGCTTGGCCAGCGTGATGTCGGGCTTGCGCCGCTCAGGATCGTCCACCGGCAGCGGCTTCTCGACGAGCTGCGACGTCGAGCCGGTGAGCTCCAGCGTCAGCTCCGCGAGCTGCCGGATCGTGAACTCGCCGGGATTGCCGATGTTGACCGGGCCGACGAAGTCATCGGGGCCGTTCATCATCCGGATGATCCCCTCCACGAGGTCGTCACGGTAGCAGAAGCTGCGGGTCTGGCTTCCCGCGCCGAAGATCGTGATCGGCTCGCCCGCGAGCGCCTGGCGGATGAAGTTCGAGACCACGCGGCCGTCGAAGGGATGCATCCGCGGGCCGTAGGTGTTGAAGATCCGCACGATGCGGATGTTGACGCCGTTGGCGCGATGGTAGTCCATGAACAGCGTCTCCGCGGCCCGCTTGCCCTCGTCATAGCAGGCGCGGGGGCCGATCGGATTGACGGACCCGCGGTAGGTCTCGGGCTGCGGATGCACCTCGGGGTCGCCGTAGACCTCGCTGGTCGAGGCCTGCAGCACCTTCGCCCGGCAGCGCTTCGCCATGCCGAGCACGTTGATCGCCCCCATCACGCTCGTCTTCATCGTCTTGATGGGGTTGTACTGGTAGTGGCCCGGGGCGGCAGGGCAGGCGAAGTTGTAGATCTCGTCCACCTCCAGCCAGAGCGGGTGGACGATGTCGTGCCGCAGGAGCTCGAAGTTGCCGCAGCCAAGGAGGTGGGCCACGTTCGACTTCTGGCTGGTGAAGAAGTTGTCGGCGCAGATCACGTCGTGACCGGCATCGACCAGCCGTTCACAGATGTGGCTGCCGAGAAATCCGGCGCCGCCGGTGACGAGAATTCGCTTGAGCGAGGCCATGCCGGAGTCCTGAGAGGTACGGGCCGCCGCTTCCGGCGACCCTCGGAGCGTGGTAGTGTACCGCCGTCTTTTCACCCGTGCAGTCGCAGGAGCACCCGTCATGCCGCTCAAGGGCACCATCAAGCACTCGATCGTCTTTTGGTGTTTCAACGTCGCCGGCGGCAAGTGGGACATGGACCGGACGTGCGAGGTCGCCAAGCAGCTCGGCGTGAAGTCGATCGAGCTCTCCGACCCCGACACCTGGCCGACGATCCGCAAGCACGGCCTGACCTCGGCGATCGCCATGAATGGCATGCCCGGTGCGCCCTTCATGAAGGGCCTCAACAACCGCGTCTACCACGATCAGGTGATCGGCTGCACGACGAAGACGATCGACGCCTGCGCCGACTTCGGCATCCCCTCCGTGATCGCCTTCACCGGCTACAAGTGGCGCGACGCGGAGAACCCGGCGAGCGGCGAGATCTCCCTGCAGGAGGGTGCCGACAACTGCGTGGAAGGCCTGAAGCGGCTCGCGGACCACGCGGAGAAGAAGGGGGTGACGATCTGCCTCGAGCACCTCAACACCCGCGACGACACGCACCCCATGAAAGGCCACCCGGGCTATCAAGGCGACGACGTCGATTACGTGGCGGGCATCGTCCGCCGCGTCGGCGCGGCGCGGGTCAAGATGCTCTTCGACCTCTACCACGTGCAGGTGATGAACGGCGACCTGATCCGCCGGATCGAGCAGTGCAAGGACGTGATCGGCCACGTGCACACGGCCGGCAATCCCGGCCGCGGCGAGCTCGACGAGAACCAGGAGATCAACTTCCCCGCCTGCCTGCGGAAGCTCGTGGAGATCGGCTACACCGGCTGGGTGGGCCACGAGTTCATCCCCACCCGCGACCCCGTCGCCGGCCTGAAGCAGGCCGTCGAGGTCTGCGACGTCTGACGGTTCGCTCGCCAGGAAGCCCAATCGCGTCAGCGATGGGGATCGACGTCGCCGCGCCGCGAGGGGCTGCCCATGCCCCGTCGCCA
>JBBAVS010000099.1:0-15314 GCA_040397585.1 Pirellulales bacterium
CCTGTGCAGGTTGAAAACCTGCACCCACTTTGTGCAGGTTGAAAACCTGCACCCAACCAGGCTACTTCAGCGAGATCGTCCGCGCCAGCGGCCGGAGAATCTGCTCCACCACGCAGGTGTCGACCACCTCGCGGCCGAGTTGCGCCAGCCGATCCATCGCCTCGACGTAGCTCGTGTCCGGATCGAGGCTGCCGTACTGCCGGGCCGTCACATAGACGCTCAGCTGTTCCTCGTTGAAATCCCCGGTCCGCACCTGGAAGGCATTGGTGCGCGTCTCGGTGCTGACCCGCACCTGGATCCGGCAGTCCTCGTCGATGGCGATCGTGAGGGATGGCTCGTAGTTGATCACGCGGGCCCCGGGAGCGTCGCCCAGCCGCTCCAGCGCCGGCCCCACGCCAAGGGCCTCGGCGAGGAGGGCGTTGTGGTTGCCGCGGTAGGCGAAATCGAAGCCAAACAGGACGTCGAGCGCCTCGCACTCCAGCGGGCTGACCGAGAGAAACGCCGGGGCCAGGTCGAGCACCAGCCGATGCTGCTCGAGGGCGGCCTCGATCGACGACGGGTTGACCTGCCCGGAGCAGAGCCGCTTGGTCTCCACCGCGGCCCAACGGTAACGGCCCTGATCCTTGTCTTCCTCCAGCACGTAGTCCCGCTTGTCGCGGCAGTAAAACTTCCGCATCGACGGAAAACGCTTCTGGACCCGCTCGAAGTACTGGAGAATCGTCTCCCGCTGGGCCGGGAGTTCGATCTCCGTGGCCAGATTCATGTTGACGTAGAAGTCGTCGGCGAGCGACGCATAGGGCGTCATGGCCTGGCAGGGCTCCAGAGGGTGACGGATCCGGGCGAGACCGGACGGTGAAGACCGAAAGTATAGCAAGGGCGGGGCCCGGCACTCCTCCTGGATTCCCGCCGGGACCAGTCCAGGGTGGCCCACGACTGGAAACCTTTCCGCAGGATCGTCATAATCCGTCCCGATGGGGGAGTTCGGATGGACTCTCCGTCCTTCTGCGCTCCGCCCGCTTGCGAGAGTGCCCCACCATGGCCTCGAACTCCGAAGCAGCCAGCATCCCCGACGAGCGGTTGTCGATCGAGCAGCGGCACGACGGCGCCATCCTCGTGCGCGTCAAGTCGGAGGGCCGCGAGGGCGTGCAGCTGCCCGACGCGGTGTTCTCGTTCCGCTGTGGCGACCCGCAGTATTCGTACTGGCTCGCCCGTCTCAAGGCGCCGGCGCCAGTGCGCTGAGCAGCCCGACGTTCAGTCGTCTCGCGAACTTGCAATCAGCGAGATGAACTCGCGGTTGCTCTTGAACTTCGCGAGTTGCTTGGTGAGCTGCTCCATCGCATCCACGTGGTGCATGCTCGAGAGCGTCCGGCGCAGCATGTTCACGGCATGCAGCGTGTTGGGGTCGAGCAGCTTCTCCTCGCGGCGCGTGCCCGACTGCGAGATGTCGATCGACGGCCAGACGCGCCGGTCAGCGAGCTTCCGGTCGAGTACGAGCTCCATGTTGCCGGTGCCCTTGAACTCCTGAAAAATCAGCTCGTCCATCCGGCTGCCGGTATCGATGAGGGCGGTTGCCACGATCGTAAGCGAGCCCCCCTCCTCGAAGACGCGGGCCGTGGCGAACAGCTTCTTGGGGATGTCGAGGGCCTTGATGTCGACACCGCCCGACATCGTCCGGCCCGTGTTGCCCACCCACTTGTTGAACGCCCGGGCCATGCGGGTGATCGAATCCATCAGCAGGAACACGTCCTTGCCGGTCTCGGCCATCCGCTTGCACCGCTCCACGACGAGCTGCGAGAGCCGCACGTGGCTCTCGACGTCGCAGTCAAGGCTGCTGGCGAGCACCTCGCCCTTCACCGACCGCTTCATGTCGGTGACCTCCTCGGGCCGCTCATCGACGAGCAGCATCACGAGGTTGAGCTCGGGGTGATTGGTCGAGATCGCCTGCGAGACCTGCTGGAGGAGCACGGTCTTGCCCGTCCGCGGCGGCGCGACGATCAGGGCCCGCTGCCCCTTGCCCAGCGGCGTGAGGATATCCATCACCCGCGTGGTGATCGGCTGCTGCCCCGTCTCGAGCCTCAGCCAGGTTTCGGGATTGATCGGCGTGAGCTGGTCGAAGGTCTTGACGTTGATGTAGTCGTCAGGAGGCATCCCCTCCACCGCCTCGATCTCGCGGACCCGGGGCCCCTGCTGCCGGCGACCGGGCTGCACGAGGGCCTTGATGTGCACCCCTTCGCGGAGGCGGTAGCGGTCGATCATCGTTGCGGGCACGAAGGGATCGGTCCGCTCGCGGGTGTAGTTCGTCTCGACGGTGCGGAGGAATCCGTACCCGTTGGGGTGCATCTCCAGCACGCCGATCCCAGGCTCCAGCGGAATCGGTTCGCCGTTCTCGGCGACCTCCGGCTCCAGTTCGGGCGGCCGCATGCCCTCGCCTTCCATATCGACGGCACCGGCGCCGGCCTGCGGCGGACCGCCTCCGCCTCCGCCCCCCCGACGAAACCGACGGCGCCGGCCGTAGCCGCCGCCCTGGTATCCCGGCCCGGGACCCTGCCCCTGGCCGGGGCCTTGGCCCCCCTGCCCCTGCCCCTGGCCCTGGCCACCATAACCACCGGGACGCCGCGAACGCCTGCGCTTCGACATGGATGCTTCAAAACCCCTGAACTGGAATCGGACCCTGCAGCCGATCTGGAAGGCCGGGAACCGCTGAAACCCTGGACGGCGTCTGCTCCAACCCGGCCGCTTTCGCACAGGATGTGGGCGAACCGCCCGAATCCAGCGACGGGTTCCCTACCGAAAAACCGGAGAAAACCCTCGAAAACGAAGCCGCCTTCACGACGGCATTCCGAAACGAGGCCGCGACCTCTGGACTCGGGGCCGTTGAAAACCCCAATGGGAAAGCCTCTCACGAGGCCCTGACTCCCTGGCCGCGACCCGTCTCACAAGCTGTTGAGACGAAGCCCTGCGACTAAGCCTCCGGGAGGCTCAAAGCTCGTCCCGGAATCGTCATCGACGACGACTGCCGAAGTATCCGTGGGGGCTGCTGCTCTGTCAAGCAGGGCAAACCCCGGTCGATCGGGCCACCAGGCCTGAAAGCCTCGTGAGACTGCGGTTTTCGGGCGGTTGCCGACCGGGAAAGCCGGGGCATCCAGGCAGGCCCTGCGGGGGGCAGCCGCCCCCGTGCCGGTCGTGGGCGGTCATTTCGACGCGATTCCTTCATCCGGATCGACCGATACCAGACGCAGGGTTTTCCCGACCGACAGGTCAGCACCCCGCGGTGATGGCCGAGCGACGGGCGAAACCGAGACCGCATTCTCGAGCACGGGGTCAGAGCGATGGCTGCGGCAACGACAGGTCGATTGGTCCACATGTGGTGCACGGCGACGACCCGCACACTCGCCACCGCGCTCCTCGCACTCGGCGCCGTGCCCGCGTGGGCAGGCCAGACATGGCACGCGGATCTCGCCACGGCTCGCGCGGCCGGTGCCGCGAGCCACCGTCCCGTGCTCGTGGTCTTCACGGCGGCCTGGAGCCCGGAATCGACGGCGTTCGAGCAGCAGGTGCTGGTTGCCGCCGAGACCGAGGCGGTGCTGTCGGCCTGCTTCGAGGCCGTCAGGGTCGATGTCGACCAACGCCCCGGGCTCACCAAGCGGCTCCAGGTGGCGCACGTGCCTTCGGCCTGCGTGCTCGGCGAGCAAGACGCGATCCTCGCCCGATTCGACTGCCCTGCCACCACGACCGCGTTCGTGGCGGCCGCCGCCCGCGCGGCCCAGGATGCCGCTGCGAGCGTCGCGACCGCACGACAGACCGATGACTCGGCCGCGGTGGCGGAGAGCCTCGCCACCGACGGCCGCTCCGCAGCCGAACGGGCCGCGGCCGGGTTTCCCGCGGCTCCCGGCGACGGCAGTCCCCTCACCGGCCCGGCGGCCGCCGGCCGGGGCTCGATCTCGCTGGTCACCGCCAAGGTGCGGCAGCTCTCCGACTTCGCGACGGCCCCTCCGGGTGGAGCCGGCGCTGCCACGCCCCATCCAACGCCGCTCGCGGCACCCGTCAGCGAGTCCTCGCCGAGCCGCTTCGTGTCGGAGGCGGGGACAGACCTGCCGTCACTGCCTTCCGCCGCGCCGTCGTCGTGGCCCGCCGAGGCGGCCGGCCGTAACGCCGCCTTCACCAACACGACCACCGCACCGCCGATCGGCCGGGCGATCGAGCCGGCATCGGCGTCGACACCGTGGCTGTCGGCCGCTCCGGACTCCGGCGCCGTGCCGCCCCCCGCGGAGCCTGAATCCTCCGCGGTCGTCTCGGACCTGCCCGAGAAGCCGAAGACCACGAGCACGTGGTCCGCGTTCACGACCGCCTTTCAGAAGCCCTTCAGCATCTTCTCGAAGCCCGCCAAGACCGTGGAGCCGCCAACGCTCGCCCCGGCCAGGCCCACCTCGCCGCTGGCCGCGACCACGCCCGCGACCGTGCCACCAGCTGCCGTCCCGGCCGTGGTCACGGCATCGCCTGCGGTCCCAGCCCCCGCCGTCGCCGCCGGTCCCGATCCCTATGGCTCGATGCCGCTGGGCCTCGAGGGCTACTGCCCCGTGACGCTGGCCGAGAAGGGCGTGTGGACGGAAGGCCGCGCCCAGTGGGGCGCGCGGCATCGCGGCCGCACCTACCTGTTCGCCGGCCCCGAGCAGCAGCAGGCCTTCATGGCCGCGCCCGACCGCTACGCGCCGGCCCTGTCGGGTGACGACCCCGTGGCCGTCGTGGACCAAGGCAAGCGCCTGCCGGGCCGCCGCGCCTACGGCGTGACCTACCAGTCGCGGATGTACCTGTTTTCATCACCGGAAACGCGGGCCCAGTTCGCCGCCAATCCCGAGCGCTACACCGCCCCGGTGATGCTCGCCGAGCGGCCGGCACCGGTAGACGCCACCCGCCGCTACTGATTCGCCGGTGCCCGGGCCGTGCCGCCGCGGTCCATCACCGCGGCCGGGCCCAGCCCTTGCTCCGCTCCACGGCGTCGCGCCAGATGGCGAGCATCCGCCGCCGCTCCTCGTCGCCGAGCCGTGGTTCGAACCGCTTCTCCACCCGGCGGGCATCGGCCACGGCCTCGGCATCCGGAAAGAACCCCGCCGCCAAGCCCGCGAGCAGCGCCGCGCCGAGCGCCGTCGTCTCCACCACGGCCGGCCGCTCCACGGGCAGGCCGAGCACGTCGGCCTGAATCTGCATCAGCAGGTCGTTGCCGCTGGCGCCGCCGTCCACCCGGAGATGCCGGAGCGGCACCCCGGAATCCCGCTGCATGCACTCGACGACCTCGGCCACCGACAGCGCGATCGCCTCCAGTGCCGCCCGGGCCACGTGGCCTCGGTGCGTGCCCCGCGACAGCCCGATGATCACGCCTCGGGCAGTGGGATCCCAGTGGGGCGCGCCGAGCCCGACGAGGGCCGGCACGATCGTCACCCCGCCGTTGTCGGCCACGCTCATGGCCAAGGCCTCGACGTCGGCCGCCCGCTCGATCAGGCCGAGCCCGTCGCGGAGCCAGCCGACGAGTGCCCCCGCGATGAACACCGAGCCCTCGAGGCAGTAGTGCGGCCCCGGCGTCGTGCCGCAGCCGGGCGTGGTCAGGAGGCCGCTTCCACTGGCCACCGGACGGGCGCCCGTCGAGAACATCAGGAAGGCGCCGGTGCCGTAGGTGTTCTTCGCGTCGCCGGGCCGCTCGACCCCCTGGCCGAAGGCCGCGGCCTGCTGGTCGCCCGCGCATCCGAGGATCGGCAGCGCCGCTCCCAAGAGCCCCGGCTCCGTCTCCCCGAATGAGCCGCTCGACGGCCGGACCTCGGGCAGCATGCACCGCGGCACCCCGAACGTGCGGCAGAGGTCGTCGCTCCACGCGAGCGTGCCGATGTCGAACAGCAGCGTGCGGCTGGCGTTGGTGACGTCGGTGGCATGCACGCGGCCCGCCGTGAGCCGCCAGATGAGAAACGAATCGACCGTGCCGAAGAGCACCTCTCCCCGCTCGCACCGCCCGCGGAGGCCGGGCATCGTCTCCAGGAGATGCATGATCTTCGTCGCCGAGAAGTAGGGGTCGAGCACGAGGCCCGTCCGCCGCTGCACCTCCCTCTCGAGGCCCGCCGCCTTGAGCCGCGCGCAGATCGGCGCCGACACGCGGCTCTGCCAGACGATCGCCGGGGCCACCGGCCTGCCGGTCGCCTTCTCCCAGAGGATCGTCGTCTCCCGCTGGTTGGTGATCCCGATCGCGGCCACGCCGTCGGCGGCCAGGCCGGCGGAGTCGAGCACCCGCCGGGCACAGGCCAGCTGCGTCCGCCAGATGTCCTCCGGGTCGTGCTCGACGATGCCGAGGTCGGCGCCGTCGGGCCCGGCCTCGCTGCGGGCGTGCTGCGGGAACTCCTCCTGGGCCACCGCCCGCGGCGTGCCCCTGGCATCGAACAGGATCGCGCGACTCGACGTGGTGCCCTGATCGAGGGCGAGCACGCACCGGGCGGCGGACGACGGCATGACGGAGGTCTCCTGGATGGGCGACGAACGCGGGGGGCGGGTATTCTCGACGGCACACCCACGGATGCGAGCCATGCCCTCGTCGCCCCCGAGCGGACGCGACCATCGTACCGCCCGCGGTCGCGCCGCCGCACGCCACGTGTTCGTTCCGTGCGTCGTGACCCTGCTCGCGGCGCTGCCGACGTGGACGACCGCCGCACCGCCAGCCGCGGCGCTCGACGCCGAGGTGCGGGCCGCGTGGACGGGGGTGCCGCTCCGCGAGTGGGCCCGACGCGTCTCGGAATCGACCGGCACGCCGGTGATCGTGGATCGGCGGCTCGACCCCGACCAGCCGATCACGCTCGCGAGCGACGGCGACACGCTCCGCGCGGTCCTCGACCGCGTGGCCTCCGCGGCGGGAGCCACCGTCGAACCGCTCGCCGCGACCACGCGGCTGACGCCCCAGAATCGTGCCGGCCGCGCCGCCGCCGCCGAGGCCGCGAGAGTCCGCGTCGTCCGCCGCCTGCCGGCCGACCTCCGGCGGCGGGTGGAGCGGCGGGCAGCCTGGAACTGGCCCGCAGCCGCGGAGCCGCGCGACCTCGTCACCGCGGCGGCCGCCGAGGCGGGGCTGGACGTCACGGGGCTCGACCAGGTGCCCCACGACCACCTTCCGGCCGCGGCGCTGCCAGCGCTCCAGCTTGGTGAGCGTCTCGACCTGGTGCTGGCCGACTACGACCTCCGCATCGACTGGTCGCCGGCCGGCGGCGCGATCGTGCCGATCGAAGCGGGCATCGAGCCGGGCGCTCGTGCCACGCCCGCCGCCTCAACGCCGTCGCCACCGCGACGCGTTCCGCAGGCCCGCCGTGCAGACGTCGACGACACGGTCTATTCGCTCCGCGTCGAGGCGGCGCTCGATCAGGCGGTGCCGGCGGTGGCGAAGGCCTTGGGCCTCCGCTCGACGATCGACGGGGCCACGCTTGCCGCCCGCGGCATCGCCCCTGGCGAGATCGTGCGGGTCGATGCCCGCAACCTCACGCGCGACGAACTGCTCGACGCGCTCGCCAGGCCGCTCGGGCTCTCCTGGACGATCGACGGCGACATGCTGCGGGTGTTCGCCCCGCCAGCCGTGCCGCGCTGACGCTCTCGAGGTGGTTGCCCGGCTCCCGATGCCGGATGGAGACCAGTGGCCGCAGGTTTTCAACCTGCGGAAGTTCGACCCTGAGCGCCGCCCCGCTCAGGGCTGACCATGCCCGGCTGCCGGACGCTCGCCTGCAAATCAGGAAGCCCAATCGCGTAAGCGATGGGGACCACGGCCCGCTGCGCCGCTCAGGGCTGAGTTGATGGTCCGGCCCCGCTGCGGGGCCCGCGCCGTGCAGACGAGAGGACGACTCGCCTCTCGAGCCAGCCGGCGGCGAGCATGCCCCCAGCCGGCTGCGGGGCCGCCAACACCTGCGGGCATCTTGCGGCGACCGTCTTACGGCAGCGGCGCGGGGCGGTTGCCACCCTTGCCGCGGGCGAACTCCATGTTGCGCCGCGACTGCTCGTGCTTCGGATCCCGCTTGAGGGCCTCCGCGTAGGAGTTGACCGCGTCGCCATACCGCCCCTGGTGGGACTGGGCCACGCCGCGGTTGAACCAGGCGCGGGCGTCCTTGGGGTCGTGGCGAATCGCCTGATCGAAATCGAACTCGGCCTTCCGCGGCTGATCGGTCTGCAGATAGGCCAAGCCCCGGTTGAGGTAGGCGAGCATGTAGGTGCGATCGCGGCGGATGCTCGACGCGTAGGCGTTGATCGCCTCCAGCGGCCGGTCCAGTTCGACGAGGGCCAGGCCCCGCCAGAGCTCGGGCCGCGGGTCGTCGTAGGCCATGCCCGCGGCGTCTTCGAAATCCTCGAGAGCGATGCCATACAGCCCCATGTGGAACCAGGCGATGCCCCGCCGCAGATAGAGCTCCGCGTCTTGCGGATCGATCGCCAGTCCCTTGGAGCAGGCATCGACGCTGCCCTCGAAGTCGCCGAGCCGCCGCGACGTCACACCGAGCGCGAGGTAGGCGAGCGTCATCTTCGGATCGAGCTTGATGACCTCGCGCAGCTTGGCCCGCGCCTCCTCGAGCTTGCCGGCCTTGTCGAGCTTCTCCGCCTCCTCGAGCAGCTTCTCGGCCGGCGTCGGCTCCCAGGCATCGCTGCTATCACTGCGATCACTGCGGCTGTCGCGCATCGCGGGCCGCGACCGCTCCGGTCGCGGGGCGGCGTCGCCCGGCACGGTGGTCTCGGGAAACGGCACCGGCAGCCGCGGGCTGGGACGCGGTCCGGCGGCCGGACCCGTCGTCGGTCGGTCGGTCGGCATCGGGCCGGAGGGCCGGCCACCGGCAGGCTTTTGCTCGGCGGGCTTCGCGCCCGCGCCGCGGCCGAAGGGATTGAGTTCGTCGGCGAAGGGGTCGTCTTCGGGCACCCCGCCAGGCTCCGCCCCGGGCTGGGCATGCGCGACGGACGCGGCCGCGACCAGCGTGAAGCAGGCACTGACGAAGGCGGCGCCGAGCGCGAGCCGCGTGCGGAGGGGCATCGTGAAGAAGGTGCGGTGAGTCATGGAGCGAAAGTATCCCTTGGGAAGATCGGCATTTCAAAACACGGAACCGGCACTCCGGGAGGGCGATCGGTCATCACCCGTGCAATCCTCGCAACCCGTCGTGGTCCCGGAACCCCGCAGGCCGCAGCGGGCGGGCCGCTAGGCGGGGCCTGTTTCCAGGAGGCCGCCGAGCCGTTCCTGGATCCCGCTCTTGATTTTTCCGGCGAACAGCCCTGCCATCCCGGGCACTTCCAGCCGCACGATCAGTTCCGCCGGCAGGATCTCCACGTCGCTCTCGATCGCCATGCCCATCACGTCGAGCGACAGCTGGAGGCGGCCGTTCTCGTGCCACTTGGAATCGATCGCCCCCACCTTGCCCGCATAGTCGTCACGGGCGCGGCTCACGGCCGCGTCGAGCCGCCGACGAACCTCGACTTCCTCCAGGCTGTGGGGAATGCGGACTTCCATCGACTTCACGGGATGATCTCCTCCGGGGAATGGCCTGGCCGAGCCGGGTGGACGACGGCGCCGCCGGCCGAGAGTGTACCTTCGAGGGCCGCCACATTCCCGCGGCTGACCTGCCCCATCCGCCCCCCCTCGCAGGCCGCCGAGCGGACCCCCACGATGCGGGCCCCGCAGCCCGCCACGCGGGCCACGTCGCCCCGGGAGAGGCGGCCTGCCAACGCCATCCCCAGGCCCAGGCGGCGGGCGGCCGCCACCCACGCTTCGACCCGCTCGATCCCCGCGACGTCGAGCAGCCCGGCCCCCGACTTGTCGAAGGTGTCGATGAGCATCGTCGCGGCTCCGGCATCCGCGGCGGCGGCGATCAGCCGGTCCGGCTCGACCGTCGCCGCCGCTCGCCAGTCGGCGTAGGCCACGGCGACGAGCTCGCCCCGGCTTGCGACCAGCGCCGCCAGCCGATCATGCGCCGCCCGCCAGCGATCGAGCGAGAGCCCCGCAGGCCCCGCCTTGAAAGCGGCCGGCACCGGGACGTCGGCCGCGGCACACGCCTCCACGACCGCCGCCAGATGCTCCGCGAGCGCACGCTCGCCGTCGGCGAGTTCCCCGCAGGCGACGGTCCATGCCGCCCGCCCGGCAACCGCGGCGGCGATCGCCGCGGCCACGGCCGCGTCGGCCCGCCCGAGCGGTCCCCGTGCAGGCTCCTTCACGTCGATGATCGCAGCGCCGCCGGCCACCGCCTCCTCGGCCTCGGCGGCCGACCGCACGCTCACCAAGAGCCCGGCAGGTAGTCGACTCGGCGGGCCGTTCATCGCGGCGCCGCGGGCAGCACCCGCCTCCGCGCCTCGAGCAGTCGCGCCGAGATGTCGCGGGCCATCGCCGGCGACAGCGGCTCGCACCACCGGCCGTCAAAGACCACGTTGCCCTCCTCCCACGTGCCCCACACCGGCGACACCGGCCGCGACCGCCACTCGACCGCCCGCTCGGCGAGCCGCAGGACGAGCGTCGTCACGCGGCGGTCGGCGGTCTCGGCGTCACTGCCGAGCGGCTGCGACCCCGGAAACACGCACTCCACGACCTCCAGCGGCACCCGCTGCACGCCCAGGGGCGTGAGCCGCACCTCGAGGACGTCGCCGCGACAGGCGAGCCGCGGCCGCGACGCTGCCCAGAGGAACACGGCCGCGAAGAGCAGGCCGGCGAGGGAGGCAGCGGCCGCAACGGCCACACCCCATGCCGACGGGCGGACCGCGACCACGACGGCGAACGCGGCCACGGCCACCGTCGCCAGCGTGGCGGAAAGCAGCGCGGCCGGCCACGGATTGGATCGCAACCAGACCTCGGCGGCGACCGGCGACGCGCCAGCCGATTCCGCTTCCGCCGCCGTCTGACCTGGCATACGATCAGCCCTCATTCCCACGCTCGAAGGAGGCTCAAGCCATGCACGACGCAGCACCCGCCGGCAGCGGCGGCCGCCTGCCGCTCTGGGGCATCGCCGTCGCGCTGGCCGCGTATCTCGCCGCCTCGGCCCTGGGCCTGCCACAACATGGTCGCGATTTGCTGGTCCGCTCACAAGCGGCTCATGCGGGCGACCATGCCAGCGGCCCGCACGACGCCGCCGCCCCGGAGGGGCATGCCACGGCGGCGCCGCCCCTGGCTACCGTGCTGCCCTTCGCGATTCTCCTGGCGGCGATCGCGATCCTGCCCCTCACGCCGGGCGTGTCGCACTGGTGGGAGCACAACTCCAGCAAACTCCTCGTGGCCGGCCTGCTCGCGGCCGTGACCCTCGCCTACTACCTCCTCGGCCACCGCCATCCGGTGGACCTGCATTTTCCGGCGCATGCGATCGTGCCCGCAGCCGCGGCGGGGCCGTCGTGGAGCACCTTCGGCACGGTGCTGGTGAACGCGATCCTCGCCGAATACATCCCCTTCATCACGCTCTTGTTCGCCCTCTACGTGATCACCGGCGGCGTGCGGATCGAGGGCGACCTGGAGGCCACGCCCACCACCAACGCGGCATTCCTGGCGGTGGGCGCCGTGCTGGCGAGCTTCATCGGCACGACCGGCGCCGCGATGCTCCTGGTGCGACCGCTGCTGGAGACCAACCGTGAGCGGAAGCACGTGGCCCACACGCTCGTGTTCTTCATCTTCATCGTCTGCAACTGCGGCGGCCTGCTCCTGCCGATCGGCGATCCGCCGCTGTTCCTCGGCTACCTCCAAGGGGTGGATTTCCTCTGGACGATGTCGCTGTGGAACGAGTGGCTGTTCACCAACGCCGCCTTGCTCGCGATCTACTGGCTCTGGGACACGTTCGTCTCCCACCCCCGGGAGACTCGGGCCGACATCGTCCGCGACCGGATCATCATCCGGCGGCTCCGCTTCGCCGGCCTCTGGCCCAACGTGCTCCTGATGGCGGGTGTGATCGCGGCGGTGGCCTTCCTCGACCCGTCGAAGCCCGTGCCGGGCACCTCCTGGCATCCCTGGATCTACCTCCGCGAAGCGGTGCTCCTGTCGCTCGTCGGGCTGTCGCTGCTCCTCGGCTCCGCCGAGGTCCGGCGGCGCAACGGCTTCACCTACGGGGCGATCCTCGAGGTGGCGGCGCTGTTCATCGGCATCTTCATCTGCATGCAGCCCGCGCTGGCCCTGCTCCACGTCCACGGCGACAGCCTCGGGCTCTCCTCGCCGCAGTCATACTTCTGGGCCACCGGCTCGCTCTCCTCGGTGCTCGACAACGCCCCGACCTATCTCGTGTTCTTCGAGGCCGCCGGCATCGACCCCTCCGACGGCCTCGCCGGCGAGGAGGCCCGGCTGCTGGCGGCGATCAGCCTCGGGGCGGTGTTTCTCGGGGCGATGACCTACATCGGCAACGGCCCCAACTTCATGGTCAAGGCGATCGCGGAGCAGGCGGGGGTGAAGATGCCGAGTTTCTTCGGCTACGTGATGTACAGTATGGGGGTGCTGCTGCCGGTGTTCGCCGTGATGGCGTGGCTCTTCGTGTAGCAGCCGAGCCTTCCCTTTTCGGGCCGACGGCGAACCCCCGGCCCCCACGCATGAACCCCTGCTCCGCCTCCGACTCCTTCGAGGTCGTCGATACCGACTCCCAGCTTCGCGACCTCGTCGACCGCCTCGCCCTCCACCCGCACGTCTGCTTCGACACCGAGTTCGTCTCGGAGCACACCTACCGCAGCCAGCTCTGCCTCGTGCAGGTGGCCGCCCCCGGCATCCTCGCCGTCATCGACACGCTCAAGGCCCGCGACCTGGAGCCGTTCTGGAGGCTGCTCGCCGAGCCCGGCCGCACGACGGTCGTCCACGCCGGCCGCGAGGAGTTTGGCTTCATCCTCCACGCGATCCAGGCCCGGCCGTCGAACCTGTTCGACGTGCAGGTGGCCGCGGGCCTGGTGGATCACGACTTCCCGGCCGGCTACGCCTCGATCGTCCGCCGCTTCCTGAACCTCCCGACCAACAAGGGCGAGACGCGGACCGACTGGCGGCAGCGGCCGCTCACCCAGGCGCAGCTCGAATACGCCGTCGACGACGTCCGCCACCTGGAGCAACTCTGGCGGATGCTGGAGCGGAAGCTCGAGTCGCTCGGCCGCGTCGACTGGATGCGTGACGAGATGGCCGCCTGGCAGGACGACGTCGAGGAGTCGTTCAGCCGCAAGCGGTGGCGGCGGGTGTCGGGGCTCAACGGCCTCTCCCGTCGCGAACTGGCCGTGGCCCGCGAGCTCTGGCACTGGCGTGACTCGGTGGCGGAGGATCGCGACATGCCGCCGAAGCGGGTGCTCCGCGACGACCTCTTGGTGGAGCTCTGCAAGCGGAAGAGCGCCGACGAGCGGCAGATCTCGGCGATCCGCGGCATGCAGCGGTCCGACCTGCGATACATCCTCACGGGGCTGTCCGAGGCGATTGCCCGCGGCCTCGAAATCCCCGAGGAGGAGTGCCCGGGCGGCGAGCGGCACCGCGCCCCGCCGCCGCAGCTGGCGATGCTCGGTCAGTTCCTCGCCACCGCCGTGGCGGGCATGTGCCGCAGCGAGCACCTCGCGCCAGCGCTTGTCGGCACGTCGTCGGACATGCGCGACCTGCTCTCCTACAAGCTCGGCTACTACGACGACGAGCGGCCGCCGCTGCTCGCCACAGGCTGGCGGTCGCAGGTGGTGGGCAGTCTCGTGGACGACCTGCTCGCGGGCCGCGCCGCGCTCCGCATTGGCGACATCAAGTCGCACGACCCGCTGGTGATCGAGCGCTGGGGCGACCGCTGACACCCGCTCCCCCAGGAAGCCCAATCGCGTAAGCGATGGGGAAGTGGCCGCAGGTTTTCAACCTGCGGGATCCCCGCCAGGTGCACTGCGCCGCTCGGGGCTGCCCATGCCCCGTCGCCGGACGCTCACTACGGGCATCCTGCCCTCCGCTCGCTCGGTGTTTCCTCCGCTTCGCCATCCTGGCTCGCGGAGGAAACAAACGCCGGCTCCCGGGGCACGGGCAACCCCGAGCTCCGTGCTCTCATTGGCCTAGGTTTTCAACCTAGGTGCCTTGCCACGGCCACGATGGCGCCTCAGCTCGCAACGCCGCCGGCCCGGATGGCCGGCATCCCCAACTCAGGCTGCCACGGCCAGGATGGCGTGGCAGCCGTACGTTGGCAGGAGGCCAACGTGCCTGCCAAGGCTGCCACGGCCAGGATGGCGCCTCAGCTCGCAACGCCGCCGGCCCGGATGGCCGGCATCCCCAACTCAGGCTGCCACGGCCAGGATGGCGTGGCAGCCGTACGTTGGCAGGAGGCCAACGTGCCTGCCAAGGCTGCCACGGCCAGGATGGCGTGGCAGCCGTAAAACGGAGGGCACGGGATTCGAACCCGCAACCGATTTCTCGGCATCTGATTTCGAGTCAGACCGCTAGCCGTTCGCTTACCCTCCGGGGAAGAGTGTAGGCCGCGATTTCCGCGCGCTCAAGCACCGCGCCGCATTCCGCATGCGCCACCCATGCCGGAAACGCGGCGCGTGCCGGCCATGACGCCGCCGCCACCGCCGGGTGCCGCGACGGCCGCCGCCTGCCGATACCTTCCTCAGACCGCGGACTCGAGACGCCTGGCCGGCCGTCAACCCGCGCGGAGTGATCCTGCGATGGCAAAAGACACCTGGCGGCTCGTGACCCGTGGCACCGACGGCGAGTTGGTGATCCGCGACTTCGACTCCGCAGAGGGGATTCTCCGAACCCACCTGCCGATCGGCGCCGACGACTGCAGCACCGACCTCGATCTCCGCGGGGCGCCGATCTTCCGCACGCTCATCGGGCCCATGCCCGAGGGCCGCAACATCGTCCGCTACGAGACGCCCGAGGTGTTCGAGGCGCTCACGAAGGAGTGGGCCGCCCCGAAGGCGCCCCGCCGCCGCAGCCGCAAGCCGCAGCAGCAGGCCACGCCGGCGGAACCGAGCGATGGCTGAGACGATTTTCGCGCGGATCATCCGCAAGGAGATCCCCGCCCGAATCGAGCACGAGGACGACCTCTGCCTGGCCTTCCACGACGTGGCCCCCCAGGCGCCGGTCCACGTGCTCGTGATTCCGAAGCAGCCGATTCCGTCGCTTGCCCACGTGACGGCCGAAGACGAAGGGTTGCTCGGCCACCTCGTCGTCGTCGCCACGCAGCTCGCGCGAACGCTCGGGCTCGACGACGGCTACCGAATCGTCGTCAACTGCGGCCGCGACGGCGGGCAGTCGGTGGATCACCTGCACGTGCACCTCCTGGGCGGCCGGTCGCTCGGCTGGCCCCCGGGGTGAAGACGCATCCCCATCGCTTACGCGATTGGGCTTCCTGAACCGCAGGAAGCGTAACCGC
>JBBAVS010000100.1:0-15274 GCA_040397585.1 Pirellulales bacterium
GGCTTGTCAACCGGGATCACACCCGTGAATGGGAAACGCATACAGCTCCGCGATCTGGGCCGACGTGGCGGCCGCGAGCGACATCCGGGCCCGCAGCGCCGCCGGATCCGCGACGGCGCCGGCGACGAGCCGGTCGAACTTGAGGTCGACCACCGCGGCGGTCCGGGCGGCATCGGCCCGGGCGTGGCCCAGCGGATACCTCACGAGATCGCCGCCGACGCGGCCGAGCGTGGCATGCTCGATGGCCACGCTCGTGGGAATCCCGTCGGGATAGAGGGCGTCATACGCGCCGCCGCCGTGCTCGATGGCCATCGTGGCGATCAGCCGCGCGACCGCCGGATCGCGGATCGCGTCGTCGGCGTAGTCGTCGGGCAGGAGCATCAGCGACTCCCAGCCCAGTGGGCGTCCCGCCTGCGCCGCAGCGCGGGCCTTGAGCAGCGTCTTGGCGAGGATGAAGGGGAGCGAGTGGTCGGCCGACTGCCGCGTCGTGGGCGTCCGCTTGGCGGGGTCGGCGATGATGGAGAAGGCGGGCTCGTAGATCCGCACCGTGATCCTGCGGATCTGGTCGAGGTCGGCAGCGAGGCCCGGATGCGCCGCGAACAGCGCGACGAGCGACTCCAGGGCGCCGGCCGACTGGTGCTCGTAGAGCCCCAGCTTGAAGTGCATCGCATGAATCGCGAAGGCGTCGCCGGCCAGGCCGAACTCCAGGTCGAACGGACTGCGACCGTCGGGGCAGGGCTCGTTCTTGCGGTAGATCGCCAGCGGATTGCGGAACACGTCGCGGGGGCCGACGAACCCGGCGAGAGCCCGCCGCGCCGCCATCACCGCCACCTCCGCCGAGAGGGCGGCCGAGGCCCCCTTGCTGTCGGAGAGCTGGTGGCCCGCCCGGATCGCGCGGAAGGGCACATAGTGGGCCACGACCATCCCGATCGCGGACTCGATCTGGTCGGCGGTGCCGCCGAGCGCCGCCGCATAGGCGACGGCCGAGGCCACCGCGCCGTGATGGACGTGATCGATCGCATACTTCCGCAGCGCAAAGACCTCGGCGAGCCGGCCGCGGATCTCGTCGATGAGGAGCATGAGCCGCAGCGTGGCCGGGCCGTCGAGCCCCGCCTCCCCGGCCGCCGCCACCGCCACCGGGTAGTAGTCGTTGTGGCCGAACTCGCCGGCGGTCCGCCCCTTGGCGGCATCGTGGCCGAAGTTCGTGCCGTTGGAATCCCATTCGCGGACGGCGGAGGCGTTCGCCGCCACGGCTCGCTCCGTCAGCACCCGCCGGGGCGATCCAAAACAGACCGCCCCGCGGCTCCCCGCCATGGGGGGCGTCGCCAGGGCTTCCCGCCGCAGCACCCTGGGCGCATTCGCCCCGGCCGCGATCGCCGACACGCCGCAGCCGACGCTGTCGAGATGAAACCGCTCCAGCAGCCCAAGGGTCGCCGGGCCGATCGGCCGCGGGTCGCGGACCAGGAAATCGACCGCGTAGTCGGCCAGGCCCCGCGCCTGGTTGGTGTCGGCCGGCAGGAGCCGGGTGTCGCCCTGGACGGTCATCGTGTCTCCTCGCTCTGCCCGCTCCTCGCGGCGGCCGCCGATGTTGTACCCGACCGCGGCGGGCGCGGGGGGCCGTCCCTGCGACGGGCCGCGGCGACTACACTCGAATCATGCACCCGACGCAGCTCGGACCGTACGCTATCTCGTCGCTGCTCGGCCGCGGCGGCATGGGGGCGGTCTACGAGGCCGTCGATCGCGGCACCGGTCGCGCGGTCGCCGTGAAGACACTCGGCACGCATCTCGGCGACGATCCCGGCCTGCGGAGGAGGTTCGCGGGGGAGATCGAGACCCTCAAGAGCCTGCGGCATCCCTGCATCGTGGAGCTTTTGGCCTTCGGTGAGGACGACGGCCAGCCCTACTTCGCGATGGAGCTCGTCCGCGGCCGGAGCCTGGAGCAGCTGCTCCGCGCGGGCCGCCGGTTCACGTGGCGCGAGACTGTCGAGGTGGCGCTCGCCGTCACCCGGGCGCTGAAGTCAGCGCACGATCACGGCGTGGTGCACCGCGACCTCAAGCCCGCGAACCTGCTGTTTCCGGACGCTCCGACCGGCGATGCCACGGTGAAGCTGGCCGACTTCGGCATCGCCCGCCTGTTCGGCTCGGCCGGCCACACCCTCGACGGCATGATCGTGGGCACCGCCGACTACATGGCCCCGGAGCAGGCCGCCGGTGGAGCGGTCGATCACCGCGTCGACCTCTACGCGCTCGGCCTGGTGATGTTTGCGATGCTCGCCGGCCGGCCGCCGTTTCAGGGCGGCCACGTGACCGACGTGCTCAAGCGGCAGCGGAACGAGCGGGCTCCGCGGGTGTCGTCACGCGTGGCCGACGTGCCGGCGGAGCTCGACGAGCTGATCGACCGCCTGCTCGCCAAGGATCCCTCCAAGCGGCCCGCCAGCGCGCTGGCCGTGGGCCGGCAGCTCGCGGTGATCGCCACCACCGCCGGCGTGCCACCCGACGACGGCGCGGCCGACGCCGACCTGGTCGTCGATCCGGGCCTGACGCTCGGACCGTCCGGCGCCGCGACCGACTGCGACGAGAGCCGACGCGGCACGGCCGCCGGCACCAGCGGATCGGCGCTGTCGGGAAACGCACTCGACCTCGACGCGCCGACGCAGGATCTCGCGCGCGGCGAGACCACCCCGCCCGCGGCCGCCGTGATTCCGGGCAACCGGACCGGCGAGATCACCTCCGACGACCCGACGATGCCGATGCCGACCACGCCCGCTCCCGCCAGCGGGATCGCCGCTTCCCCCACGGGGTTGCCGAAGCGGGCGACCGTGCCGGCGCACGACGGAGGTCAGGCTCCGGCATCGCGCACCACCCGGTTTACCACCGTCGAGGAGCTCGAACGGGCCAGCCGGGCCGAGGCCGCGGCGCGGGATCGGCGCGATCTCGTGATCCGTGTCATCGCGGCGGTCGGGCTCTTGTCCATGGTGGCCGGCGTGGGCTACACGCTCCTCCGGCCCCCCACGGCCGACGAGGTCCATGCCCGCATCCGCGCGATCGCCGACGACGCCTCTGCCGATCTCCGGGATGCCCGCCCGCTGATCGAGCAGTTTCTCGCCGAGCACGGGACGGACCAGCGGGCCGACGGAGTCCGCGGGCTCGACCGGCAGCTCGACCTCGACAGCCTCGAGAAGCGTGCCCGGCGGCGGCGCGACGACGACGATCCCGCGCTCACACCCCTCGAGCGGGAGTACCGCTCCGCGATGGCGCGGGAGGACGAGAGTCCGCTCGCGTGTGCGGCGGCGCTCGCCGCGATCCTCGCCCTGCACGCCGACGAAGCGACCGCACCACCCGCGGCCGACGCGGCCCCGGAATCGCAGCCTGGCCTGTGGCTCGATCTGGTCCGCCGGCAGCTCGCCCGCGTCGAGCCGCTCGCCGACCGCGAGCGGGAGCAGGACGTGGACCGGGCCGCCGAGACGCTCGCCGAAGCTGCCGACCTCGCCGCCGACGCCGCGGTGGCGACGGACGATGCGGCCCGCGACGCCCTGCTCAGCCGCCGACGCGCCCTCCTCAGCGGCGTCGTCGAGATCTACGCTTCGCGACCGCATGTCGCCGCCGCGGTCGCCGAAGCCCGGCGGCTGCTCTCCACCCCCGAGTCCACCCCATGACAGACGCCTCCCCCACGCCATCCCAGCAGACGGCGTCGCGCCGCCAGCGAAGCCACGCCGCCTTCGCCCGCGCGAAAACGCTGATCCCCGGCGGCGTCAACTCGCCGGCCCGGGCGTTCGGCGGCGTCGGCGGCGAGCCGATCTTCTTCGCGTCGGCCCAGGGGCAGCACCTCACCGACATCGACGGCACCACGTATCTCGACTACATCGGCTCATGGGGCCCGATGATCCTCGGGCACCGGCATCCCCGCGTGGTGACGGCGATCGAGCGGGCGCTCGCCACCGGCACCAGCTACGGAGCGCCGACCGAGGCCGAGAGCCGGCTCGCGGAGCTGATCGTCGCCGCCGTGCCGTCGATCGAGAAGGTGCGGATGGTGAGCTCCGGCACCGAGGCCGCGATGACCGCGGTCCGGCTCGCCCGCGGCTTCACCGGCCGCGACGTGATCGTGAAGTTCGCCGGCAACTATCACGGCCATGCCGACAGCCTGCTGGTGGCGGCCGGCTCGGCGGCGGCGACGCTCGGCGTGCCCAACTCCCCGGGTGTCACGGCCGGTACCGCCCGCGACACGCTGGTGCTCGAGTACAACGAGCCCGAGCAGCTCGAGGATCTGTTTCGCGACCGCGGCGACTCGATCGCGGCCGTCCTCCTGGAGCCGGTCGTCGGCAACATGGGGCTGGTCGTGCCCACGCCCGCGTTTCTCGCCGCGGTTCGTGGCCTGACCCGCCGTCACGGCGCGCTGTTCGTCTGCGACGAGGTGATGACGGGCTTCCGGCTGGCCCTCGGCGGCGCCCAGGAACTCCTCGGCATCGAGCCCGATCTGACCACCCTCGGCAAGATCGTCGGCGGCGGCCTGCCGCTGGGGGCCTACGGCGGTCGCGCCGACGTGATGGACCACATCCTGCCGGCCGGGAAGGTGTTCCAGGCCGGCACGCTCTCGGGGAATCCGCTCGCCGTCGCCGCGGGCACGGCCACGCTCGAAGAGCTCCGCGAGCACCCGCCCTACGACACGCTGGAGCGGCTCGGCGGGCGGCTCGAAGCCGGTTTCCGCCGGGCGGCGGCCGAGGCCGGCGTGACCGCCTGGATCGCCCGGGTCGGCAGCATGATGACGATTTTCTTCCAGTCCGGAAGGGCGGCGGTGCCGGTCACCGGCTGGCAGACGGCCTCGCAGAGCGACACGGCCCGCTACGCCGCCTTCTTCTGGGGCATGATCGACCGGGGCATCTACCTCCCCTGCAGCCAGTACGAGGCCCTGTTTTTCTCGACCTGCCACACCGAGGCTGACATCGACCGCACGATCGCCGCCGCCACCGAATGCCTCGCGTCGCTTCCTGAACCCGCAGGAAGCGTAACGCCGTAAGGCGTACGGCTGAATCGACGCCGGTCTCCACCTCAGGAAGGTCCCCATCGCTCACGCGATTGGGCTTCCTGAATCCGCCTCGCCTTGTTTCGTCCGACTACTCAACTCACCGCAGGTGGAAGTCCACCACGATCGGCAGGTGATCGCTGGCCGTCTTGGCGAGGCTCGTGCGGACGACGCGGGCGTGCCGCACGTCGACCGGGCCGCGGGCGAAGACCTTGTCGAGCGACCCGATCGGCAGCCACGCCGGAAAGGTGCGGAACCGCGAGACCGGCGCCGTCACCTGGCGAAAGCCCCCCGCCGCGAGGACGTCGGCGGCGAGCGTGTTTCGCCAGTCATTGAGGTCGCCGACGATCAGCGTCGGATGCGGGTCGGCCGACCGGAAGAGCATGTGGCCCAGGAGGCGGCTCACCTGCCAGCGCCGCTCCCGCTCGGCGAGCCCGAGGTGGGTGTGCACGAGGTGCAGGGGGCCCTCGGGCGAGTCGATCACGAGGAGCTGCGCCCCCCGGGGCTTTCGCGTTCCCCGGCGGAGCGTAATCCGGTGCCGGCTCGACACCGGCCACCGCGAGAGCACCAGGTTGCCGTAGCCTCCGGCGGCCACCGCCACGGTCGGCTGAAAGACTGCATGGCAGCGGAACCAGCGGGACAGGAGTCGCGGCTGGTCGTGGTGGGCGCTACGGCGGACATGCCGATCCACCTCCTGGAGGCAGACGAGGTCGGGGTTCTCCGCCTCGATGCAGGCGATGATCCGCTCCAGCGAATACCGGCGATCGCGGCCGCCGATGCCCTTGTGGATGTTCCAGCTCAGCAGACGCATGGGCAGCATCGTACAGCGGCCGCGTGCACCGGAGGTACACTCCGCGGCCATGCAAGGCCACGACGACATCCGGATCGGCACGCTCGTGCCCGCCCATGACCGCACGGCGGAGGTGATCCGCCAGCTGCTTCCGCACGGATTCGAGACGTTTCAGGTCAGTTTCGGCCGCACCGTCGGCGACTTCGACGTGCCGGCCCTGGCCACGGCGGTGCGCCGCACGCTCGACGCCCATGCCGACGCGACGGCCGACCTACCCCCGCGGATCAGCGCGATCGGGGTCTACGGCAACCCGCTGACCAGCCCCGAGACCGTCCGCGATTGGGAACGGCTGATCGACGCGGCGACGCTCTTCGGCTGCGACATCGTCTCGGGGTTCGCCGGCCGGATCCCCGGCCGGCCCGTGCCCGAATCGTACGAGCCGTTCGCCAAGGTCTTCGGACCGCTCGCCCGCCGGGCCGCCGATCGCGGCGTGCGGATCGCCTTCGAAAACTGCGAGAAGCGGGGGACGTGGGAGAGCGGCGACTGGAACATCGCCCACGCGCCGGCCGCGTGGGACGCGATCTTCGCCGCCGTGGACAGCCCGGTGCTCGGCCTGGAATGGGAGCCGTGCCACCAGCTCGTCAGCTTCGCCGATCCGCTCCCGCAGATCCGGAAGTATCACTCCCGCATCTGGCACATCCATGGCAAGGACGCGAACATCCTCTGGCACGTGATCCGCGAGCACGGCATCCGTGGCGGCGTGCCCTACGTGCAGCATCGCCTGCCGGGCTTCGGCGACAGCGACTGGCGGGCCGTCATCGACACGCTGCGTCTCTGCGGCTGGCGGGGAGCCATCGACATCGAAGGCTTCCACGATCCGGTCTATAGAAACGCGCTCGAGACGACGGGCCAACTCGCAGCACTGCACCACCTCAGGCGGTGCCGCGGCGGCCCGTTCGTCTCGAATCCGCTCTGAATCGGCAGGTGCCGTTCAGCCGATCATCAGCACCGCGATGGCGATCATCGCGGCACCAACGCTGACCGGGAGCGCGGCCCACGAGCGGCCGGGAGCCGCCGGAAACCGGCGACGACGCTCCTCGATCGGCAGGCCCAGCAGCTCCTCGAGATCGGCCACCGTGATCGGCGCTGACAACACCATGTCAACGCCGGCTTCACGACCGGCCTGCTCGGCGAGGGCAAAACCCCGGGAACCTGCAGTTGCTTCATCGACCATGGCGATCCTGGCGTCGCCACGGCGGGCCTGCAGCAGGCCCACGAAATCCTCACCCGACATGTCGTCGAGTTCGGTCGCGATCAGCCACGCGTCGACGTGGATCCGATCGACGAGCTTCAGGGCTGCCTGGCCGCTCGACCGCATGTGGAGGTCGATCTTCCCCAGTCGAGCGCTGGCGGCGAGGGCCGTGTACGCGTCGAACCGGGGATCGACGACCACCACGCCCGGCAGGCTGGAGATCAGTTCACCGGCAAGGCTGTTGGCAATCACCATGATGTCACCACTACTTTCCAGGGTTGAGAATCGACGGTGGACGGAGTTTGGAATCGGAAACGGTTACACGAGCGTCAGGATCGATACGAACAGCCCGATCGGAACCAGGCAGAGGACGACGTCCAGTGCCGTAAGCGTTCTGACGGCCGACTCGCGGGTGCGGGACGACATCAGGTGGTCTCCTTCGTGGACTTGCGCCGCTTCTGGAGGAACGAACGGCCGCAGATCAGACCGCCAAGGGCCATGCCAGCGAGCACGATCGCCGGGGGCTCGGGAGCAGCCAGACCGGTCATGAGCTTCAGGTTGACGTCGCCCTCGGGCAGCTGGTCGACCGGGGAAATGGCGGAGGTCACAAAGGTCTCGTTTTCGCCAGCCCAGGCGAGCGAAGCCTTGGGGGTGGCGTCGATGACGGCCACGAAGGAATCGGCCTTCGCGGCAGGGCCCATGGCAAGCAGGCTCATTGCGGTGAGCACGCCGATGGTGATGAGTTGCATGATGCGGTCTCCTGAATCATTGGGGTTGAGGTGGTCCGGATGGTGTTCCGGAGCTTCGGGGTCTCGTTGCCCCTTGGCCGACGGAAATCAAATGCAATCACCGTGCCAAAGTCGAAAAAATCTCGCCTGACAAGCCTTCGGCGCTGCCAAAACATGGGAAAAAGCCTGGGAAACATGTCTTTTCTGTGACCTGCCGGCCCCTGGCAGGGCGGCTGGCCGGCTGGAGCAAGTGGGGCGATTCGCTCCACCCAGCGCCCCAAAAGTGGAGCGATTCGCTCCACCCCCCGTTGTGGGTGGAGCGAATTGCCCCACCCCCACCACCCCGGATGGAGCGAATCGCCCCACCCCCCCGGGCGGCCCGGAGCCAGTCCCCTCACCACCCCGCCCGGGCCATTTCGGGGTGCCTCGCTCGGCCGTCGGACGGCCTGGCGTGGGCGTTTGTTAGGGTGAATACCTATGGAGACTCTGGCGACCGACGCGTGGCGGTGGTTCGTGGCCCTCTGGCCGCACCTCACCGCCGCCGCCGTGCTGGCCGTGAACGTGGCAGCCTCGGCCCACGCGATCCTCGTCAAGCGGGACACCCGGTCCACGATCGGCTGGGTGGGGCTGATCTGGCTATCGCCCGTGTTCGGGGCGATTGCCTACGTCGTGCTCGGCGTCAATCGGATCCGGTCCCGGGCGACGCAACTCCGGGCCGGGCAGACGCGGATCACCCATGTCTTGGAGCCGGCGTTGGCCGCGCCGCACCGGCTCGACGAGGCCATCGGCCCCGCCGGGGCGCCCCTCAGGTCGTTGGCCACGCTCGTCGGCACCGTGACCGCCCGCCCGCTCGTGGACGGCAACCGCATCGAGCCCCTCGACGGCGGCGACGAGGCCTATCCGTTGATGCTTGCGGCCATCGATGGAGCCACCCGGAGCATCGCCCTGGCCTCCTACATCTTCGACAACGATCCCACCGGCCGGGTTTTCGCCGAGGCTCTCGGCCGGGCCGCAGCCCGGGGCGTGGAGGTGCGGGTGCTGATCGACGGCATCGGCTCCAGCTACACCTTTCCGCCCATCACCGGCATCCTCGCCTCCCGGGGCGTGAAGGGGGCCCGCTTCCTGCCCACGAGCGTGCCCTTCTATTTCCCCTACGCCAACCTGCGCAACCACCGAAAGATCATGGTGGTGGACGGCCGCGTGGGCTTCACGGGGGGCCTCAACATCCGCGACGGCTGCTGGCTCGTCCACGAGCCGCGGCACCCGGTCCGCGACGCCCACTTCCGGCTGGAGGGCCCGGTGGTGGCCCAGCTGCTTGAGGTGTTCGTGGAAGACTGGGCGTTTGCCGCCGAGGAGACGCTGGACGGCCCGGCCTGGCAGCCGGTGCTCGAACCCGCGGGCGGGATGCTCGCCCGCGGCATCCGCTTCGGTCCCGACGACCCCGACATCGGCCGCATCAAGCTGGTGCTCGTGGGAGCGCTGGCGGCTGCGCAGCGGTCGGTCCGCATCATGACGCCGTACTTCCTGCCCGATGACGCGATCTTTCAGGCGCTTGACGTGGCCGCCCTCCGGGGCGTGCAGGTGGAGATCGTGCTGCCGGAGGAGAACAACCTCGCGCTCGTGGGGTGGGCGAGCAACGCCATGCTCTGGCAGGTGCTCGCCCGCGGCTGCAACGTCTGGATGTCGCCGCCCCCGTTCGAGCACACGAAGCTGATGGTGGTCGATTCCGCCTGGGCGATGTTCGGCAGCGGCAACTGGGACGAGCGGAGCATGCGGCTCAACTTCGAGTTCAACGTCGAGACCTACGACCGCGGCCTCGCGGCCGCCCTCGACGAGCGGATCGCCGCCGTGATCGCCCGCTCCCGGCCGCGGACCCTCGCCGAGATGGACGCCCGCAGCCTGCCGGTCCGCCTCCGCGACGGCATCGCTCGGCTCTTCAGCCCCTACCTGTAGCGGCCCGTTTCCGCGGGCCCTCCGCCGGGTTCGTTGCCAGCAGGGCAGGGGGGCGAATAGAGTCTCCCTCATGATCACCGATGCCGGCTCGTTCGCCGCCGCCGCCCACGCCGATGCCATCGACCAGCTGCGGGCCGTTGGCCGGGAGTTTCACGGGCGGTCGTGGTCGCTCGGCACGAGCAGCAACTACAGCGTCGTTGTCTCCCGCGAGCCGCTCGAGCTGCTCGTCACCGCCAGCGGCAAGGACAAGTCGGCCCTCGGCCGCGACGACTTCGTCCGTGTCGATGCAGCCGGCCGCGTGGTGGACGGGTCGGGCCGCCGCTCGTCGGCTGAAACGCTCCTCCACTGCACGCTCGCCGGGATGATCCCGTCGGTGGGTGCGGTGCTGCACACGCACTCCGTCTGCGGCACGATCCTCTCCGCCGCCGACCTGCCGCGGGGCAGCCTGCGGATCGCCGGCTACGAGATGCTCAAGGGGCTCGAGGGCATCGCGTCCCACGACACCGCCGAGGAGGTGCCGATCTTCGCGAACACGCAGGACATGGTGGAACTCTCGGTCCGCCTCCGCCGGCTCTTCGCGGGCGTCGACTGGACGGCCACGGGACGGCCGCCCGCCCACGGCTTCCTGCTGTCCGGCCACGGCCTCTACACCTGGGGACGGGACCTGGCCGAGGCCCGCCGGCACGTCGAGATCTTCGAGTTTCTGTTCGAATGCGTCGCCCGGGCCCGGGTGCTGCCGCCGGGCGACCACTCGCCGGCGCCTGCCGCGGCGCCGCGGCAGGCCCAGCAGCAGCAGCAGTAATAGATAGTAGGAACGCCACGCCCCGGAGCGCCCCCATGGCCATCGTCACCGTCCCCGCCGCCGCCCGCCGGATCACCGATCCGGCGGAGATCGCGGAGTTCCTCGCCGGACACGGCATCCACTACGAGCGCTGGCCGCTGGAAGACCGCGTGGACCCCGCGGCCCCTGCGGACACGATCCTCGCCGCGTATGCCCCGGAGATCGACGACCTGAAGCGCCGCGGCGGCTTCGTCACGGCCGACGTGGTGGACATCTACCCCGACACGCCGAACCTCGAGACGATGCTCGCGAAGTTCTCGAAGGAGCACACCCACACCGAGGACGAGGTCCGTTTCATCCTCCAGGGCCGCGGGGTGTTCCACGTCAATCCGGGCGACGACAGGCCCGTGTTCGCCATCGAGGTCTGGGCGGGCGACCTGATCAGCGTGCCGCTGGGCACGCGGCACTGGTTCGACCTCTGCAACGACCGCCGGATCCGGGCGATCCGGCTCTTCCAGGACACGAGCGGCTGGACCCCGCACTACCGCGCCGACGGCGTGCACGGCGGCTACGAGCCGCTCTGCCTCGGGCCGGCCTGGGTGGCGGGCACCGGAAGGGCTGCCACGTGATCGTGTTCGACGGCCGCGGGATCCTCCTCGACGTCGAGGGCACGACGTCGTCGATCTCGTTCGTGTATGACGTGCTCTTCGAGCATGCGAAGCGGAACATGGCCTCGTTCCTGGCCGCCCGCCGCGACGATCCACAGGTCCGCGAAGCCGCGCTCGGGCTCGCTCGGGCGCTCGGCCTGCCCCCCGACGTGCTCGCCGACGATGCGGGCCTGGGCCGCCTGGCGCTCGGGGCGCTCGACCTGATGAACCGGGACGTCAAGGAGACCGCGCTCAAGGCCCTGCAGGGGATGATCTGGCGCGGAGGCTACGAGTCGGGCGAGATCGTGGCCCACGTCTTCGACGACGTGCCGCCGGCACTCGCCCAGTGGGCCGACGGTGGCATCGACGTGCGGATCTACTCGTCGGGGTCGATCGAGGCGCAGCGGCTGTTCTTCGCCCACACGGCCGCCGGCGACCTCACCCCGTGCCTCCGCGGCCACTACGACACCACCACGGGTCCGAAGCGGGAGGCGGCGAGCTACGCGGCGATCGCGGCCGACATGGGGCTCGAGCCGCGTCAGGTGCTGTTCATCAGCGACGTCGGCGCCGAACTCGACGCGGCCCGCACCGCGGGCATGGCCACCGCGCTCGCCCTCCGCCCGGGCAACCGCGAGCCCGGCGGCGTGTTCGACCACGAGGCGGTGTCGTCCTTCGCCGAGATCGTCACATGACGCCGGCAGCACCGCAGTGCGGCTGCGGAACCTCCACGCACACAGACCTGGCCGCTGCGATCCGCGAGGCGGTGGCCGCGGCGCGAGCGGAGCTCGGCGGCAGCCCGGAGCCCGCCGACGTCGCGATCGTGTTCGCGTCCGCCGCCTACGGCTCCGCGATCCGCGCGGCGTTCGAAGCGCTGGCCGACCTCGTGCCCGCGACCACGCTCATCGGGGCCACGGCCGAGGGCGTGCTCGGCGGCGGCGAGGAGTTCGAGCGGGTGCCGGCCGTGGTCGTCTGGCTGGCGCGGCTCCCCGGCGGCTGGATCCGCGCCGTGTCGCTCGACTACCGGCAGACGCCCGACGGCGGCATGTTCGTGGGCTGGCCCGACGATCTCGACGCTGCCTGGCCCGACAACGCCGCGCTGCTATTGATCGCCGACCCGTTCTCGTTTCCGGTGGACGCCTTCATCACCCGGATGGAGGAGGAGCATCCGGGCGTGCCGATCATCGGCGGGATGGCGAGCGGCGGTATGGAGCCGGGCAGCAACACGCTCGTCGTCGGCTCGCGGACGGAGGACTCCGGCGCGGTGGGGATCGTCATCGGCGGCGGCGTCCGCCTCCGTCCCGTGGTGTCGCAGGGCTGCCGCCCGATCGGCAAGCCGATGGTGGTCACCAAGGCCGAGGAGAACCTGATCGTGGAGCTCGGCGGTCGGCCGGCGACCGAGCGGCTGCGGGAGACCTACGGCGAACTCGACGCCGCCGACCGCCAGCTCGTGCGTTCGTCGCTCCACATGGGCCGGGCCGCCACCGAGTATCGAGACACGTTCCGCCGCGGCGACTTCCTGGTGCGGAACGTGATCGGGGCCGATCCCGAGTCGGGCGTGATCGCGGTGGGCGACTCGGTGCGGGCGGGGCAGACCGTCCAGTTTCACGTCCGCGACGCCGCCAGCGCCGACGAGGATCTCCGCGGCTTGCTCGCCGCCCACGCCGAGTCCCGCCCGGCCGGCGTGCTGGTGTTCACCTGCAACGGCCGCGGCCTGCGGCTCTTCGATCAGCCTCATCACGACGCCCGCTGCGTGCGCGACTGCCTGGGGAGCGTGCCGACGGCCGGCTTCTTCGCCCAGGGAGAGATCGGGCCGATCGGCGACCGCACATTTCTGCACGGCTTCACGGCGAGCATCGCCCTCGTGGAGCCGGCCTCCGGGTGACGGCCCGGGTCCCCCGCGAACGGCCGCCCTCTCCCGGCCCCGAACCCATCTTGCCCCGACTGCCGGGGCTGTCTAACGTCCCTCCCGCGCGGCCCGTCCACTTCCGGGCCCGGCCTCCGACGGAGATGGTGCATGCGGATTCTGGCCTCGACGACGCTGATCGGCCTGCTCGCCGGAGGCCTCACGGGCTGTGCCCACAACAAGGCCAACCAATACGCCTACGCGCCTCCGCTGGCCCCGCCGGTGTATCCCCAGCCGCAGCCCGCCACGCCGATGATGGCCGCCGCGCCCGTGGGCCCGCCCGGAGCCGTCGGCATCCCCGTCACCCAGCCCGCCATGGTGACCGCGGCCGGTGTGGCCCCGGCGTTCGCCGGTCAGACGGTCGGCGGCGATCCCTGCTGCCCGCCGCTCGACGGGGCCGCCATCCCGGTGGTCTACGAATCGGCCGGCCAGACGCCACCGTGCCCGCCGGGCCCGTGAGCCGGCGTTCACCGGCTGGGCTCGGGCCACCGTGGCCCCGTTCGTCCCGGTGACCGACTACACTGTCGCCCGTAGTGGACGGCCGCATCGCGCGTCGCGTCCGAAAGACCGATCGAGGGACCGTGCGTGACTGACCAGACGACCGCCGGTGGCCGCGCCGCCGGAATTCTGCTCCACCCCACGTCGCTCCCCGGGCGGCACGGCATCGGTGAGATCGGCCCCGAGGCCCATCGCTGGCTCGAGCATCTGGCCGCCATGTCACAGCGGCTCTGGCAGGTGCTGCCCCTCGGGCCGACCGGCTACGGCGATTCGCCCTACCAGACCCTCTCGACGTTCGCCGGCAACCCGCTGCTGATCTCGCTGGATGGTCTCCGCGAGGCCGGGCTCGTGGACGACGCCCGCCTCGCGTCGCTGCCGCAGCTTCCCGCCGACCACGTCGATTTCGGGGGCGTGATCGGGCCGCGAACGAGCCTGCTCCACGAGGTGGCGGCGGGGTTCGCCCGCCGGGCGGCCCCCGCGCTCCGCGAGGCGCTCGACGAGTTCACCGATTCCCAGCGGCCGTGGCTCGACGACTACACGCTGTTCACCTCGCTCAAGGCGCACTTCGGCGGCCGCCCCTGGACCGAGTGGCCCGCCGACGCGGCCCGCCGCGATGCCGCGACGCTCGCCGCCGCCCGCCGCACGCTCGCGGAGCCGATCGACCACGCCCGCCTGCTTCAGTTCCTGTTTCACGAGCAGTGGACGAGCCTCCGCCGCCGGGCCCACGAACTCGGGATCGCGATCATCGGCGACCTGCCGATCTTCGTGGCCCACGACAGCGCCGACGTCTGGTGCCATCCCGACCTGTTCGCCCTCGACCCCTCAGGCCGGCCGACGGTGGTCGCGGGCGTGCCCCCCGACTACTTCAGCCAGACGGGCCAGCGCTGGGGCAACCCGCTCTACCGCTGGGACGTCCACGAGGAGCGGGGCTTCGCCTGGTGGATCGCCCGCCTGGCCCACGCCTTCGCGCTGGTGGACGTGCTGCGGATCGACCACTTCCGGGGCTTCGCCGGCTACTGGGAGATTCCCGCCGACCAGCCCACCGCCGAGCATGGCCGCTGGGTGCCGGGGCCGGGCCGCACGCTCTTCGATGCCGTCGCGAGGGCCCTCGGGCCGCGACCGATCATCGCCGAGGATCTCGGGGTGATCACCCCCGACGTGGACCAGCTCCGCGACGACCTCGGCTTTCCCGGGATGCGGATCCTGCAGTTCGCCTTCGGCGACGACCCCCGCGGTCCGCTCTTCCGGCCGGCGAGCTACCCGGCCAACTGCGTGGTCTACACCGGCACGCACGACAACGACACCACCGTCGGCTGGTATCGCAGCGAGCCGGGCCGCGACTCGACACGATCGGCGGACGAGATCGCCCGCGAGCAGCACGCCGTGCGGGTCGCGCTCTCCTCAGACGGCTCCGAGATCCAGTGGGACCTGATCGCGCTGGCGCTCGAGTCACCCGCCAACACGGCGATCTATCCGCTCCAGGACGTGCTCGGCCTGGGGAGCGAAGCGCGGATGAACGTGCCGGGCCGCGAGGGGGGCAACTGGACGTGGCGGTTCCGCTGGGAGCAGCTCACGCCCGCGATCGAGGAGCGGCTGGCGGGACTGACCCGCGCGAGCCGCCGCGCGTAGCGCCGGCGGCCCGCTTCAAAAGTGGCCAAGGTCTGAAAGTGGCCAAGGTCTGAAAGTGGCCAAGGTCTGAAAG
>JBBAVS010000101.1:0-15164 GCA_040397585.1 Pirellulales bacterium
CCTCCTCGATCGGCTTGGTGGCGTGCTTGCCCCGCATCTTCGGGATCGCGCAGAACGTGCACGTGCGGTCGCAGCCCTCGGAGATCTTCAGATAGGCCATGTGCCGGGGCGTGACCCGCATCCGGCCGGAGTCGTCGAGCGCCCGCGCGGGCGCGGGGCGGAAGATGCTCCGCTGGTCGCCCAGGCCGCCGATCAGCCGCTCGGCCGCCTTGGCGATCTCGTCGCGGGAGAACACGCCGATCACCGCATCGAGGCCGGGAAGCTCCTGGAGCAGCCCCTCCTTCTGCCGCTCCGCGAGGCAGCCCGACACGATCACGCCGCGGGTCGCGCCCCGCTTCTTGAGGTCGAGCATCTCGTGGATCGCGGCATACGACTCGGCCCGCGAGGCGTCGATGAAGGCGCAGGTGTTCACGATCACGAGGTCCGAGCCCGCCGGTTCGGCCACTAGCTGCCAGCCGTCCTGGCGGAGCAGCCCCAGCATCCGCTCGCCATCGACGAGGTTCTTGGGGCAGCCGAGGCTGACCATGGCGAACGTGCCGCGGCAGGTGGCGGGATCGACGGGGGGCACCGCGGGCAGCGGGCTCCCCGCCAGGCCGCAGGCCTCGCCGGCGGCGTCGACGATCGGCAGGCGGTGCATGTCAGGCCCGCTCCGCGATGATCTTGTCGAGTTCCGCGCGGAGCCGCGGGAGGATGGCGTCGTAGGGGAAGGCGCCCAGTTCGGCGCTCCGCCGCTTGAGGTTCACGTGCGTGGGCCCGCACCACAACCCGAGGTCGGCGTCGTCGGTCTCGCCCGGGCCGTTCACCCGACACCCCATCACGGCGATCGTGATCGCATGATCCTTCGCGTAGGAGGTCATCGCCTTGACCTCCTTCGCCAGTTCGATGAAGGCCTCGTTCTCGACCCGCGAGCAGCTCGGGCAGGAGATGATGTTGAGCGACGCGAGGCCGTAGTCCACCACGCTCCGCACGCGGCCGGCGGCGATGTCGGCGAGGATCGCATTGGCGGCGGCGATCTCCTCCGGCTTGTCGGCGTTGGGCACGGTGAGCGACACGCGAACGGTGTCGCCGATGCCCCGCGAGATCAGCTGCTCGAAGGCGATCCGCGTCTTGATGATCCCGTCGGGCGGCATGCCCGCCTCGGTCACGCCGAGGTGGAGCGGCACGTCGGGCCGCTGCTCGGCGAACCGGCGGTTGACCTCGATCACCTTCTGCGGATCGGAGTCCTTGAGCGAGACGGCGTAGCGGGTGAAGCCGATCGAATCGAGCAGCTCGCAGTGCTCCAGCGCGCTGGCCAGCATCGGCCCGAGCGAGTCATCGGGAGCGAACTGCTCCTTCTTGGCCGGATCGACGCTCCCGCAGTTGACCCCCACGCGGAGGGCACAGTCGTGTTCGGCCGCCACGCCGGCGATGAACTTCACCTTCTCCTGCCAGGGCTTCGTCGGCTCGTGGTGGTAGAGATGGCCCGGGTTGTAGCGGAGTTTGTCCACATGCGGCGCCACGTCGAGGGCGAGCCGGTAGTTCTCCTGGAGGTCGATCGCGAGATTCGCGAGCGTGCCCGCGCGGATCGCCTCGAGGGCCGCGGCGTCCTTCTTGGAATCGACGGCGATCCGCACCACGCCGGCCCCGGCCGCGTTGAGGGCGTTGGCCTGCTCGACGGTGGCCACCACGTCCTGCGTGTGGGTGGCGGTCATGCTCTGGGGGGCGATCGGGTGCCCGGCCCCGATCGTGATGCCGCCGATCCGCACGGCCCGCGTGGGATTTCGCTTCAGTTCGACCACGGTCACTCCTCGTCCGTCGCGGACCGCCCAGGCACGCCGCCCGGCCGGTGTTCGACCACCTGAAACGATAGCAGACGGCCGCCTGCCGGCGATATGGCCGGGCCCCGGGGCCCTGCACGATCGTCGGCGTTATTCGACCCAACTCTGGGTTTGCGGCGTTCGTGGGTCGACCCCTAGACTCCGCGCCGTTGGTCTGGATGCCCCGGTCTCTGGAGGTTCATTCATGCGGCGATTCCCCCGCTCCGCACGCCGCCCCCACCACGCCGACAGCCGCCGCGACGCCGCTCCGCGGCTCGAGCGGCTCGAGCCGCGGCTGGCGCTGGCCACCTTCAACCTCGCGATCACCACGGCCGACGTCCCTCTGGTGAAGAATCCCTACGGGCTCACGCAATACGACGACACCGTCTGGGCGTCGGCGTTCGGCACCTTCGGGGCCACGTCGTCCCAGGCCGGGTCTAACGGCTACCTGACGTGGGACCCAACCGGCAACGCGACGGTCAACTTCGGCACGACCCCGAGCGTCCCCAATCTCCTCGCGTCCGGGCTCGCCGGCACAGACACGATCACCCTGTCGCCCAGCGATGCGGCCAAGGTGTCGCTCGGGATGCGGGTCTCCGGCGGCGTGCAGAACGGCGGCGGGACCAGCAACGCGGTCGGCCGCGACGCGATCGTGATCGGCGTCAACCAGGCGACCGGCGTCGTGACGCTCAACGCGCGGAATGCAGCCGACCTCTCCGGCCCCACGCAGGTGGTCAAGAACCTCTCGGCCAACGGCACCGCGGGCGACACGAAGTTCAAGCTCACGAACCCGGCCGATGCCGCGCAGATCGTGAAGGGCATGGCGCTCAAGGGAGGCGCCGTCAATCCGCAGGGACAAACGCTCAATGCGTTCGGCCCAACGGCCAAGGTCACGCAGGTCGATCCCGACGGCACCGTGCACGTCGACTCGCCGCTGATCCTCACCATCGCCGGCGTGCCGAGTGATCCGCTCAAGCCGCGGCCATCGGCCACGGGCACCAAGGGGGCGAGCTTCATCACGCTCGCCCAGGCCGCGAACATCCAGCCCGGGATGCTGGTCAGCGGCGGCATCCGGAACGGCGAGGGGCAGGTGGTGCAGGCGTTCGTGCCCAACGCGATCGTGGACAAGGTCGTCGGTTTGACCGTGTATCTCAAGCCCGAGGCCGCGGTGCAGACGACGCTCGGCAACTACAGCACGCAGCCGTCGTCTCCGCAGGGCCCGGTGAACTTCCAGACCTCCACGCCCGGGACCGTCACCTTCACCGGCAACAGTCCCGGTCCCGTGACGTTCCAGCAGCCGCTGCCGAGCCAGCAGCTCACCCGCGGCCAGACGCTCGACCTCAAGCTCCCCGTGGACACGACCACGGGCCAGCTCGGCAACGTGCGGGTCGTGTTCACCGTCGGCGGCCCCGGCTGGATGAACGTGGGCCCGACCGGCGGCGTGAGCGCGCCCACCTCCTATGGCGACCGCTACTTCCGCAAGACGATGTTCGACTTCGTCGAGTTCACGCTCAACGTGAAGCCCGACGGCAGCGCCGACACGTTCTTCCTCAACACCTCCACGGTGGACCAGTTCGGCTTCCCGATCCAGATCGAGGTCGTCCCGCCGCTGGCAAACGCCCCGGCCACGATCGGCGTGAAGCCATCCCGCGACGACGTCTTCACGCGCTACACGGACTTCATCGGCCAGCAGGTGTCGGACCCGGTGGCCCGGTCCTTCTACCAGGGCCTCGCGAACGTGCAGACCACCGACGACGGCACGAGCCTGCGGATCATGTCGCCGACCGACCGCGTGAACCTCGCGCGGGCGAACCCCGCCGACCGGCCGATCCCGCCGGGCATGGAGACCTACTTCGACGGCCAGATCAAGAAGTTCTTCGACACCTACGACCGCGGCATCAACCCAGGCGCCACGTTCACCATGACCAACGTGCCCGGCGGCAAGCTCTCCGGCAAGGGCAGCCAGGCCGGGACGAACTCGAATCTCCATGACCTGCAAGGCTGGGTGAAGAAGCTGCCCAGCGGCCACCGCGTGCTGCAGATGACCGACATCACGGTCGGTGCCAACGTCGTCGGCAGCTCGTGGACGTACGACGTCTACGAGCCGTTTTTCAGCACCAACGGATATCCGTCATTCCCGGCGCCCCCCTCGTGGCTCGCCGGCACGACCGAGACGCCCACCGAGATGGCGTTCGCCGGCGACGGCGTCTTCGCCGACAACTCGAACGGCGATCCGACGAAGCAGCAGCCGCGGCCCCCGGCCGTGCCGGCGGGCGGCGAGACCGCCTGGCGGACGCTCCTGGGCGCCCTCGAGAACCAGGTCGTCACGGCCCTCAACCGTGGCGTCGTCCTCAATGACTACGCCGACTGGACGTATTCCAGCCAGTTCTACTCCGTGCCCACGCAGGTGAACGTAAACGTCGGCAACACGCTGACGCAGGTGGGCGAGGTGTACACCGTGGTCAAGGGGATGAGCGTCTCCGGGCCCGGCATCCAGCCGGGCACGATCGTCACCGGTGTGACGCCGGTCGGCGGCGGGTTGACCGCCGTCTACACCCTGAGCAAGCCCACCCTGGCGACGTCGGCTCCGCTCCCGAGCCAGAGCGTGGTCTTCAGCTACGCCGGCGTCCCCAGTCCCTTCTACGGCGGCACCGCGGCGACGCGGGTGAACAATCCGCAGCAGGTCTGGAACGCCTACTCGCAGTTCCTCCACCAGGAGAACGTCAGCCACGCCGGGCTGGCCTACGGCTTCTCCTACGACGACCAGGGGGGCTTCTCCTCGACCCTGGCCAGCGGCAGCGCCACGCAGACGCCGACGGCCGCGACGATCCGGCTCGGTTCCGACGCCACGTGGACCCGCCCGGCGATCGACCTCAATGGCGACGGCATCGCCGACGTCATCTGGCGCGACGTGGACGACAACGGCACGACGCGGTCGTACGTCGGCCGGCTCTACGACGCGGCGGGGAATGAGATCGGCAAGCGTCGCCTGAGCACCGGCTCCGACTGGGAGCTCGCCACCGTCGGCTCCTTCACGTCGGGACCCGTGACCGACCTCGTGTGGAGGCACACCGCGACCGGCACGACGGTGCTCTGGCCGATGAACGCCGACGGTTCGACCGGGGTCCACAAGAACCTCGGTGGCGACCTCGACAAGTCGGTCGAGACCAGCGGCGACTACGACGGCGACGGCTTCACCGACCTCATCTGGCGCACGGCCTCGACCGGCCTGAACTCGATGTGGCTGATGAACCAGGCCACGCCCGTCGTCAAGAAGCCGATCGGCGGCAATCTCGACTGGCGGCTCGTGCAGACGGCGGCCGACTACGACGCCAATGGCGACGACCGCACCGACCTCATCTGGCGGCAGGGCTCGACGTCCAACATGGCCGTGCGGCTGATGAACGGGACGACGCAGATCGGCGGATTCTCGCTCGCGGACGGCGACGGCTGGCAGCTCGTCGCGACCGGCAACTTCGACGCCGACGGCAGCGGGATCAGCGACCTCCTCTGGCGGGACACGCTCACAGGCAGGGTGTCGCAGTGGCTGATGAGCTACGACGCGGTCAGCGGGCTGGGCATCGCGCTGGCGCAGACGGTGATCGGCGGCGGCATACCCCGGCAGGTCGTGCAGACCGTCAACCACGGGAACAACGCGGTGGTCTGGCAGCGGCTCGGCAGCGACGCCCCGTATGCCCTGTGGCTGATGCAGGGCGCGACGGTCACCGGCAACCTTCCCAACATCGGCGGCGGCAAGAACTGGAAGCTCGTCATCCGCCAGCCCGCGGCCTCGATCTGACGCGGTGTTCCCTCGAGATCATCCGTACCGCTTACGCGGTTACGCTTCCGGGATCAGGAAGCCCAATCGCGTGAGCGATGGGGCCGTGCGCCGGGGGTCCTGTGAAGCCCCGCGTCGCCCGCTCGCCTCCGCCGGGCTGCCCACCAGGCGGCCCCGACGATCGCCACGACCGCCAGTCGGTGCGGCTCGGGCACCGGGGCCACCGGTGCGGCCGGCGCGGTGTAGGGCCCGGCGTCGTAGGCGCCGGTCGTCATGAACTCGGCGACGTCGAGCACGTCGATCACGCCGTCGTAGTTGAAGTCCCCCTCGCTCCACACCGCGGCCGACCCGGAGTCGAACTTCCCGGCGTTGAGGAACGCAGCGACGTCGAGGATGTCCACCACGCCGTCGAGCGTCACGTCGCCCGGGGCGGCGTACGCGAAGGTGAGCGAACCGCCCCCGTTGTCGAGCCACCCGATCGTCCGTGACCGGCCCGCCGCAAGATCGCCGGCGATCGCCGACGACACGATGCCGCTGGTGCCCGACCAGGTGCCGTCGCCGCGGCCCTCGCGGAGTTTCGCGAGCGCCGTGACCGTGGACAGGCTCCCCGTCACGGTCAGCGCTCCGGTGCCGAGGTCCAAGCGGCCTCCGGTCTGGAGGTCGAGCGCCCGCACGGTCGCATCCACGCCCGTCGCCAGCACGAGCGCCGCACCCGCGGCCACGGTCGCGGTGCTCGACGCGATGGCCTGCGGATGCGCCACCACGAGCCGGCCCCCGAGCACTCGCGTGGCGCCGGTGTGGGCGTTGGAACCCGAGAGCGCCAGCGCGCCCGTGCCGGTCTTCGCGATTCCTCCGGCGCCGGAGAGCCGCCCGGCAAACACGGTCGAGGCATCGTTCCCGCCGACGGTCAGGGCGACGGCGGCCGTCGCCGAGTTGGCAAGCAGGACGCCGCCAGCGCCCGAGAGTCCGCCGAACGTGGCCGAGGTGATCGCCCCGAACGCGACCGTTCCCGCGGTGCCCGACTGCGTGTCCACTGTGCTCCGCAGGAGCGCGGCCGGCTGCGACACGAGCAGCCGGCCCGCCTCCACCCGGGTCGGGCCCGTGAACGTGTTGGAGAGCGTGAGCGAGAGCGTGCCCGCGCCGGTCTTCGTGAGGCCGGCCGTGCCGGTCAGGATCGACACCCGGGCTTCCGCCTGCGTCTGCGTGCCGCTGGCCACGTCCACGGTGATCGTGCTCGGCGCGTAGGCCGAGATGAACTGCACCTCCACGAAGTCGCCCGTCGTGCCGCTGCCCGCTGGATCGAATCGCAGCCGGGAGATCTGCCCGGTCCAGGTGGACGTCGCGGAGAGCGTGACTTCGTAGGTGCGAAACTGGCCGTCGGCCGTGAGCGTGAATCCCTGGCTCTGCGCGGCGCTCATCGGCAGCGTGCCGTTCTCCCGCTCCCAGTAGAACCGGCCCGACGCCTGCGTCGCGCCCGCGATCGACGCCGCCACGCGGACGAACAGCTTGGGAACGTCGGCCGCGGCGAACGAGCACTCCGGGCCGACCATCTGCGGATCGGAGGAGGCCATGTTCACCCGCAGCCGGTCGGTCACGGGAAAGCCCGTGTCGGTGGCGTTGACGTAGGTCCAGCCGTCGCGGGTGCCGCGAAACTGGTAGTCGGGCTTGAGGTCGGGCTTGTTCGCCGTGGCGAACGCGCGGATCGACGCCAGGCTGCCGAGGATCAGATGGTAGGTGTGGTCGTAGACGATGTTGTGGTCGATGATCTCCGAGCGGATCGGGGAGATGTAGCCGGTGTTGGAGCTCGTGGAGCTGCCGGTGCCGGGCGTGCCCGCGAAGCCGCCGATGAACTTCACGTTGTTGGGAGCGAACACGCCCAGCCCCCAGTCGTTGGCATCCACGTAGGCGGCCCAGCCTTCGGTCGCCCGGAACGTGGTCCACGGTGGGCCGGCGTTGGGGATCACCGTGAGGCTGCCGCTCGTGAACGGCTGCGTGCCGGCATAGGTCTTGAGCTGGGTGAGCCGCGCCCAGGTGTAGACCGCCGGAAGCTCCTGCTGGCGGGCGGGGTATTGGGTGGTGTCAGCCCGGGCGTTGGTGAGCCGCGTGCGGACGGTGGCCACGCTGCCGGAGAGCGTGATCCATTCCTCCATGGTGCAATCCGCGTCGACGTTCTGCAGCGCCCACTGCTTGGGGCGACTCTTCACGTAGAGCTGGGTGCCGCTGTTCGAGGCCGAGATCAGCGTCGAGCGGTTGCCGAAGGCGTCGCCCGCCTGAACCGGGTTCCACGGCCACGGACTCCACGCCGGGTGCTGGGTGGCCCCCGCGGGCACGAACGACGCCGGACCGGAGTAGTACGACTGCTGGATCTCGCGGCCGAGGTCGAAGGTGTTGACGACGTTGGAGCCCGAGGCGAGCGTCCCGGAGGGCCGCAGTTCGACGATCGCGCCCCCCTTCGTGGTGTCCACCCCGAGCCGGATGGAGCCGTTGTCGAGGTATTGGATCTGGGCCGCGGCGGGCACGGCGACCACGCCGCCGCCGACCGCCGCGATCGCCAGCAGCCTCGCGACCGATTGCCGCCCACGAGCCATCGCCATGCCCCGCCCCTCTCCAGAACCCCTGTCGCTACACTCTCCCATCCACAAACCCTAGCAAAGCCCGTCGTCCACGGCACGTTCCAATTCATGCGATACGCCCCCCGGCTCCACGTCGTCCTCCACGAGCCCGAAATCCCCCCCAACGCCGGCAACGTGGGCCGCACCTGCGTGGCGATCGCGGCCAAAATGTGGCTCGTGCGGCCGCTCGGCTTCCAGCTCGACGACTACTATCTCCGGCGGGCGGGCCTCGACTACTGGGACGAGCTGGAGTGGGAGGTGACCGACTCCTGGGAGCACCTCCTCGAGCGGCTCCGCGAGTCGGAGGCCGGCGGCCTGTGGCTGTTCTCGGCGCGGGCGACCCGGTCTTACACCTCCGTCGCCTACTCGCCCGGCGACGTGCTCGTGTTCGGCAAGGAGTCGGCGGGGCTCCCGCCCGCGATCACCGCCGCGCATCCCGACCGCCTGCTCACGATTCCCTCGCGGCCCCAGGTGCGGAGCCTCAACCTCGCGAATTGCGCTGCCATCGTGGCCTATGAGGCGATTCGCCAGTGGGGCGGCACCGTCTGACCGTCGAGGAACGCCGCGTGCCCTCCGTCACCCCCGACCTCGCCGCGTTCGACGCCGCCAGCGCCTGGGCGTGGGTCGCCGCAGAGCTCGCCGGCGCCGCCGGCTCGGCACGGCATCCCTTCCATCTGCTCACACTGGCCACGGTCACCCCGGACTTGCAGCCTGATGCCCGCACCGTCGTCCTGCGGCACTTCGATCCGGCCGTCCGACTGATCCGCTTTCACACCGACATCCGCAGCCCGAAGGTGCAGGCCATCCGCGCGGAGCCCCGCGTCGCCCTGCACTGGTACGATCCAGCGCTCCGCGTGCAGCTGCGGGCCACCGCCCGGGCGACGATCCATCATGGCGACGCCCACGCCGCGGCTGCCTGGGCCGCCGCGGCCCCGATGAGCCGCGCGTGCTACACGACTGCGGCGGCCCCGGGCTCCGCGGTCGATGCGTTTCCCGAGGGGCCGCCTGCTCCCGACCCCGGCGATGACACCGGCCGTGATCGGTTCGCGGTGGTCTCGTGCCGGTTCGAGACCCTCGACGTGCTCGCGCTCCACGCCGCGGGACACCAGCGGGTGCGGCTCCTGCTCGACCACGATCCCGTCGCCTGGACCGTGCTGGCGCCGTAGCCCCGCATGGCGTGCCGCCGCATGGCGTAGCTTCGCCCCCTGACGCGGCCGCCTCACGCCGGCCGGATCGCGATTCCCGCGGCCAAAACCGCCCGGCGGGCGGCCGTCGCGATCTCCACGGCCCGCGGCCCGTCGCCATGCACGCAGAGCGTGTCGGCGGCCACGCGGAGGTCAGCGTTGTCGAGCGTGTGCACGAGGCCGCCCGTGGCCAGTCGCACGGCCTGCGTTGCAGCTTCCGCCGGATCGTCGATCGAGGCCTGCGGCTGCGACCGGGCCGCCAGCGCACCGTCGGCCCGATAGCGGCGGTCGATGAACGCCTCCGCCGCGACGGCCAGCCCGCGGCCGCGGGCCGCAATCGCGAGGCAGCTATCCTCCGGCGCATAGACCACGAGCTGCGGCCAGCGGTCGGCCAGCCAGTCGGCGAGCGCCTCGGCGAGCGCCGGCTCGCGGCCCACCTGGTGATACAGTCCGCCGTGGAGCTTCACGTGATGGAGAGCCGCGCCGGCCACCGCGGCAACCGCGTCGACCTGCCGAGCGACGAGCGCCACGGCATCCGCCGGCGTGATCGCGAGCTCGCGGCGGCCGAAGTGGTCGCGATCCGCATGCCCCGGATGCGCGCCCACCGCCACGCCGTGCCGGATCGCGAGCCGCACGGTGGCGGCCATGAGCTCATCGCTGCCCGCGTGCAGGCCGCAGCACACGTTCGCCGACGACACGAGCTTCAGCAGCTCGGCGTCGTGCGTTGCGCCTTCGCCGAGGTCGCCATTGAGATCGATCGCAGCCTTGGTCATGCGGGGGGCTCCGCTGCCGCGCTGCCGTCGGCGTCGCGCCAGGCCCGATGAGCCTCGTCGATCGTGCAGGGCTGCCAGCGCACCGGATCACCGGGCCGGAGCTGGGCCACGAGCGGGAGGTCGGCCGCGATCACGTGCCCGATCACGGGATACCCACCGATCGTCTGGGCGTCGGCGAGGAGCACGATCGGCCTGCCGTCGGGCGGGAGTTGCACCGTGCCGGGCAGGACGGCGACGGACGGCAGCGAGCCGGCCGCAGCGGCATCGCCAAGCGCGGCGCCGTCGAACCGCACGCCCATCCGATCGGAACGGCTGCTGGTCGTGTGCGTGGCCGACCAGAGCGCTGCTCCGACCGACTCGAACTGCTCGCCGGGGATCGTCCGCAGCGTGACGACCCGGTCCACGGATCGCACGGCTGCGGGCTGCGGCAGGCCCGCGGTCGCCGGCACGCCGCGGTCGCCACCCACCGGCAGCGCATCGCCGGCGGCGAGCGGCGCCCCCCGCAGCCCACCGAGCCCTGCCGCAACAAACGTGCTCCGGCTGCCGAGCACCACCGGCACGTCGATCCCGCCGGCCACCGCGAGATACCCCCGGCAGCCAGCAGTGGCATGACCGAGGCTGAGCGTGTCGCCGGCGCGCACGCGCACGGCGCTGTGCGACGGCAGCCCCGGAAACACCGCTCCTGTCAGGGCGATCACCGCATCCTCCTCGAACCGCAGGTCGGGGCCGAGGAGGGTGAGTTCCAGCGTCGCGGCATCGTCGCGGTTACCGACGAGCCGGTTGGCCACGCGGAGGCTCGCCACATCCGCCGCGCCGGACAGCGGCACACCCGCGGCGCGATGCCCCGGCCGGCCGAGATCCTGAATCGTGGTAAACAGCCCCGGCTTCACCACGATGATCGAGCCGCGACCGGCCGCACAGCCCGCCTCCGGCGCCCTGCTGGCCTGAAGGCGGTCGAACGCGGCCCGGTCGATCGCGACGAACTGCACACGATCGCCGACGGCAAAGAGCGCAGGCCGCGGTCGCGAGGCATCGAAGAGCCTCGCGGGCGTACTGCCCACGAGATTCCAGCCTCCGGGGCTCGCGCACGGATAGGCCCCCGTCTGACCGCCGCCGATCCCGACCGATCCCGCGGGCACCACCCGGCGCGGCGTGGCCCGGCGTGGGGTCGCGAGGCTCGCCGGCAGCCCCGCGAGGTAGCCAAAGCCCGGGAGGAACCCGAGCGCCTCGACCACGTAGTCGGCCCCCGTGTGAAGCTCCACGAACCGGTCACGATCGAGGGCGTGCGCGGCGCAGACCTCGTCGAAATCCGGACCGAGATCGTCTCCGTAGCAGACCGGAAGTTCGTGACGGTCGGCCAGGCCCACGACCGCGGCCTCGGCCGAGGCAACGACCGCCTCGATCCGGTTTCGCAGTGCCTCTTGGCCGGTGATTCGCAGCGGGTCGTAGATCGCGGTCACGCGGCCCGGCGACGGCACCACGTCGGTCACGCCGGGCAGCGCCGCCTGCTCGAGCGCCGCCGCAAGCCCGCGGACGGCCGCCAGCCGCGCGGCGGGATCCAGAGCCTCGACCGGCACGGCCACGGCACGATCACCGCAGTCGATGAGAGTCATCGGCGTGCTCCCGCTCGGCCGTCCCCGCGGTCACGGACCGTCGCCGAGCGCGAGTGCCGCGAACGAGGCCAGCCAGTGCTCGCCCACATAATCGCCCCCCACCGTCCAGGGAAGTCCGGCGGCGAGGTGGCGGGACGCAGCCGCACGAAGTTCATCCTGCCGAGCATGCCCGGCGGGCAGCGCGTCTGCAATCCTCGTCATCATCCACGCCCGCGAGAGCGCGAGCCCGTCGAGGTGGGCGATCTGCGGGTCGTGGCGGTCGGCCACGACCGGCGGCACGGCCAGCGGTCCCAGGCCGCCGCGAAAGAACCGGTCGTGCCACGTCGCGTAGCCGGCTGCATCGGTCCCGAGGCGCATGGCCGCAGCCTCCGCGAGGCAGGGCGAGAGGAAGTCGGTGAGCGACGGCTCGTAGGCCACGGGCGCGTCGCGATCAGCGGCATACCAGCGGGTCACCGCGGCCTCCACCACCGCCTTGACGTCCGCCGCGCCGCAGGCGGTCGCATAGTCATGCGCGAGCAGGCACGCAAACGCCGTGTTGGCATGCGTGCCCGCCCGGATCGGATAGGCCGCCGCCGCGAAGAAGGCTGCCAGCCGTGCGGCGAGCATGCGGGCCAGCGGCTCCACCGCGGCCGCCCAGGCGGCGGCGCGGGCATCCTGCGCCGCAAGCCGCTCGAGTTCCGCCCGCAGCTCGAGCAGCCAGGCCCAGCCGTAAGGTCGCTCGTAGGTGCGGCCGGCGGACGACTCCAGGTAGTGGAGTTCCGCGGCCATCATCGGCACAGTCAGCCGGCCATCGAGCAGCGCCACGATCGCCGCCGCCTCGGCAACCTCGGGCCGCAGCCGCAGCACCCGCACCAGCAGCCAGTGCATGTGCACGGCCGAGTGCCAGTCGTAGGAGCCGAAGAACGCCGGATGCACCGCCACGTGATCGGCGGCCCACGGCTCCGGCCCGGCGACGATCAGATGGTCGAGCTTGTGCGGATAGGCCCGCGACACGTTGGCCAGCGCCGCCCGGGCGAACGCCGCCGCCATCGGCGCCTCGAGGCTCATGCCGCATCCCCAGACGACGACTGCCCGACGTCCACCCGGCTCAGCGGTAGCCACTCTCGCCGTAGTCGCGGACCCGCTCCGCCGCCTTGTAGGCCTCGGTCGTCAGGTCGCGGCCCACGGCGGCCGCCCGCTCGCGGTCCACGTTCACCGTCGGGAAGCCGCCGGTGAACGAGATGCTGATGATGCCGCTGGCGATGAGGATCGGCACCGCGATCAGCAGGAACTTCGAGCCCCACCTCGACGACGCCACCTTCTGCACCGGGGCGGGCATGCCCATCGTGGCAATGCCGGCGATCTGCTGGGTCACCGACGTCTTCGAACGCTTTTTCTTCTTGGCGGCCATTGCATCGCACTCCTGGAGGACACCAGGAACATCGGCTGCCGTGACCGCGACGATGAGCGCGACCGCCGCCGACACGAGCCGCCCCGCGAGCGGCAAGGCCTGCCCAGGGCCCGCAGGCCCCGCCCCTCACCTGGCCCCCGCCGCCGGGATCGGCCCGTCGCCATACAGCGGCAGATGGCGATAGTAGACCTCGAGCATGAAGGTGCAGAAGCAGGTCACGAACAGCCGGCCGCCGATGTGGCCCCACTTGTCGAGCGCGGGATCCCACGAGCCGGTCTCCGCTCCCTTCCTCACCTGGGCGGCGGGCAGCACCTCCTTCATGCGGTCGTTCCACCGCCGCCATGGCTCGCCGCCCGCGTGATGGGCCACCTGCGTGATGTAGTACCAGGCATAGACATCCTTGTCGTTGTCCCAGTCGAGCGGCTGCGGCCCGAGCAAGAGCTCGATGCCGGCGACGAGCCGCGGATCGTCGCACCGCCAGCCGAGGTACTGCCGGCAGAGCAGCCCCTCGGCCGAGATGGCCGCGGTCACCGGTGACGCCGGCCGGCCGGGCACGTCGAGGCGATAGCCGTAGCGGGTGCCCTCGTTCACCGCCACGCTGTCGAGAAAGCCCTCGATGCCTGCGACCGACACCTCCGGCACGGCGAGCCCCGCCATCTCGCCGCTCTTCAGCGCCATCATGAACCAGCCGGTCACCGACATGTCGCCCACGTGGCCCGGCTCGTATCGCCAGCCGCCGTTCGGCCCCTGCGCCGCGACGGCATACGCCAGCGCCCGCCGCGCGGGCTCGGCATGCGCCTCCGCCCTGGTCATGCCGAGGAGTTCGCAGGCGGCGATCGTCGCCTGGGCATGCGAGTAGAGGGCGTGATGCGTGGGCAGCGGCGGATGCACGTCGAAGCGGCCGTCCTCCCGCTGGGCCTTCACGAGCGCCTTCCACGCCCGCTCCACCACCTTGCGGTAGCGGCCCTCGCGGGTGGTGTTGCCGGCCCCTTGGAAGGCGAGCAGTGCCATCGCCGTCGCCGCGAGCCGGTTCTCCTGCGAGCCGCCGTCGAGATACGGCCCCTGCAGGCTCCAGAGGTCGTCTTTCTTGTCCTGCTGCTTGGCGAGCCATTCGAGCGCCCGCGCCACCGCCGCCTCGGTGGCGGATGATCCGCCGAAGGCGTCCACGAGCGCGGCCCGTCGGCCTTCATCTCGGCCAGCGAGCAGCGTCCCCACCGCCGGTGCGACGACTGCCACTTCGACGGCGCCGGGCGCCTCCGTCGGCTCCGCCACCGCCGGAGGGCTGGCGATCGGCTCCTCGACGACCAGCTCGTCCGACTTCACCTCCTCGGGAACAGGTTCGGGCACCGGCTCGGGCTGCGGCGCGATCTGCACGCCGGGCACGGGCGACTCCACCACCTCCGTGGACAGAAACGAGACGTCGAGGACCACCGGGCTCTCGCGGCGCACCCGCACGACCCAGATCGCGAGGGCGAGCAGCACGACCACGTGCAGCGACAGCGAGACGGTGAATGGCGGGCTGCGGCGGACCAACTCGTCGAGTCGGGCCACGAACCCGTGGGCGATTCCCTCGCGTGGGCCAGGGCCGGCTCGGTCGCGGGCCTCTGATCCGGTGGATGCGCCGCCGGGCAGCTGTTCCGCCGGGCCCGCGTCGGCCCAGGGCAGTCCGCCCACGAGCAGGCGACGGGGCGTGGCGGCGGAGGAACCGCGGGGGGAAGGTGGGGGCTGGGGATTCATCCCTGAGATCTGCCAAACGTGTCGATTCTGCCGGGAGTTCCACCCCTGGCCTTCATTTCGCGGGCCGCCGGGTTATTATTCCGAGAACTGGATCGGGCGGACACGTCAAAAGCGGCGTTCGCCCCAGACAGCACACCCGTCGCGGGGTGGAGCAGCCCGGTAGCTCGCGAGGCTCATAACCTCGAGGTCGCAGGTTCGAATCCTGCCCCCGCCATTTCACGCCCGCCGGGCCATCCATGGCCCCGGCGGGCGTGTTTTTGCGCGGGTCCGCCCTCCAGGCG
>JBBAVS010000102.1:0-10538 GCA_040397585.1 Pirellulales bacterium
AGTGGGTGCAGGTTTTCAACCTGCACAAGCACTACGCCGGACTTGGACTCACCGCAGGTTGAAAACCTGCGGCCACTTTCGGGCTTGGACTCACCGCAGGTTGAAAACCTGCGGCCACTTTCAGAAACGTGCGGCCACTTTTTTTGGGAAACCCGCGGCCACGGCGAAGATCGCCATCGCCGCGCCCCAGAGGGGCTCGCCCGCCAGCACGCCGATGAGCGGCCAGGCCACCAGTCCGATCGCCGCGACCGTCTGCCGAGTGGCCGTGAACCAGATCCCCACGGCGAACAGGATCTCGAAGGCCACGATCGCGTGGCTGACGAGGTTCATCAGGTATTCCGAGCCCAGATAGGCCCCGCGGAGATCGATCGCGCCGGCCCGCGAGGCAAGCCACCACGCCGCCGTGCCGTTCCACCAGGCGTCGCCCTTGAGCTGCGCGAGCACGGCCGCCAGCGCGATCGCCGACGCATGCACCTGTAGCAGCCCAAGGGCCACACCCACCCACGGCGTGGCCGCCGGCCACTCGCGACCTGCCCGCGCCGCCAGCAGGCGATCGAGTGAGAGGTCGCCGCCGCACGGCCCCGCCGCGAGGCACCAGAGCAACACCGAGAGACAGTCGTCCGCCGGACCAGCCAGCATCGGCCCGCGGTGCAACAGCGACGCCCAGAGCACGGCGCCGACCACCGCGGCCAGTCGCGAGCCGAGGCCCACCACGAGACACGAGAATGCGATCACCGTCGCCGCGAACAATGCCGTGACCGACGCCGACGTCGTCGCCGCATCGTAGAGCGACACGCCAAAGCGCGGCCGCCACTCCGCCGCCACGTCGCGGGGAATCATGCCCGCCGGGCCGAACCAGGCCTGCAGGTCGTCGGCATACGACCAGGCGAGCAAGAGGCCGAGGATGCCGGTGAGGATGCGGACGATGGCAAGCGGCCGCACCGGCGCCGGTGCGAACCAGAATCGCATCCAGGTGTCGCCGAGGGTCGCGGGCTGCGTTGCCGACTCCGCTCCGCTCATGGCGATCCCTCCGCCGCCGGCGGCCGCCGCACGAGCGGCGCGACCTCGCCCCGCGGCTCCTCCCGGATCAGCTGCACGTCGTCGGCCACACGACGAATCCGCGCGGCATACACCTGCTCAGCCGCGGCGTCGGCCACCGCGGTCCGCTCGGGCTGCGGCAGGCGAAACACCCGGAGATTTACGTCGGTGGTGCCAAGCCGCGCGAAGCCGCCGCGGCCCGCGCCCGCCGCCACCGGGCTGCCATCGCCATCGAGCCCCCCCACCGCGATCGTCCGCGCGAGCCGCCGCCAGCGGGCCGCCCGCTCGCCCGACACCGCGCCCGGCAGCTGCAGTGGCACGCCGTCGCCCCCGTGCGGCACGATCTCGAGCTCGTGATCGGCATCCTCGTCGAGGCCGTAGGTGAACCGATGGTCGTAGCCGAGGTCGAGCCATGCGGGCACGAGGAGCGGCGAGAAGATTCGCGACTTCACCGTGCCGAGCAGCGCCGACGAACCGCTCAGCGAGTTGGTGGCGATCGCCAGCACGAGCCCCACGAGATACGCCACCAGGGCCACCGTCACGCCGGCGCGCACCGCCTCCCCCGGCTCGTTGGCCGGACTCCGCGGCGTGGCGTTTTGGGCAGCGCGTGCCATGCGGGGGAGTGTGATCGGCGGCCGAGCCCCTCGCCAGTGCCGGTCGAATCCCACGGCCACGCGCACCGTTTCGCGGCCCGGCGGCCCTTCGCGTTGACATGCCTCCCGGCAGCCGATACCGTTTATTCAGCACGTTAACGCCTCGGCACGCAGGCTCCCTTCGATCACCCCGCTTGATTTCCGAATGGATCGGCGCTCCGCGTCGCCCTCACATCCGGGGGATTAGCTCAATTGGGAGAGCGTCTGGCTGGCAGCCAGAAGGTCAGGGGTTCGAATCCCCTATCCTCCACTTCGATCGAAACGATGTCTGCGGCCGAGGCGACCCGGGGCGAGCTGGCATGGCTCGACGGCCGGTCGATCCCCAGGGGCGATCTCGCCCTCCCCGTCGGTGACGGCGGGTTCGTGCTCGGGGCCACCGTCACCGAGCAGCTGCGGACGTTTGGCGGCACGCTCTTCCTGCCCGACGATCACGGCCGCCGCCTCGCCCACTCGCTGGCCGTGGTGGGCATCGAGCCCGCCTGGCCGGTCGCCGACCTGCTCGCCGCCGCCACGGTCGTCGCCGCGCACAACCACCGGCTCGGCGCCGCGAGCGACGACCTGGGACTGGTGATCTTCGCCACCCCGGGCGACCTCGCCGCGCAGCACGCCGGCCGGGCCGGCCGGCCACGGGTCGCGATCCACACCTTCCCGCTCGCCTTCGCACTCTGGGCCGAGGCGTTTGCCCGCGGCGTCGCGCTCCGCACGGTGTCGGTCACACAAGTGCCGGAGAGCTGCTGGCCCCTCGCGGCGAAGGTCCGCAGCCGGCTGCACTATCACCTCGCCGACCGCGAGGCCCATGCCGCGGAGCCCGGAGCCCGCGCGATCGTCGCCCATGCCGACGGCCGGATCAGCGAGACCTCGACCGCGAACGTGGCAATCGCCGTGGACGGCCACGTGATCACACCCCCGGCGAGCGACGCGCTCGGCGGCGTGAGCCTCGCCTGCGCGCGGCGGCTGGCCCAGGGGCTCGGCATCCCGTGGTCCGAGCGGTCGCTCACCGCCGCCGACCTCGCCGCCGCCGATGAGATCCTGCTCACGAGCACGCCCTCCTGCATCCTCCCCGCCACCAGGTTCAACGGCCGCAGCGTGGGCACCGGCGCTCCCGGCCCCGTGTTTCACGCGATCCTCGAGGCCTGGAACGGGCTCGTCGGGTTCGACATCGCCGATCAGGCCCGCCAGCACCATCAACGGCTCCGCGCATGACGAGCATCACCATCCGCACCGGCAACGGCTTCCCGTCCGGCCCCGCCCGCTACGACGTGCGGCACGTCACCACCTACGCCTACTCCGAGGCGGTGCCCGTGTGCCACAACCAGATCCACCTCGTGCCCCGGCAGCTCCCGGGCCAGCGGCTGCTGTCGTCGTTCATCGCGGTCGAGCCCACGCCCGCGCACGTCTCGACGCACAGCGACTACTTCGGCAACACCGCCGGCGTGTTCTCGATCGACGAGCCGCACGAGCGGCTGGTGGTCACGTCCACGAGCCGGGTGGAGGTCGATCCCCCCCGCGACTGGACCGCCTTCGAGCAGCTGCCCTGGGAAACCCTCCGCGACCGGCTCCGCCGCGACACCGATCCCGCCACGCTCGAGGCCCGGCAGTTCACCGACGACTCGCCGCACATCCGCACCGCACCGCGGCTGGCCGCCTGGGCCGCGGCCTCGTTCGCGCCCGCGCGGCCGTGGGCCGAGGCCCTCGTGGACCTCACCCGCCGCATCCACCGAGACTTCACCTACGACCCGACGGCCACCACCACCGGCACGCCCGTGGACGAGGTGTTTGATCTCCGCCGCGGCGTCTGCCAAGACTTCGCGCATCTCCAGATCGCCTGCCTCCGCTCGCTGGGCCTCGCGGCCCGCTACGTGAGCGGCTACCTCTCGAACGAGCGGCGGCTGCAGGGCGCCGTGGGCGAGGGGGCGTTTGACGCGGGCATGGTGGGCGCCGATGCCTCGCATGCCTGGCTCTCCTGCTGGGGCGGCGAGGACGGCTGGCTCGACGTCGATCCCACCAACGACTGCACCGCCGGCACGCTCCACGTGACCGTGGCCTGGGGACGCGACTATGCCGACGTGAGCCCGGTGAAGGGCGTGTGCGTGGGGGGCGGCCATCACGACATCAGCGTGGCGGTGCATGTGACGAGGATTGCATGAGACACAGGGCACGGGTTCTCCACAGGTTGAAAACCTGTGGCCACTTTTCCGACGATCCCACAGGTTGAAAACCTGGGGGCACTTTCCTGACCAGCCCTGGAGCTATCGTGGTCATGCCCAAGGAACTCCGTCTCCTGCTCGGCCTGACGGTTGCGGCGATCGCCGTGCCGGTGGTGCCCTGGCTGCTCTGGGGCACGCGGCTCGATCATGCCGTCGCGGCCTGGCTCGAGCCGCCGCCGCCGGCGCCGCTCTTGGCCGCGGCCGAGATCGGCGTGCTGGCGTCCGACATCCTCCTGCCGGTGCCCTCGAGCCTCGTGGCCACGCTCGGCGGCGCGAGCCTCGGCGTGGTCGGCGGCACGGCCTGTGGCTGGATCGGCCTCACGCTCGGGTCGCTCGCCGGCTGGTGGCTGGGGCGGACGGCCGGCCGGCGGAGCATCGCGGCCCTCGACGACGAGGCCCGGGCGGCGCTCGAGGCCCGGCGGCGGCGGCTCGGGCCGCTCGTCGTGGTGCTCACGAGGCCGCTGCCGATCCTGGCCGAGGCGGCGGCCCTGATGGCGGGAGCCACGGGGATGACCTGGCAAGCGTTTCTCGCCGCCGCGGCTCCGGCCAACCTGGCGATCGCCTTCGCCTGGAGCCTCGCCGGATCGCTCGGCCGCGATGCCGACTCGCTCCAGTGGGTGGCGATCGCCGCCGTCGCGGTGCCGGCGGTGGTCGCGGCGCTCGTTGCGGTGCGTCGCCACGACGCGGGCCGGATTTCCGTCCGCTGACGGGCTACACTGCCGCCGCCACCTGCCCCGCACCGGAGAATCTGATGGACGCCCCCGGCTCGATCCTCGACATCTTCCTCAAGCTCGACGAGGTGCTGCACGGCGTGCTCCAGGCCTGGGGGCCGTGGACCTACGTGCTCCTGTTCGCGATCATCCTCTGCGAGACGGGGCTCGTGGTCACGCCGTTCCTGCCGGGCGACTCGCTCCTGTTCGCCGCCGGCGCGATGGCGGCCCTCTATCCCGCCGACCTCAACATCGCGCTGCTGCTCGGGCTGCTCTCGGTGGCCGCCATCCTCGGCGACACGATCAACTACGGGCTCGGCCGCTGGATCGGGCCGAGGGCCTTCAGCGTGGACCGCTGGTTTCTCAAGCACGAACACCTCGAGCGGACGCAGGCCTTCTACGAGAAGCACGGCGGCAAGACGATCGTGCTCGCCCGCTTCGTGCCGATCGTCCGCACCTTCGCCCCGTTCGTGGCGGGCGTGGGGAAGATGCACTACCCGACCTTCCTCTTCTACAACGTCGTGGGCGGCTTGGCTTGGGTGCTGATCTGCACGCTCGCCGGCTACTTCTTCGGCAACTTCCCGATCGTGAAGGAGAACTTCGAACTCGTGGTGGTGGGCATCGTGCTCGTGTCGGTGCTGCCGATCGCCTGGGAGATGTGGTCGGCCCGCCGCTAGGGCCCGCCCCGCCGCTCGGGTCTGCCTCCAGGAAGCCCAATCGCCAAGTGGCCGCAGGTTTTCAACCTGCGGTTCTCGGCACCGGGCCCGCCGCGCCGCTCGGGTCTGCCTCCAGGAAGCCCAATCGCCAAGTGGCCGCAGGTTTTCAACCTGCGGTTCTCGGCACCGGGCCCGCCGCGCCGCTCGGGTCTGCCCACGCCCCGTCGCCGGACGCTCGCTGCGGGCATCCTGCCCTCCGCTCGCTCGATGCTGACTGCGCTTCGCCATCCTGGCTCCGCTGGTCAGCAACGCCGGCTCTCGGGGCATGGGCAGACCCGAGCTCGTCATCACGAGTCGCAGGTGTTCAGTCTGTTTGCAGCCTCGTCGAACACGGCGGTGAACACTTCGCGGACGCGGCTGGTGGTGTCGTGGACGTCGGCCACGAGGGTGGCGGTGTCGGCGTAGCCCAGCAGGTGGGCGAGCTTCCGCCGCTCGTCGGCCGACTCGGGAAAGTCGTGCCGGGCGGGGGCGTCGAGGAGACGGAGCCGGCCCTCGATCGCGCGGAGCGTGCGGTATGACCGCTCGAGAAAAGCGAACCGGTCGTCGGCGAGCAGGCCCGCCTCGTGGAGGGCCACGAGCGCCGCGCGCGTGCCGCTGGTCTGCAGCCGTTCGTCGCGGCCGCCGTGCACGAGCTGGAGCATCTGCGCGATGAACTCGATGTCCACCACGCCTCCCGGGCCACGCTTCAGGTTGGCCGGGCTCGCACCCTCTTCCATCCGGAACCGCATGCGGCGGATCGCCTCGATGTCGGCGCCGGTCCAGAGGCGGCCGAACGTTGCCGCGTGGATGATCCGGCCGACCTCGGCCCGCGCGGAAGCGCCGCCCACCACGGGGCGGGCCTTCACGAGCGCCTGCCGCTCCCAGACGGCCGCCGGTCCGTCGCTGGCGAAGTAGCGGGCGAACTCGGCCAGCGAGATCGCCGCCGGGCCGCTCTTCCCGCTGGGCCGCAGCCGCGAATCCAGCTCGTAAAGCCGGCCCTGCGGCCCGAAGGCGTTGAACACCCGCATGGTCCGCTGGGCGAGCTCGCCGAAGAAGTGGGCATTGCTCGTGCCCTCGACGGGCTTGCGGCCGCGGCGAGGCGGCAGCGTGTTGCCGTCGTGGTCGTAGAGGAAGACCACGTCCACGTCGCTGGCGTAGTTCATCTCGCGGCCACCGAACTTGCCCATGGCGAGCACGACGGGGCCGGCAGGCTCGCCACCCGCAGCCTGGGGCCGGCCGAGCCGTTCCGTGAGCCGCTCCATCTCCAGCGCCACCACCTGCTTCATCAGGGCCTCGGCGATGCCGGCGAGGGCGGCGGTCGTGGTCTCGGCATCCTGCCGGCCCAGCATGTCGCGGACCCCCACCCGCAGCTGCTGCGACGACTTGAAGGCGTGGAGGATCGGGTCCACGTCGACCGCCCCGCGGCAGAGCTCGGCGAGGCTCGCCTCGAGCGCCCCGGCCGTGGGCAGCCGCTCGATCAGCAGGCTGTCGAGCAGTTCGTCGATCATGCCCGGGTTCGTGGTCAAGAGGTTCGCCAGGAACGGGCTCGCCGAGCAGAGGCGGACGGTGAGCTCGAGCGAGGGCGGGTTGAAGCTGAACAGCTCCCAGAGCACGCCCTTGCCGCCGAGCGAGTCGGCAACACCGGCGAGCGTGACGAGCGTGGCATCGGGATCGGGCGTGCGGGCGATCGCCGCCAGGAGGCGTGGCGCGCTGGCCGCGAGGAAGTGGCGGCAGCGGCGTGTGGAGAGGAATCGCACCTTCTCCTCGCCCAGCGAGACGAGCGCCCGGTGGGCCGTGGCCACGTCGCGAAAGCCGTGCCGCGAGAGCAGCTCGCGAACCGTCGTCGGGTCGGGCTCGGGATCGAGGACGAGGTCCACCTCGGGTTCCGGAGCGGCGTCGTCGGGAAAGGCGTCGTGCAGGAGATGGTCGAGAATCCGGCGGTTGAGCGCCGTGGCCTCGGCGAGCTCCCGCTCGAGGCGGTCGCGACCCGCCGCGTCACCCCCGTAGCCGAGCCGGCTCGCGAGCCGGGCGAGCTCGGCGGCGGACGTGGGCAGGGTGTGCGTCTGCCGGTCGTAGAGAATCTGGAGGCGATGCTCCACGGTCCGCAGGAGCGTGTAGGTGCGCTCGAGAATCTCCCGCTCCTGGTCGGTGAGGGCGTCGGCCTCGGCCAGCCGGCGGATCGCCTCCAGCGTGGTGCCGGTGCGAACCCGCGGGGTGTCGCCGCCGCCGAGCAGCTGGAGAAACTGGATCGTGAACTCGACGTCGCGGATGCCACCGCGGCCGGTCTTCACGTCGGTGGTGTCGGCCCCCGTGCGGACCGCCCGCTGCTCGATCCGCCGCTTGAGCGCCTTGATGCCGCTGATGTCGGCCCGGGTGAGCCAGCGCCGCCAGATCCAGGGCTCGAGCGATGCGAGCAGCCGCTGGCCGAGGTCGAGGTCGCCCCCGACGCAGCGGGCCTTGACCCACGCCTGCCGCTCCCAGGTGCGGCCCGTCTGGTCGAAGTAATGCAGCATCGGCTCGAGCGCCATCGATGCCGGCCCGACGCTGCCATGAGGTCGGAGCCGGAGATCGACGCGGTAGGCGGCCCCGTGCTCCGTGGGATCCGCCATCAGCCGCACGGCGTCTTGCACGACGCGGTCGAAGAACTCCTGGTTGGTGCACGGCCGCGGCCCCTCAACCCGGCCGTCGGCGGAGTGCACGAACACCAGGTCGATGTCGCTGGAGTAGTTGAGCTCGCCGCCGCCGAGTTTCCCGAGCGCCAGCGCCGCGATCGTGGCCACGCGGCCATCGGGCCCGCGGGGTGTGCCCCGCTGGCGGGTCACGTGGGCGACCGCCGTCCGCACCGCGAGATCGACGACGCAGTCGGCCACGTGCGAGATCTGCTGCACGACCGTTTCGAGCCGCTGCTTCTCCACGATGTCGCCGTAGGCGATGCGGAGCGTTTGCCGGCGCTTGAACCGGCGGATCCCGCGGGCCACCTGCTCCACCGTGTCGCCTCCGCCCACCTCCGCGGCCAGGGCGGCGGCGAGCGTCTCCTTCTTCTCGGGCCGGCCGCGGCCGACGCGGATCTCCTCCCAGGCCTCGGGGTCGGCGATCACGAGTTCGGCGAGGTGGGGGCTGGCCGCGAAGATTCCCAGGAGGATCTCCAGTGCCCGCGGATCGCGCTCGAAGAGGGCCGCGGTGGCCAGCGGGCTGCGGACCGACGCCACGAACCGCTCGAGCGCGACGAGCACGCGATCGGGATCGGCGACGTGCGGGAGGAGCTCCGCGAGCCGGCCGGCGAGCGCTGCGAGCAGGTCGAGCGGCACACCCGTGCGGGCCATGCCGGCCAGCGGCCGGGCGGCGACGGCAGGGTCGGCGAGCCCCGCGGCCCGACCCCAGGCGGCGGCCACCGCCGGATCGTCGAGGAGCCTCGCCACGTCGATGGCCGCGGGCACGTCAGCCCCGTGCGGGTTCGGAAGTCGCCGCCTGCGGCTTCGGGAGGGGAAGGGAGATGTCGTAGAGCGGAGCCGTGTCGGTGTCGCCCGCGATCTCGAGGTGGTCCAGCGGCACCGCGTCGGCGAGGCCGTCGGCGACCACGCCCGACAGCGACCAGGCGCCGGCGGCGAGGATGTCGATGTCTACGAGCCGGCCGACGAGCCGGGTGGGCGCGTCGAAGACCACGATCCGGTCGCACATCGTGCGGCCCGTGAGCTGGGCGATCCCGTCGGGCCCCGGATCGACCGCCCGCTTCTCGTCGCGGGCCGAGAGCCCTTCGACGAGCACCTCGTGCCGCGTGCCCACGAAGCGGCGATTTCCCGCCAGGCTCGCCTCCTCCTGGGCCTCCAGCAGCACGCGGTTGCGCTCCTTCTTCACCTCCTCGGGCACATCGTCAGGCAGGCGATCGAAGGCCTTCGTGCCGGGCCGCGGGCTGTATTTGAAGATGAAGCTGTTCTTGAAGCCGACCGTCTTCACGAGGTCGAGCGTGGTCTGGAACTCGGCGTCGGTCTCGCCGCAGAAGCCCACGATGAAGTCGCTCGTGATGGCGGCATGCGGGATCGCCGCCAGGATGCGGCCATGCATCTCCATGTATTCGCCGATCGTGTAGCCCCGCTTCATGCGGGCGAGCACGTCGTCGGAGCCGTGCTGGGCCGGCACGTGGAGGTAGTGGCAGACCGTGGGCAGGTCGCGGACCGCGGCGATCAGGTCGTCGGTCATGTCGCGCGGGTAGTTGGTCACGAACTTGATGCGGTCGAGGCCCTCCACGCCGTCGAGGAGCGCGAGCAGGTCGGCGAGCCGCGTGGTCCGGCCGCCGTCCGACCACTTGTAGCTGTTGACGGTCTGTCCAATGAGCGTGATCTCGCGGCAGCCCTCGGCGACGAGCTTCCGTGCCTCGGCGAGGATCGTGTCGGGGGCCCGGGCCTGCTCCGGCCCGCGGACGTGCGGCACCACGCAGAACGCGCAGAACTTGTCGCAGCCGGTCTGCGTGCGGATGAAGGCCTGGAACGGCGTGGGCCGCATCGCCGGATCGCGATCGGGGTCGTAGCTCTCGAAGCTCCGCGCGATCGCGTCGCGGCTGCCCGCCTTGCGGTCGAGGCTGACCTCGATCCGAGGCCCGCCGCCGGCGAGCACGTCGTCCACGAGGGCCGGTACCTGATGGAGCTGACCCGGCCCGACGACGAGATCGACCCACGGCGCCCGCTTGCGGATCTGCTCCTGATCTTTCTGGGCCATGCAGCCGAGCACGCCGACGACCACGTCGGGCCGCTTGGCCTTCACGCTGCGGATCCGGCCGAGGGCCGAATAGATCTTGTCTTCGGCGTGCTGGCGGACGGAGCAGGTGTTGTAGAAGACGGCGTCGGCCACGTCGGCCGCCGGCGCCATCTCCCAGCCCTGCCGACGGAGCGCCGCCACCACGAGCTCGCTGTCGAGCACGTTCATCTGGCAGCCGACGGTCTCGATCCAGAGCAGCTTGGTCATGGGGACGAGTGTAGAAGAGACCAGCGCCGCGGCCAACGGTTGCCCGGAAGTGGCCGGAGGTGCCCTGAAGTGGCCGCAGGTTTTTAACCTGCGGTGAGGCCACGTCTGGGGTGGGAATTGTGCAGGTTGAAAACCTGCACCCACTTCTGAAAACCTGCACCCACGTAGGAAAAGTGGCCGCAGGTTTTTAACCTGCGGTGAGTCCACGTCTGGGGTGGGAGTTGTGCAGGTTGAAAACCTGCACCCACTTCTGAAAACCTGCACCCACGTAGGAAA
>JBBAVS010000102.1:10638-13937 GCA_040397585.1 Pirellulales bacterium
TGAAAACCTGCACCCACGTAGGAAAAGTGGCCGCAGGTTTTTAACCTGCGGTGAGGCCACGTCCGGGGTGGGAATTGTGCAGGTTGAAAACCTGCACCCACTTCTGAAAACCTGCACCCACGTAGGAAAAGTGGCCGCAGGTTTTTAACCTGCGGTGAGTCCACGTCTGGGGTGGGAGTTGTGCAGGTTGAAAACCTGCACCCACTTCTGACAACCTGCACCCACGTAGGAAAACCTGCGAGAAAACCCGCCGGCACCTTCAGCCCAGCACCGCGCCCGGCAAGAGTGGGCTGCCCCGGAGGAAGTCGGCCGCCGTCATCGCCCGCCGGCCCTCGGGCACCACTCGCGTGAGCGCCACCGCCGTGCCTCCGCCGCAGGCCACCACGATCCGGCCGCCCGAAGTGTCGAGCACCGTGCCGGGCAACGCGGGCCCGAGCTCCGCGGCCGGCAGCACCTCCACGTCATCGAGCACGAGCCGCTGCCGCTGCCCGTCGCCGCGGGTGAGGAACGTGGTCAGCCGCGGCCACGGCTCGAGCGCCCGCCGCAGCCGCTCGAGCGCCGCGGCCGGCAGCGTCCAATCCACGACGCCGTCGTGCTTCGCGAGCCGCGGCGCCCGCGTGGCCTGCGCGGCGTCTTGCGGGACGCCGATCTCGGCCACGCTGCCGGTCGCCGCGAGCGCCGCCTGCATCCGCTCGATCGCGTCGATCACCGCGCCGGCGCCCAGGGCGGCGAGCCGCGGTTCGAGTTCCGCTGCCGTCTCCCGCGGTCCCACCGGCGTCGAGCGGGCCACGATCACGTGGCCGGCATCGAGGGCCGGCGTCATGTGGATCACGCTCACGCCGCTCACCGCGTCGCCGGAGCGGATCGCCCACTGCACCGGCGCCGCGCCGCGATGCCGCGGGAGGAGCGAGCCGTGGAGATTGATGCCGCCGAGCGGCGGCACGCCGAGCAGGTCGCGGGAGAGGATCTGACCGTAGTCGCAGACGACGAACAGGTCGGGCCGCAGCGCGGATAGCGCCGCGACCACGGCCGGGTCGTTGACCCGCTCGGGATCGAGGATCCCGAGCCCCGCCGCGGTGGCCGCCTCGCGCATCGGGTTCGGCGGCGGCCGGCGGCCGGGCGGGGCACGATCGGGCCGCGTCACCACCGCCACGATCGCATGGGGCGACGCGAGGAGCTCGCGAAACATCGGCACCGCGAACGGTCCGGTGCCCATCACGACGATCCGAAGCGGTGTCACCGGTGCGTCCCCACCTGGTCGTGCCGGGGCGTCAGCAGCGGGCGGCTTCGAGGCGGTCGATCTCGGCGAGGAGCACGTCGTTGCCGGGCAGCTCCCCGCGCGACTGCTTGCCGAAGAAGACCTCGCGGAAGGTCTCGAGGTCGCGGCGGACCTCCAGGGCGGCGGCCTCCGGCAGGCGGTCGGTAAACAGCCTCCCCTCGAGGTGGTCGAACTCGTGCTGCACGACCCGCGAGAGCAGGCCGTCGAGATCCATGCGGAGCGGCTCGCCCTCGAGCGAGAACGCATCGACCACGACCTTCTGCGGCCGGCGAACGTCCATCCTCACACCCGGCAGCGACAGGCAGCCTTCCTCCTGCACCGCCGTGCCCCGGGGCCGCGAGAGCACGGGGTTGATGAACACGTGTTCCTCCCCGTCGCCGCGGCGGCCCGCGCAGTTGACGACGAACAGCCGGTACGGCAGCGCCACCTGGGGCGCGGCGAGGCCGATGCCCTGCGACTCGTACATGATGTCGAACATCTTGGCGACGGCGTCGCGGAGGGCCGCATCGAGCCGAGTGACGGGGCTGGCCCGGCGGACGAGGGCAGGATGCGGGTATTCGACCAGCGCGAGCGGGCCGATGGCGGCGGGGTCGGCGACGTGGGCAGAATCCATCGGAAAGTCGGTGGGCTGGCGGAAGGGATCGGACGCAGAATCATACCGTTCCTGCCGCCACGGTACGATGTCGGCATGAGTGATCCGGCTGAATCGGGCGGTTCCGCGGCGGCCACGGCCGCGACGCCGTGGTTCGCGCCAGCGGTCTTCGCGGCCACGGCCTGTGGACTGGGACGCGTGCCCTTCGCTCCCGGCACGTTTGGCGCCCTGCTCGGCCTCCCGCTGTCGCTCGCGACCGGCTGGCTCGCGGGTCGGATCGCGGGCGACACGCCCGCCGCGACCGCCGTGGAGGCGGCGATCGTGGCCGTCGTCTGCGGCGTGGGCATCCCGATCTGCTCGCGGGCCGCCGCGCTGATGGGCCGCAAGGATCCGGGGGCGATCGTGCTCGACGAGGTGGCGAGCATGCCGCTGGCCCTGCTCATGCTGCCGCCGGCGGACCGCACGCCCCTGAATCTGGCGGTCGCCTTCGTGCTGCTGCGGATCTTCGACATTGGCAAGCCCTTTCCCTGCCGGCAGCTCGAGCGGCTTCCCACGGGGCTCGGCATCATGGCCGACGACTGGGGGGCCGCGGCCTGGACCGCCGCGTGCCTGGCGATCGCCCGTTGGCAGCACTGGATCTGACCCTGATGCCGCCGTGTCCCGGCGGATGACGGCGGCATGCGCATCCTCCTCGTCGATCACGGCTGCTGCGATCATCCGCACACGCGGATTCATCGGCTTCGCGAGGCCCTCGAGGCGACGGGGTGCACGGTGGCCGTGTGCGGGCCATCCACCGTGAACGCCTTCGAGGAGCAGCCGGCTTGCATGCACGGCATCCATCTCCACGACGTGGCGGCGGCATCCCGCAGCTTTCTGGCGGCCGTGCGGGACGGCAGCCCCGAGGCTTTTCTGCGGGCCACCGCCGGCGTGCCGTCGGGGGTTTTGGGGCTGGCCCGCGAGACGGCGCGGCACATGGTCGCGGAAGCGGCGGACCAGATCTTTCCCGACGCGATCTTCGTGCTCCACGCGGGGATCCTCGCCGACCTCGCGGTGGAGACCGGCGCCCCGGTGGTGGTGCACGTGTCGGCGACCGACCTCGAGGCGGCCGCGGCCCGGCCGTCGCTCAAGCGGCTCGTGCTCGCGGCGATCGGCTCGAGCGACCGCGTCGTGGCGGCAGACGCCGCAGTGGCGGCCACGCTCGCGGACTGGCTGGGCAACGACGCCGAAGCGCAGGCCCGCTGCGAGGTCTGGCCGTTCGACGAGACGGCGGCAGACCGCGTGGCCGAGGCCTGCCGGCGGGCCCTCGCCGGCCGCCGCGGGGAACTCGAGTGAAGTGGGTGCAGGTTTTCCAAAGTGGGTGCAGGTTTTCCAAAGTGGGTGCAGGTTTTCCAAAGTGGGTGCAGGTTTTCAACCTGCACAAGCACCACC
>JBBAVS010000103.1:0-13271 GCA_040397585.1 Pirellulales bacterium
GGAAGATCGACCACCTCCTGCATGAGACGCTTCGTGCGGTCGTAGCCTTTCAGGAAGGCGAGCTCCTCCGGGAGATCCCTCTCGATCGTCTGCTCCACGAACCGGAAGAGGGCCTCGGCCTGCCGCGTCAGATCGGGGAAGCGATACCACTCGGAACGGTCACTGCGAACCGTCATCTGCCCCTCAGCGTCGAGGGAGTAATCGACGATCTCGAGCAACGGCCGCGAAAAGGCTTCGAGAGACGCATCGTAGGCTTGCGGGTCGCGGAGCATCGCCGCCGACACCGGCACGATGATTTCCTGCGGCGTGAAGCCCCGGATGGCGAGGACGTTGTGGATCAGGAAGCGGTGGATGCGGCCGTTGCCATCCTCGAAGGGATGCGTGAAGACGAAGCCGTAGCCGATCGCCGCCGCGTGGATCACCGGATGAATCGCCGCCTCGCGGAGCCTCCCGTCGGCGGCGATGAGCCCCGCCATGAGTGACGGCACCTGCTCCGGTCGCGGACAGACATGATGAACGCGTTCCTGGCCAAACGACACCGATTCGCCGACGTAGTTCTGGACGGAGCGGTAGTCCGATTCCCGGTAGCGAGGATCGACGATCGCATTCTGGAGTGACACGAGCTTCGCCTTCTCACACCAGTTCTCTCGATGGGCCCGACCGAGCAACTCGACGAACCGTTCCGTCCGGTCAGGCGACGGCTCCTCACGCTCGATGGCAAACGAGCTCTTGGTCTCTTTCGTGGAGAGGTAGGCTAGGGCACGCGCGAGGACATCGGCGGGGCAGTCGGCGATCAACGCGGCACATCGCTCCCCCATGTTCGCCGCGGCGAAGGTCTCGAGATCGGGCGTCCGCCGCACCAGAGGCGCGAATGACCGGTTTCCGAGAAGGTTGTCGTTGATGCGTTGCCGGGGCGCACGCCGGCCACGCGGCGCCGTGAAGTATTCCTCCGGAGGCAAGAGATCGATGTAGTTGCCGCTGGTCATGTCGTCGAGCGGGAGGCGTTTTTCCGTGAGCCACTCGTAGAGGTACCAGAGCCGGCGGCGGTACTTCCCGAACGGCGCGGCGGCAATGAACGTTGCCAATCCGTCCGCGTCGATCACCTTGAAGATCTCGGCCAGCAGCGCGAGATTCGTGCCGTCGTTCTTGAGGGCGAACTCGAGGTGGTCGAAGTCTGAATCGCCCGGCCAGTAGACCGGGATGTAGATCTCCAGGACGCTTCCATCGGGCCCGATCGATTCCCGCCGGACACCACTGGCTGCGACGAACGATTCGTGCCAGTTCGGGATCGTTGTCAGGGCATACCGCTCGATCAGGCGGGCGTACCCGGCGGGTCCGCCCGGGCCCTCGGTCAATTCCGGCATGATCGATTCCCCCTGAAACTCAAAAAACGATTACCGAATCACAAAAACGTTTCTTTTTTCACGACACACAACAAAAAAGTTTTCCCTGGGCCGAAAAAAAGTGTATCCGCCAGCAAAAACGCTTACGAATAGCGTTTTTTCTAAACAAACGTATTCTGTGGGCCGCTCGATGTCAAATCGGCCGAAGGGGGGGCGGTTCATGCCGTCCGAGCCACCCTTCTCCGCCACCCGGTTCGTCCCCCGGCTCGCGCATCTCGGCGAACCGCTCGAATCGCCGGTGAGTCTCTCCCGCCCGTGGCCTGCCGGCCGACCGGGGAGAACTGGTGCAGGCCCACGAGTCGGTGCAGGTTTTCAACCTGCACAAGCACACCCCAGGCCTGGACTTTCCACAGGTTGAAAACCTGTGGCCACTTTCTCGTCCCCAGGTTGCTCAGTGCTGTGCCGCGCTGATGACGTGCTTCACCCAGCCTGTCTGGGTGGCACGTTCGACTGCGGGTTCCAGCCAGAACGTTGCCTCACGTGGAAGGCGGCCGCGGCGTCGTGCCCAGGGCGGCGCGGGCCTTGGCGTCGAGCTCGCGGATCCGCTGCGTGCAGATGGCGAAGATCTCCCGCTCGCTCAGCGCCGCCACCTCGGCGGCGGTGAGGATCTCGCCGAACTCGAGGCGAATCCGCCCCGGCCGCGGGAGGAGCCGCGTCCGCGGCCAGCACTCGAACGCGCCCACGATCGCCACCGGCACGATCGGCGCCGCGGCCCGCTTCGCGATCAGCGCGAAGCCGCTCTTGAACTCGCCCAGCTGCCCGTCGGTGGTGCGGGAGCCCTCCGGAAAGATCGTCACCGCCGCGCCCCGCTTGAGCCGTGCGATGACCACCTTCATGGCTTTGAGCGCCGAAGACTCGCGGTCGATCGGCACGGCGTCGAGGGCCGTGATCACCGCGGCGAACGGCTTGAAGCGGTAGAGCGAGCTGCGGGCGAGGCTCGAGAGCCGGCGGTCGGTGGCGAGGCCGAGGAGCAGCGGGTCGAGAAACGTCTGATGGCTGGAGAGCACGATCAGCGGGCCCGTCTTCGGCAGCGGCTCCACGAACCGCGACCGGAAGCCGAACACCGCCACGCCGAGCGTGCGGCAGAGCACCCAGAGCACGTCGTAGAGGCACTTGCCGAAGGGCGTGTGGCCGCCGCCGACCGGCACGTCGTCGTCGCTGCGGTCGCTCATGCGGGCCCCGGCCCGCGCCGCTCCTCGACGAGCCTCACGATCCGTTCCACCACCTCGTCCTGCGTGAGCCCGTCGGTCTCGACGAGCACCGCGTCGTCGGCCGCCTTCATGGCCCCGACCGCCCGCACGCGGTCTCCGTCGTCGCGGCGGTTCTGGGCGACGAGCACCGCCTCGAGCGACGTGGCCGCGCCGCGGGCCTCCTCCTCGCGATGGCGGCGGCGGGCCCGCTCCTCGGGCGAGGCCGTGAGAAACACCTTGAGCTCGGCATGCGGGAACACGACCGACCCCTGGTCGCGGCCCTCGGTGACCACGTCGATCCCCTCGGCGATCTTCCGCTGCATCCGCTTCATGACGTCGCGAACCGGCGGGGCGTCGGCCACCGGCCGGGTGGCGGCGGTGATCCGCTCGGTGCGGATTTCGGCCGACACGTCGCGGTCGCCGACGAACACCCGGCCGTCGCGGAAGGCGATCGCGAGCGACTCGGCCAAGACCGCGAGGCCGATGGCGTCATCGAGCGGCACGCCCCGCTCCAGCGCCACGAGTGTCACGGCGCGATACATCGCCCCGGTGTCCATGTAGCACCAGCCGAGACGCCGCGCGAGGGCGCGGGCGGCCGAGCTCTTGCCGGCACCGGCGGGACCGTCGAGCGTGATGATCATCCCACGAACCCCACATCGAGCTGCAGCCACTGGTAGCGATCGAGAAACACTACGGTGCGGGAGCCGGCGATCGCAACGGACGGCAGCTCCCGCGGGCCCCCGGTGAAGTCCACGACCGCCGCCCGGGCGACCGGCTGGCCCCAGTCGATCGTCACCTCGCCCGCCTGGCCCGACGATTCGAGCAGGCCATACCCGCCGTCGGCCAGTCCGGCGGCGGTCGTGGCCGGGGCCGAGACCGTGAGGCGGACGTTGTCTGGCACGCCGGGAATGACCCGATCCAGCGGCGCGCCGGCAGCCAGCGCCAGCGCCGCATCCCACGGCCGCCGCAGGCCCAGGCCGACCGCGAGCCGTCGGGACACGCGGGTCGCGCCGCCGCCGGCGAGAACCGTATCGAGCACGTGCGGCGTGGAGCGGAGGTGCCAGGGAAGCCCGCCGGTGAGGATCGCTACGCAAGCGTCGGCGGCCGCGAGCCGCGCGGCCTCGGGCACGATCTCGATGAAGTGCGGCGCCGTGAACCGGGTCCGTTCCGTGGCCACGGACTGGGTGAGGATGCTGCGGCGAATCTCCACCGGTTCGTTCTCGTTCCAGGCGAACCGCGCGGCGAGATGCTCGTCGAGCAGCGGGCCGGCGAGCGGCCGCTCGAGTTCGACGTCGATGTCGAGCACGGCCAGCGGCAGGCCCGCGACCAGCGTGACCGTCTGCGAGAACCGCGCCGCGACGCCGCCGTCCGCCGCCAGGAGCCGGCCTCGGGAGGCAAGGGCGGCGGAGCCATCGGCCGCCGTCGTGCGGTCCACCGCATCGGCCACCATCCGCGTCCAGCGCGGCTCGTCGGCCGCCGCGTCCCAGCGGCCGCCGCTCGCCGGCGGCGGCGTCCGCACGGCGAGCTGCTGCGAAAGGCGATTGCTCCCCGTGCGCTCGCGGCGGATCGAGAGCAGCCCGCCGGTCTGGGGATGGGCTTCCACCCGCACGAGGCCGTTGTCGAGCACGAGCCGCTCGGCAGCACCGCCGCGCGCGGGCACGGCGAACGACAGCCAGCGACGCAGCGGGGGCTCGACGGCCGCAGGCGGCCGCGCGGGCGACGGCGTGCGCGCCGCGGTCAGAGGAGTGGCGGCGGCCACGATCGACCGCGCCTCGTCGGCCACCCGGGCCACGGCCGCGGCGAGCGGATCGGCGGCGGACGCGGCGGCGGCCCGCGGCAGCGTCGGTGGAAACGCGTCGGGCTCGAGCGCCACCGGCGTCGCGGCACCGGCGGTCCGCCGGGCGAGTTCCCGGGGCGTGACGAAGGTGCCGAGCAGGTTGGTCCAGCGGCCGATCCGGCGGACGAGGCCGTGCCAGCGGCTGGCGGTGCCTGCGTAGTGGGCGAACACGATGGCCGCCACGTGGTCGTGATCGAGCGCGGCGCCGAGGGTCTCGGGGAGCGCGAGCACGGTGCGGGCCGACCGGGCGTCGAGCGGGGCGGCGGCGAGCAGATCGACGGCCGCGCCACCTCCCTGCCAGCGGATCATCCCGCCCCCCACGTCGGGCAGCGGCGTGCCGTCGAAGAGCGTCCACAGCCCCCCTTCCATGCCGAGGCCGGCGAGCAGCTGCGGCACCAGGGCCACGGCTCCACCGGCCGCCCGCACGAACGACACCGGCGGCGTGGCCAGAGCGCTGCGGAAGGTCTCGCGGGCCCGTGAGAACGACGCCAGCACCGACTCGGGCGTGGCCAGATCGAGCGGCGTGCCGGCCGCGGGGCCGCCGCAGGGTTCGACGCGGCCCGCCTCCACCGCCGCGCGAACCGCGGCCACCGCAGCGGGAGCAGACGCGGCGAGGGTCGCGACCGCGTCGCCTGCGGCCGCGACCGCGACCGGCACGGGCGAATCGATGGCCGCCTCGATCGCGGCCCCGTGGCTGGTGGCGGCGACGAGCACGAGGTCGATCGCGTAGGAATCGACGGGATAATAGCGGGCCCGACTGGCCGAGATCGTGTCGAAGGCTTCCTGCAGCGATTGCGACGCGGCCTCGGCGCGGCCCGCCACCGCGGCCCCGGCGGCGGTGACCACGGCGGCGCGAAAGGCCGCCGTGTCGAGGTCGGCGTGGGTCCGCATCCGGCGGGCAAGCAGTTCCGCGAGCAACACGGCGAGCCCGAGGGCCCGAAAGTCGTTCGCCCAGTCGGCCCCGGCCAGCGGGCCAGCGGGCAGGCCCAGCCGATCGGCCGCGGCCCGCTCGATCTCGTCCGCGCCGCTCACGCGGCGCACGAACGCGGAGCCGACCGTGCAGGAGGCATCGAACTGGGCGGCGAATCGATCGTCCCAGGACGCCGCCACGATCCCCAGCAGCGGCCCCGACGGCACCGGCAGATCGATGCTGGCCCACTGCGGCGTCGCGCCGACCGCCACCACGATCGCCGGATGCCAGGCCGCCGTCCAGGCCCCCAGCAGGTCATCGGCCTCGGCTTCCTCCAGCCACGTGGGAAAGTCCTCCAGCGTGTGGCAGGGGAGGAAGACCGTCGTGCGTTCGCATGCCATGACGAGGAGTGTAGTTGATCGAGATCGTCGCTCGGCCGGGCGCGAAGGGGGGCGGTTTGACACCCCCGGGAAGGCGTTCGTAAAGTTATGAGCGGGCGGGATTTACCCGTCGAAATCGTCCATTCCCGGCCCACCCACCTCTGACCTCCGCACCGGGAACACGTCCCCTATGGCTCGCAGTCCGTACGCCTGGGGTATCGACATCGGCAAGTGCGGCCTCAAGGCCCTGCGCTGCCAGGTCTCGCCCACGGACCACCGCAAGCTGATCGCCGACACCTACGAGTACATCGAATACCCGATGATGCTCTCGCAGCCGGAGGCGGATCCGGTGGAGCTGGTGCGGGCGGCGATCGAGGAGTTTCTCTCGCGGCACACCCTCGCCGGCGACCGCGTGGCCGTGGCCGCCCCGGGGCAGTCGGGCCTCGCGAAGTTCATCAAGCTGCCGCCCATCGAGGCGAAGAAGATCCCCGACATCGTCCGCTACGAGGCCAGCCAGCAGATTCCCTTCCCGCTCGACCAGGTGGAGTGGACGTGGCAGCGGCTCGCGGGGGGCATCGAGGAGAGCGGCTTCGTGATGGACGCCGAGGTGGCGCTCTTCGCGATGAAGAAGGAGCAGGTCAACAAGGCGCTCGCGCCCCTGACCAACGCCGGCATCGAGGTGGACGTCCTCCAGCTCCAGCCCATCGCCCTGGCGAACATGCTGATGTTCGACCAGCTGCCCCCGGCCGACACCATCGACCCCGACGACCCTCCCCCGTCGATCGTGCTGATCTCGATCGGCGTCGATTCGACCGATGTGGTGGTCACCAATGGCCTGAAGATGGCGCAGCGGAGCGTCCCGATCGGGGGCAGCACCTTCACGAAGGCGCTCGTGAAGGAGATGCAATACACCTTCCAGAAGGCGGAACAGGAGAAGCGCAACGCCGTCCGGGCCACCGATCCGCGGGCCGTGTTCAAGGCGATGCGGCAGGTGTTCACCGATTTCACGTCGGACATCCAGCGGTCGCTGACCTTCTTCACCAGCAACGACAAGTCGCTGCGGATCGGCAAGGTGTTCCTGGTCGGCAATGCCGCGAAGCTCCGCGGCCTGTCCGACTTCATGGCCAAGCAGCTGAATCTCGACGTGCAGCGGCTGGAGAAATACAACGCCCTCGAGGGGGCGGCGGTGGCCGCCAACGGCTTCCGCGAGAACCGGCTCGCCTTCGCCACGGCGTATGGGCTGGCGCTGCAGGCCGCCGGCGCGGCGAGCCTCGGCACCAACCTGATCCCCAAGGAGATCGTCCGCGACCGGATGATCGCCGCCAAGAAGCCGTGGGCGGTGGCGGCGATGCTCGGCCTGTTGTCGGCGGCACTGGTGAACTTCGTGGGCATGTTCCTGGCCTGGCAGAGCTACGCGCCGGCCAAGTATGCGCAGGCCTTCGCGGCAGCCGACCAGGCCAAGACGCGTTCGGCGGCGGCGGTGTCGGCCCTCGATGCCGTGAAGCAGAAGCAGGACGAGGCGGCCTCGTGGCAGCAGTACCTCGTGCAGTCGCAGGAACGTCGGTTCCAGTCGCTCGACCTGATGCGGGCGATTGGGTCGCTGCTGCCCCGCGACCCCGCCGGCAAGGTTCCCGAGCGGATCGCCGAGCGTCGCGAGATCCACATCGACAGCCTCGACATGCAGTTCTTTCCCGACCTGGCTCAGTGGTTCTCGGGCGTGCAGGACAAATGGGCCGAAACCACGGCCGCGGCAGAGCGGGAGCGGCCCGAAGGCGAGGCGGCGCCGGCCGACGCCCAGCCGGCCGACGCCCAGCCGGCCGCCGCCGCGGCCGACCCCGCCGCGGCACCGCCGGATCCGGCCGCCGATCCGGCCGCCGCCGGAGCCCCACCCGTCGGACCGACGGGGCCGGGGTGGGTCGTGCAGATCACCGGGCATCACTTCCACAACGAGGAGCAGGGCAACGAAGGGGAGCAGTTCGTCCGCTCCACGCTGGTGCGGAACCTGCTCGGCGAGGGTGACGAGGTTCCCGTCGCCGCCGGGGAGAAGTCGGGTGAGCGGCTGCCGGTGTCCGGGCTGGGGATCGGCTATCCCGTACTCGTGGTCTCCTCACCACTCCGCAAGGTGCAACTCCAGACGGCCGCACCCGGCGCCGGCGTGCCCGGCGCGGCAATGGACCCCACGGCCGGCACCGTGGAGCTGAAGCGCTACGACTTCATGCTCCAGTTCTCCTGGCAGCCCACCACCCCCGGCTCGAAACTCCCGCCGCCGCAGCCTGCGGCCGCCGAGGCGGCGGTCCAGTAGCCGCGAGGATTCCCCATGCCCCAACTCCCCGAACAGATTCGGCCGATCGTCGCGACGATCGCGAAGTATCACTTCTGGATTCTGGCCGCGCTCGTGCCGCTGCTGCTCGTGCCGCTGCTGTTCCTCGGCACCGGCCGCCTCGACAAGATGATCGCGGATCAGCGATCGCAGATCGAGAGCCGCGTTTCGGCGCTCAAGTCGGTGCAGGGGATCGCGGAGCATCCCAACGAAGGCTGGTCGCAGGCGGTCGAGGCGCAGACCGACAAGATCCGCACGGAGACGCTCGCCGAGTGGCAGAAGTTCTGGGACGCCCAGCAGTTTCTCCGGGCCTGGCCGCAGCGGCTCGGCGACGACTTCCTGAAGGCCATTTCCACCCTCAAGCCGGGCGGCGCGCTGAAGCGCGACCTGCTCCTCCGCTACCAGAACAAAGTCGAGGAACTGGTTCGTGAACTGCCCAAGCGCATGGGCGCGGACGACCTGATGATCGAGGGCGCCCAGCCGGGCGGCGGCGTGGCCGACGGCGGGGTGGGCCTGCGGCCCGGCATGGGAGGCGAGTTTGGCGGACGACCCGGGATGGGAGGCGAGTTCGGGGGCCGGCCTGGAATGGGGGCAGAGTTCGGCGGTCGGCCCGGCGCGGGGCCGGTGCCCGGCGGTTCCGACGCGCTCGTTGCCTGGTCGGCCACCGACCAGAAGCGGATCTACGATTCGTTCAAGTGGGAGAAGGCGCCCTCCACCACGCAGGTGCTCCTGGCCCAGGAGGAACTCTGGGTCTACGGGCTGTTCTGCGACACGATCAAGAAGCTGAACGACGGCGCCGCGGGGCCCTTCAACGCCGCCGTGAGTTCGGTCCTCGAGCTGGCCGTCAGCTATCCGGCGGCAGAAGACCAGCCCGGTGGCCAGGGCACTGGCCGGGTGTGGCAGGCGGCCGCAGCCGCCGGCGGCGAGTTTGGTGGTGAAGGCGGCATACCATCGCCCGAGATGGCCGGAGGCGCAGGTGTGCCCGGCGAGATGGGCGGCGCTGCCGGCCGGCCGGCCAACCCGCGGTTTGCCGGTGGCGGTGGCCCGGCGATGGGCATGGGCCCGACGACGGGAGGCGAGGGGGGCATGGTCGATCCGGCTGCGGCGCCGGTGGCATCCCCCGACGAGCAACTCAAGGAGTGGATCTACGTCGACTTCACCGGCAAGCCACTCACGGCAGCGGAGCTCGCCACGATGCCTGCGGCCAAGATGGTGCACCTGATGCCCTTCGTGCTCCGCGTCACGATGGACCAGCGGAAGCTCGATGCCCTGCTCGCCGACCTGGCGACCAACGCGGTGCCGATCGACGTCCGCCAAGTCCGCATCAATCCGTCGCAGCAGCCCGGCGGCGGAGGCGGCGGGCCGGGGCGTGGCGAGTTCGCCCCGCCGGCGGCCATGACGATGGATGGCGGCAGCGGCCTGCGGCCGTTCGACGTCACCGTGGAGCTGCGGGGCACGGTGGGCCTCGCCCCGCCGCCCGACAAGACCGCGATCGGCGGTGACCAGCCGGCCGCCGGAGGGAATGGCGCATGAAGAGGCCCAGCCTGAAGTTCGACAAGAACGCCATCCTCGGGTTCCTGCTCAACCACTGCGAGAAGTTCATCGTCGGCCTCGTCGGCCTGATCGGCCTCGTGCTGGCCTGGAACGGCGTCAACGCGCTGCGGCTGAAGTCGGTCCGCAGCGAGCAGACGCCCGAGGCCGTGTCGCAACTGACCTCGCAGACCGTACGGCACATCGACGCCACGCAGAAGCCCCCGGCCGACACGCTCCGCAAGGGAGGCGACCTGGCCGCGACGATCGATCCGTGGCGGCCGCAGCAGGTGAAGATCGCCCCTGCTCCCGAGATGGCGGTGTTCGATCGGCCGCTCGTGCAGGAGCTCGCCAAGCGGGCCAAGCCCGAGGTGCTGCCGATCGAAGACCTCCGGGCCCTCGCCGGCGTCGCGGTGCTCCCCGACACGACCGACCCCGCCATGCTGGCCCCACCGCCGGGCCGCGGTCCGGCGATGGATGGAGCGGCCCCGGATGGCCAGCCCGCACGCCCGGGCCGCCGGCCGAGGCCGGGCGGTCGCGGCGACGAGCCGCCGCCCGAGCAGCCCCCGGCCGAGTTCAATCCGGCGATGGCCGGGCAGCGCGGCAAGGTGGTGCCTTATGTGCTCGTCACCGGCCTCGTGCCCGTGGCCAAGCAGCGGGACGAGTATCTGCGGGCGTTCGGCTCGGCGGGGTTCCGCGACCCGCAGCTCGATCTGCCGCGCTGGAACCAATACCGGGTCGAACGGTCGGTCATCGGCCCCGACGGTACGCCGGTCAAGTGGGAGCGGCTCGCGGTCAAGAACGTGGACCAGTTCGGCCAGGATGGGGGCATGGCGATGCCGCCGCCGAACCAGGCCCCCGAGGCGATGCAGCAGGAGATGGTGCCCGCCCTGTTCTTGCTCGGAAGCACCGACACCGACATCGGCTACGTGGCCCAGCTGCCGCAGCGGATCGACGACGCATGGGGACTGGAGGTGGTGCATCCCTGGTTCCGCAGCCAGCTCAAGAAGCTGCTCGAGGAGGCCGCGCCGGGGCTGCTCGGTGACGCGCCCGCCGTGCCCATCGACGCCAAGCGGTTGCGGGATGCGGCGGAGGAGTTCGACGGGCAGATCGGCGAACTGGCCGGCATGCAGATCTCGGGTGAGCCGCAGCGGCTCGGCGACATCGTCGCGTTCACGGTGAAGACCGCCGACGGGGCCGTGGCGTTTCCGCTCGAAGGACTCGGCACCGGCAGCCGTCCGGTCTTCGCCATGTCGGCGGCATGGGCCCGCACGCTCGAGCTCGACAACGGCCCCAGGCGTGACACGCCCTGCAGCATCCGCGTGCGGATGGAGCAGCTCGGCAAGATCCGCGTGGCGCACATCCTCGGCATCTCCTATCCCGCCGCGGAGGGCGAGGCCCAGGAGGAGCTGGCCGATCCCGCGCCGTTCCCGTTCGCGGCGGGCGGCGGGCCCGGAGGCGGCGAGTTCGCCGGGGGCTTGGGGGGCGAGCTCGGGGGCGGGGTGCTCGACGGGGCCGAGTTCCGGCTGTTCCGCTTCCTCGACACCACCGTCAAGCCGGGTCAGCGGTATCGCTATCGCGTGCGGCTCTCGGTCCGCAATCCGAACTTCGGCATCGATCGCCAGTACCTCGCTGATCCCACCTCCGCCAAGGGTGAGTTGCTGCCGTCGAAGGAGAGCAACGAGACGGCGGCCGTGGTGGTGCCCGATGCGACCACGCTCCTCGTCCAGACGCTCACCAAGGAGCAGGCCAAGGAGAAGAAGCTCAAGGTCGGCTCGCTGCAGGTGCTCGTGCTGGCCCCGAGCCGCGACACCGGCACCTACACGCTGCGATCGCTGATCACCGAGACCGGGGGACTGGCCGACGTGGACTCGAGCCTCAACAAGCCGGGCGACGTGCGGGTGAAGGGGGACAACGTGACGACCGGCCGCGTGCTCGTGGACGTCCGCGGCCGGCAGGACGAGTCGGGCAAGCCGGGGACCCCTGTCGAGACCTTCGAACTGCTCTTCCTGCGGCCCGACGGCTCGTGCGAGGTCGTCTCGGCCGCCGACTCCCAACGCCTCTCCGACCGCTACATGCCGACGCTCGATCCACCGGTCGCGCCGGAGGCGAACGTCGCCCCCGAAGGTGCGAATCCCTTCGAAGCTCCGCAGCGTCGCCGAGGGATGAACAAATGACACGCCGCCACCGTTCCTCGCATCCGTCGCGTGGCCTGCTCCCGCTGTGGGTTGCGACCCTCGCGATCGCACTCACCGGCGCGCTGGCCGCGCCGACCCATGCCCAGAACGAGCCCCAGTTCAGCACGTGGGCGAAGGTGGAGGCGTCGGAAGACGCCAAGAAGTATTTCGACCAGATCAAGAAGGGAGAGTTCGACGCCAGTTCGAAGGCGTTTCTCGAGCGCGTCGCCCTCCCGCAGCTCGCCAGCGACGGCAACCGCCGTCAGATCGAGCGGGTCCGCCGCCGGATGCGGGACACGCTCCTCAACGAAAAGACCGCCGAGGCCGCGGCCCTGAGTCAGGCCGGGAAGACGGCGGTCGAATGGCTCGCCGCCCAGGCCCGAAACCCGCAGGCCGACACGGCCGTCCGCGTGAACGCGATGCTCCTCGTCGGCGAAGTCCGCGGCAAGGACGGCCGCCCCTGGAGCGGCGCGGTCGAGCCGCTCGCTGCGGCCATGAGCGACCGCAAGCTCCCCACGGGCGTGCGGGTGGCCGCGGCTGCGGGCCTCGCGCGGCACGTCGATGCGGCGAAGGCGGCCGGCGCTCCCGATCCGGCCCTCTCCCAGGCCGCCCTCAAGCCCCTGCTGGAGGTGATCGCGACGCCTGCATCGGCCACCGACGCCGGCGGCGGCGACTGGCTCGTCTCCCGGGCGCTCGACATGCTGCCGACAGTGGAGGCGAAGGCGTCGCCCGAGACCGCCGCCGCCCTGGTGGCGATCCTGGCCGAGGCGGGCCGCCCTGTGGACGTCCGCGTGCGGGCGGCCGCCGCGCTTGGCGCCACGGCCACGCCGGACTCGAAGATCGATGCCGGCGACGCGATCGCCAAGATCCGCAGCCTCGCCGCCGAGGCGCTGAAGGCCGATCTGGCCGCCGCCACCGAACGGAGCCTCACCGCTCGCCTCAGCGGCCAGCCGCTCGCGGCCCCCATGCAGCCCGGCTTGGAGGGCATGCAGGCCCCGGCCTTTCCGGGAGGCGTGGGCGAGTTCGGAGCCGCCCCCGGCACCACGCCGCCAGACGACCCCATGGAGTCGCTCGTCATTCGCCGCGACGCCTGGCGGCTGTGGAAACTGGCCATGGCCGTCGCCACGCCCGACGGCGCGGCCGGCCTGGCCGCCCTCCTGGACGACGCGGCCGCCACCCGGGCCAAGACCGTCGCGGCCACGCTCCGCGAGGCGGCCACGGCGCTCGACGAGTCGCCTGACACGGCCGCGGTGAAGCAGGCGTTGGTCGCGATCGAGCGGCTCGCCCAGGCAGCGGCGCCTCCCAGGCCGGGTGCCCCGAAGCCTGCCGCAGCAGCGCCCGGTGGCCCCGCGGCCCCGCCCGGCAACGACCCCTTCGGCACGGGCAACTAGCCCGCGGTATCAGGAAGGCCAATCGCGTCAGCGATGGGGTGTTGATGCGCCTCCCCGCTCGGGACCGCACGAAAGTGGCCTAGGTTTCCAACCTGGGTGCTGCTTCCTGTGGTACCTCCCCGCTCGGGACTGC
>JBBAVS010000104.1:0-13248 GCA_040397585.1 Pirellulales bacterium
TTTCAGATCTACAACCCGATCTATGTCGCCGGCGCCGCCTGGCTGGCCTGGGGCGTGTATGCCGGCTGGCGGCTGTTGCATGGGGCGGGGATCGAGCAGTTTCTCCTGCTCGCCGTCGCGCTCGCGATGGCCGTGCTCAGTGGCGACCCGCAATCGGCGTATCACACGGGGCTCGTGCTCGGACTGATGTGGCTTCTGATGCCGGGCCGATCGTGGCGCGGCGGCGCAAGTTTGGGTGCGGCGGCGGCCGTTGCCGGCTGCCTCGCGCTCATGCCGATTGCCTTGGCGGCAGAGTTTGCCCGGGAATCGACACGATCGCTCGGCATGCAGTGGGCTGATCTGGTGCTCGGGCGGTCGTCGGCCGCGGCACCCCACCACGAACTTATCTACAGGTTAACGCTGCAGCCGTGGCGGCTGATCGAACTGGTCTGGCCGGCAGCCTCGGGGCCGCTTTTCTATCGCTGGCCAACCGTGCTCGGCCTCGACGCGCCGGGGCCGTGGGTGGACTCGCTCTACGCCGGCGTCGTACCGGCAGCCGCCGTCGCGACGGCCATCGGTCGGCAAGGCCGGCGAGGGAGCGCGGTGAAAATCTGGCTCGTCGTTCTCGGGTGTGCTTTCTGGGCCAGTCTCGGCGGCCTCGGGCTTGCGGGCTTGGGCCGCGGCGCGATGGCCCTGGCCTCGGGCGACATTGAAGCGATCGGCTATCGCCCCGGAGACGAGGTGGGCGGCCTTTACTGGCTGCTCACGGTGATCGCACCGGGATATGCGGGGTTTCGGTATCCGTCGAAGTGGCTGACGGTCTTCGCGCTCGCCTTCGCGCAGATTGCGGCGCTCGTGCTCACGCGGCTCGACGAGACGGCCGTGCGGCGGCGGCTGGCGACGACGTGCCTCACTCTTGCTGTGTGCATGGGTGTCGTCACGGCGGTGCTCGTCGTGCGGGCGATCGTCGTGGGGGTCGCCGATGTGCTGCCCGGGCCGCCGGGCGACCCGAGACGGGCCGCCGCCTTTTGGGTCGTGCTCGGCGGTGCCTTGCAGGCAACGCTCGTGGCGGCGACCGTCGCGTGGCTGCTGCGGGGCTCGGCTTCCGAAATTGACATCGGTGCAAATCTCCGGCTACCGGTGGCGATAGCCCTGATGATTCTTTCGGCGGCCGATCTCGCGATCGCCGGCCGCGGGCAGGTTTTCCTGCAACCGTTTGGCGATCTCGCTCGGGCCGGTGACTATCTCGACGGCCTGCGCGAAGGGCGGCGGGCTGATCTGGCCGCGGCCTCGCCCACGCCTCGGATGGTCGTGTGGGGGGCGCCGCCGAAGTTCGTTGATCACCGCGACCCCAAGCGATTCACCCGCTGGACGGGCGTGGCGATGCGGGGGCACGTGCCGTGGCTGCACGGGTGGGGAGTGTTTGGTGAGCCGAGCACGGCGCTGCCCGCCACGCTCAAGATGCTGGCCGAGCCGATCGATGTCGATGGTCGCGTTTGCGTGCCACGGCGGGTCTTCGACCAGGCGGCGGTTGAGTATTTCGTTGTGCCGCTCGACGGCCTCACGAAGGCCGACCTGCAGACCCAATTTGCCGACTGGTCGGCGGGGCAGAAGCAAGGCGACTACGAAGGGCCGGCCCCCGCCGGACTGCCGCTGCCGCGGATGCCGCTGTTTCTGCCGGGCGAGGAGGAAGAGCCGCCAGTCGCCCTCGCCATCCGCAATGAGTCGGCCTTGCCGCGGGTGCGGATCGTGCGCGATGTGCTCGAACTCGAGCCCGTCACCCGCCGTACGTGGCAGCCATGGCTCGATCGACTGCGGCTGATCGCGTTTCCATCGCGTGAACTGCCGGGGCTATCCCGGCCGGTCGTGGTGGAGAAAGACGATGCATCGGTTGCCCACGTGGAGCCTGCGGCAGCCCCAGCCGCGTCGGATGAGTGCCGGATTGTGAGCGATGAATCGCAGCGGGTGGTGATCGAATGCACGCTGGCCGAGCCGGGCGTGGTAGTGCTTGCCGACACGTTCGACCCCGACTGGCGACTCTTCGTGACGACCGCGAGCGGGCCGCGGCGGGAGCAGCCGATCCTGCGGGCCAATCAGATCCAGCGGGCCTGCCACCTGCCCGCCGGGCGGCACGTGATCGAATACGAATATCGCTCGCGAACGTTCGACCGCACCGTCTGGATCACGCTCGCAGCCTGGATCGCCGTGGCGGCGGTCGTCATGGTGTGGTGTTATCAAGGGTTGCAGCAGCGCGGTCGCGTTCCTCGGCCCAGCGGGTGAGCGTTGCGGGATCGATCCCGCGCTCGCGGCCGCGTTTGATCGCCCGCTCGAAGAGCGGCACCGCCTCTGCATGGCGTCCCGTGATCGCCATGGCGCGGGCGGCGTTGGCTGCCATCCCGGGATCGTCGGGGAATCGGCGGGCAGATTCGAGGAACGCGCTGACTGCCGCGTCGGTCTGTCCGGCAGCCATCAGGCTGGCGGCGAGGTTCGCCAGGAATGCCGGATCGTCGGCTGCAAGCGACGCCCAGATCGTGGCCGCGGCGGCAGGCTGCCGGGCTTCGTCGCTCGCGCGGGCAGCCGGCTCGCGGGCGTTGGCGTTGCGGTCGAGATACCGAGCCAGCGCCGCCTCTGCTGCAGCCGCGGCTTCAGTGTCGCCGCTGGCCAGCAGCACCGCTCGCCGGTACGCAGCAGCCCGAGCCGTGAGGCCTGTCCGTTCTTCGGCCGTGAGTGAGACCGTGTCGAGATGCGGGGCGACGTCGGCTTCGAGAAGGGCGATCGCTGCGGCTGGGTCACCAGTCGCGAGGGCCGAGATCGCTCCGCCGACCGCCGCGGCCAGTCGATCGCGAGACGGTCGGTTGTCGAGCGCCACCGCCTGCGCATAGGCCTCCCGTGCGGCCGCCCACTTCCGCAGGCCACGGCGGGTTTCGCCGAGCCGCACCCAGGTGCGGGCCACCCGCGGACTGAGCGCGGCCGCCCGCGCATACCGCTCCTCGGCTTCCGCGAGCCGGCCGGACGCCGCATCGGCAACGGCCAACTGATACCAGGCGATCTCGGCCGCTGGGTTCTTGGCGAGCGTGTCGAGCCAGAGGCCGGCTTCCGTCTGGTAGACACGCGCCCGCTGCCACGAGATGACGGCGAGCAGGCAGGCGACAGCGACCGCGAGCCAAAGGCCAACGCGACGGGCCGCGCCCGAACCGACGCCCGCCGGCCTGCCCACGGGCACGCACAACCAAACGAGATCAACCGCCAGCACGAGCAGCGCCGGGAGCGATTGGTAGACGTAATGATCGGCCACATATGAGAACTGCCAGAAGCCGACGTCCACGATGCCAAGTGCCGGCAGCATCGTCAGGAGATACACGAGCCATGCGATGAGCGGCCGATCGCCGAGCCGACTGCGTAGCCCGGCCAGCAAGAGAGCGACGGCCACGATGCCGGCGTTCGGCAGCCAGTGCAGCAGGTTCTGGCCGTCGATCCGCCAGCGCGGGTAGATGAAGCACTGGTCGAAGGGCCAGCAGGTTTTCCAGACGTAGAACCAGGCTGTCCAGCCGAGGCTCGCGAACCGGGAAAGCATGTCCTGGCCGCGGGCGTCGGGCTCGAAACCCTTGAGCTGAAACGGGATCCCCACCACGCCGAAGACGAGGGCGATCACGAAGAACGGAGCCGTCACGGCTGCGGCGCGGGCCCAGGCCTTGCTTGAACGTGGATCACTTGGTCCCGAGAGCGCCGTCCAGGCGAAGAGGATCGGCGGCAGCGTGATAAAGATCGGCTTCGCGGCCAGGGACAGGGCGTAGAGCACCACCGCGGCCAGACGCGCCGGCCAGCGGCCAGAGACGCGGTTGCGGTCGAACGCGATCAGGGCGGCGTAGCCGCAGGCCGTGGCCAGGAGCGCCTTCTGCTGAGAGATCCAGGCCACCGTCTCCACCTGGAGCGGATGCACGGCGAAGAGCAGGCCCACGAGCCAAGGCAGCGGCACGGAGAGGCGATGCAGGAGGCAGACCAGGAGCGCCGTGGCGATGCCGTGGAGCAGGAGGTTCGTCGCGTGGTAGAGCCACGGGGCAGCGCCGACAAGTTGCCACTGCACCCAGAAGAGCGTGTAGGTGAGCGGGTAGTAGTCAACGCACTCCGTCGTGAACCAGAACCGCCAGGGGCCGTCCGCGGCCCGCATCAGCGGATTGTCGGTGAGGTAGAGGCCGTGGTCGTCCCAGATCAGTTCGCCATTCCACGCCGGCAGGCAGACGACGATGGCCGCAAGGGCGGGAACGAGCCATTGCCAGACGGGGAGCGGTGGGCGGGCGTGAGCGGAGCTGGGCATCATCGCGAATCCGAGGCAGGAGTCTTGTCTGCCTGGCGGCGCGCGATCTCCCGCGCCCGTTCGAGGTTGGCCCGCATCCCCGGATCGTCGGGGTAGGCGGCGACCGCCCGCTCGAAGGCCTCGATCGCTCCGTCGATATGCCCGGCCTTGATCCGGCTGACGGCGAGATTCGCAAGCACCGACGGATCGCGGGCCGCGATCGGCTCCCAGAGAATGGCTGCCGTGGCGAACTGCCGCATGTCATCGCATGACCTGGCGATCGTCTCCGCCGCGGAAGGCTTCTCCACGGCGAACGCGACGGCCCGCCTGAGTTCTTCATCCGCGGTCGCGGCGTCGCCGAGGCGACGATGGGCCGCGGCCTTGAACACCATGCCTCGCCCCATGGCCTGCCAGCGGTCCGCGGCTGCCATGCGGACGCCGTGCCAGACAGGCGACGACATTTCGTTAATGAGCGCGATGGCACGATCCGGAAACCCGAGACCGACCTCTGCCGCAGCCAGGCCGGCCAACGCCCGAAACTGGGCCGCCGACGCTTCGGCATCGGACGAGATGCAAAGCTGGTAGGCCTCTCGGGCCTCCTTAAACCGCCCCTGCCGCCGCAGGGCATCGCCCAGCCCGCAGGCCGCGTAGGTCTGCAGCTGCGGGATCGCCAGCGCCTCGCGGTAGACCCGTTCCGCGCCGTCATACCGCTGCTCGAGCGTGAATAGCTCGGCCAGATTGCGAAGCCCGCGCGGGTTGCCCGGGCAGTCGCGCACGTTTTGCCTCCAGAGCGTTTCGGCCGTGCGAAAGTCGCGGTTGCGGAGCATGGTGCGGCCGATCCAGCCGGCGGCGATCACCGCCACCACGCATGCCATTGTCAGGGGATACCGCAGCCATCGCTCGCCTGTCCGGCGGTTGCCGAGTTGCCGGAGGAACGTGGCCGCTCCCACGACCGCGTAGCCCACGATTGCGGCCGAGGCCAGGTAGGCCCGGTGTTCGGCGACGGTCTGCGTGGCGATCGGCATGACGCTCGACGAAGGAGCGAGCAGGAGCACGGCGGCGACGGCCGGGAAGAAGGCCGCGGGGCGGCGCCAATAGCCGACCGCGATCAGGCTCAGGAGCACGAGCATGGCGAGCATCGACGGCCAGGCTTCCGCGAAGGTTGCGAGGCGATCGCCATGTTCGAGCACGAGCGTCGCCGGCCAGCACACGCGACCGATGTAGAGCCAGACGGCCATGCACTGCGTGAGCAGGTAGTCGATGATCGGTGCGGTGCCAAAACCGGCCGAATGTCCGCGGCCCCCGGTCAGGGCGGCGGCCGACATGATCGCCAGCGGGTTCAAGAGCAGGCCGGAGTACAAGAGGCCCCGGACGACTCTTCCGGTCCGAGGATCGCCGGCGATCGCGAAGGTCGGCCGGTATGCCCAGTCGTAGGCGGCCACCAGCGGCAGGATCGACACCGTCGTCTCTTTCGTAAACCCTCCTGCGATGCCGAGGATGACCGCCACGGCCACGGCCGTCAGGCTGCCGGCGTCGAGCGCCACCGTCGCGGCCAGGAACGAGCCGAGGATGAAGCATGCGCCGAGCGACTCGGCCCGCTGCACGATGTAGGTGACGACATGCGTGTGCAGGGGATGCACGGCCCACAGCAGGGCGACGGCCGCCGCGAGCCAGCGTTGCTGCGAGAGATCGCTTTCCAGCCAGCGCGGGCCGGCTCCGCGGCCGAGGAGCCGGCGGGTCACGACGTATACGAGGCAGACGTTCGCCAGGTGGATGGCCAGGTTGCCAAGCCGAAGCCCCGGCCGCCAGGTTCCATGCAGGGCATAGCTGACGGCGAACGAGAGATTGACGAGCGGCCGGCCATCGTGCGTGCGGCCGGTGTCGCCGGATGTGAACAGCACGGGGCCGAGCGGCCACAGCCGGCGGATCGAGAGATTACTGACCACCGACGGCTCGTCGTCGAACACGAACGCCCCGTCGAGGCCGTTGGCGTAGGCGATCGCCAGGAGCACCGCCGCGACCGCGGCAAGCTGCCACCACGCCGGCCCGCCTTCAACAATCCTCGGTCGCGGCATGTCACGATCCCTGCCGCAGGAGGTTTCGGGCGGCTGTAAGGTTGGCCTCCGCCCGGGCGAGCGCCTCCGGATCGCGGGCCAGTGTCACGGCCCGCTCGAAGAGTCTCATGGCCTCCGCCACGCGGCCCTGCCGCAGCGTGACGATCCCCAGCCATTCCGCATAGTCGCCGTAATCGGGGGCCAGCCGCGTGGCCTCCAGAAACTGCTCTTCGGCGGCCCGCCACTCGCGGTCGTCGGCCAGCACCGTGCCGAGATTGAAGGCATAGCGGGCCCGGTCTGGGGCTGAAAGCGGGAGCGCGAGGAGCGCCTGGTATTCCACGACCGCCTCACCGCGGCGGCCGGTGTCGGCGAGGAGTTTGGCGAGGTTGTTGCGCGGTTTCAGGTAGGCCGCATCGAGGGCGATCGCTTCCCGATAGGCCGCTTCGGCCTCGTCCCCGCGACCGAGCCCCTCGAGCGCCTGCGCGTGGTTGTAGCGAAACATCGCCAGATCGTGCGGCCAGGGAGGGAGGTGCGACCGCGCCGCGGGGCTGGAAAACACCGCTTCGGCATCGGCATACCGGCCGGCTTCCGTGAAGTAAGGACCGAGGATGTTGCGGGCCGCCCACGACGACGGCGTCTTTGCGAGCGTGTCGCGACACAGCGTTTCGAGATCGTGATAGATGCCGGTCTGACGGAGCGTGACCGCGGCCAGGATGCCACAGACAGCGATGGCCGTCGCGTGCAGCACTCCTGGCGACCATGAAGATCGCTGCATCACCCAGCCCGCCAGCCCGGCCAGCGCGGCGAGGCCGGCCGTCGCCGCATGGTATTGGAAGTGATCGGCAACGTATGAAAACTTGAACGGATAAACGTCGAAAAAGCCCAGCGCCGGAAAGAGCAGGCCGCAGTAGAGCATGGCCGCGGCCGCCGGGCCGCGGCCGATGCGGCCGCTCACGGCCACGAGGCCGACGAGCACGGCGGCGACTGCGGCGGGAAACGCCCACTGCCATGCCTGCCGGGCGTCGATCTGCCAGCGGTCGTAGAAGAAGGTGAGCGGATGCGGCCAGACGAGTTTTGACGCATAAAAGCAGACGGCCCGACCGGCGAGCACGATGCGATCGAAGGGGGAGAGGCCCCAGTCAACGTTCCCCGCGCCGACGTGATGTTTTTCGAGCCAGACGGTGGCGACCGCGAGCGGCAGGCCGACGGCGAGGTAGGGGGCGGCAAGCCGCAGATCGCGGAGCGTGATCCGGCCGGTCTTCCACCAGGTGAGCACGAGGAGCACGCCGACGAGCGACACGGTGACGGTCTTGGCGAGCAGCGAAGCGGCAAAGAGCGCGATCGAGAGGGCGTACCATCGCCACGCTCGGGTGCCCTCGTTCCTGAACTCGAGCCATGCGAGGAGCGATCCGAGCGCGAGGCAGAGCGAGAGCGTGTTTTTGCGTTCGGTGACCCAGGCCACGCTCTCGACGCCGACGGGATGCACGGCGAAGAGGAGCGCCCCGAGCCAGGCCGCGGGCACGTCGAGCCGCCGGAGGACGAACCAGAGCAAGACGGCATTGCCCGCGTGGAGGAGCACGTTGACGACGTGGTAGCCGGCGGGGTGGTCGCCCCAGAGCCGGTATTCGAGCCAGTAGGACGTGTGGACGAGGGGGTAGTACTGCGGGATCGAGAGGGGGCGAAACCAGATGTCGACGATGCCGCCCTGGGTTTTCAGCGTGGGGTTGTTCCAGACGTAGAAGTCGTCGTCCCAGATATAGCCCGCGGCGAAAGTGCGGGCGTAGACGAGCACGGCTGCAAGGGCGACCGCGAGCGGCAGGATCAGGCCCGCGTGCGTGGCGAGAGCCTCACCCCACCAGGTTGTATTGCAGGATGCACCGGAGGGCGGAGAAGCCGTCCTTCCAGTTGATCTTCTTGCCTTCCGCATACGTGCGTCCTGAATAGCTCACCGGCACCTCGTAGATCCGGCAGCCGAGCCGGGCCACCTTGGCCGTAATCTCCGGCTCGAACCCGAACCGGTCTTCCTTCAACTGGATCTGCCCGAGCACCTCGCGGCGAAACGCCTTGTAGCAGCACTCCATGTCGGTGAGGTTGACGTTGGAGAGCATGTTGCTCAAGGTCGTGAGCAGCCAGTTGCCCACCGAATGCCAGTAGTAGAGCACGCGGTGGGTGTGGCCGAGGAACCGCGTGCCGAAGACCACGTCGGCACGGCCGTCGAGGAGCGGCTCGAGGACGGTAGGAATCTCCCGCGGATCGTATTCGAGGTCGGCATCCTGGACGATGACGAACTCGCCGGTGGCCGCGGCGAAGCCGGTCCGCAGCGCCGCCCCCTTGCCGGCGTTCTTCTCGTGGAGCTTCAGGATCACATGGGGTCGATCGGCGGCGTAGTCCCGCAGCCATTCCCGTGTACCGTCGGTGGAACAGTCGTCGATGACGACGAGCTCGCGGGCGACCCCCTCCGGCAGCGGCGCGGCCTCGATCCGGGCGAGCGCCTGGGGAGCGAGATCACGCTCGTTGTAAATGGGAATGACGATGCTGAGCTTCATGGGGCGTGTTCCTGGCAACGTGAAAGCACGCGCTCCGCCGTCGCGCGGGCTGCGGCAGACTCCGCGTCATCCGCCGGGAGATCATCGATGATGCCACGGGCGACCACAATCGCCTCCGCGCACTTTCCGGCTTCCTCCAGGAGCAAGGCCAGAAGGGCTGCCGACGTGATGGCGCGAGAATCGGCTGCAAGCCTTTCCCGGAGGAGGTTGCACGCAGCATCTAGCTCGCCCTTCTCTGAGAGGAGAATCGCCGAGGTGCGAACCACCGCTGCCTCGTCGCCCCCCAGGTCGCGGCCGATTTGCAGGAGCCAGTCCGCGGCGGCGAAATCCTTCGCGGCAGCCTGGCGGACGGCGGCCTCGAGGTAGGTGGCGGGCGCGTACTGCCGGGTCGGCCAAATGTACTCACGGCATTCCATGGCAAAGCCGCGAATCGGCACGGTAGAAGGCCCGGCGTGTGTCACCATGACATGGGTGGCAGGCAGCAAGCGATTCAGCCCGGCCACGATTGGAATGATCCATTGTTGTGGCCGCTTTCCCGCGGCTGTCATCACTCCCAGGCATGCTAGCGGCAACAGGACGACACCGGCACGGCTGAGGTCGTAGGTGGGGTAAAACGCTGCAGCGAATGAAACAATGCCCGCGGCGGTGAGCATGAGCCCATACGACGCCGGTTGCCCAGTCTTTGGGACAGTGGCGATGAGCACGAGAGCCCAGGCGGCCCGCAGGCATTCCCAGCCCCCCCATGCAACCGTTCGTAAGTGGTCAGCCACCGGCGGAAACAAGTGATTCTCGAGCGTATTGACATCGCTCCGCGTTTCGATCGCCAGCCGGGTCGCGACGAAGAGAGCGATCGGCACCGCGATGGGGATGAGCCGTGCACCACAGGCCCGCACTGCCGCCGCGGGCGATGCCGGCATCCCGGGTAAGAGCCGCCAGATCGCAACCGCGACGGCCACCGGTAGACCGATCACGAAACGATCATCGCACCAGGGAAGCGCGAGACAGGCGAGGGTCATCGCAGTAGCGGAGTCGGAAAAGGCGACGGCGAGCAGGCCGAGCGCGACCCAGCCGTCTGAGTAGGCGAGCCAACCCGTGGATGTGAAAAACCAGGCATTGGCCGTGAGTGCCGTGAGCGCTGCAAGCCGCCACCAGCCCACGACGAATGCCTGGAGGATCCACGAGAGGTAGGCGACGGCCAGAAACGCACCGATCGGATAGACCGCCAGATGCAAGACGGCTGGCAGGCGAAACGCCCGCGCCACGGCCGGAAATAGAAATCGCCACCGTTGGATGAACTGATACTTGTGCTCGACCGGTTCGCCGAGGTGGTCAACCTGCCAGAGGGCGACGCCAGCCCGGCCCGTCTCGCACTGGTCGAACAGGTCGGGCCGGATGCCCCATGCGCGCCAGGCCACGAAATGCGGCGAAAAGAAGAGGGCTACGACAAGGCATACGCCAAACGCTTCGGCCAGGGCGCGAAGCAGGCTGCTGCTGCGGTCGACTCCGCTTGCCCACGAAAGCCGACTGATCGATTTCGCGGTTGCGCTGCCGGTTATGTCGCCGACCTGACCGTGCATTCGGTTGCACTCGTTGCTGGAGATAAGGGGGCCGGTATGATACGTCGAATCGGACGCTCGTTTGCTGGGCCCGGGTATGAGAAAGCTATGAGGCGATGCATGTTTTTGCGGGCAACGGAACGCTGCGTCACGAACACTCGGACATCACGGGTTCGGCGGTTTTTCCCATTCGCTACCATCGCGATCGTGCCGCTCGTCGTGATCGCGACAGCGGGCTGCAGCGACCTCGGCGGAGGTGGAACGGCGGGCAGCCAGAAGGATGGCAAGCCCTCTCGTGACGTCGACGAACAGGTGGATGCAGTCATGAAGGACTTCAAGAACGAGTGAGCCGGTTTGCGGGCCTTCGACGCAGCCTGCGGGCTCCTCACTGGGTGTGGGGAGCCTTGGTGGTAGCCATCGTGGCGACGCTGCTCGGCATCGCCTACGCGAATGCGCTCGATGGCGCCTTTGTCTTCGATGACGAGGTGTCGATCGTCGAGAACTCTTCGATCCGCAGGCTTTTGCCGCTGGGCGACGTCCTGTTCACGAAAGCGGAAGGGGGTCGCACGCACGACAGCCGGCCGCTCTTGAACCTTTCGCTGGCGGTCAACTACGCCGCGCACGGTCTCTGGCGGCCGGGTTTTCGGGTCGTGAATCTGGCAATCCATCTCTGCAACACGCTGCTCGTCTTCAACGTGGCCCGCAGGCTTCTGCGGCTGAATGGTTGGCGCGGCACCGACGCGAGGCTTCTCGCCGGGATCACCGCCGTGCTCTGGGCGGTGCATCCATTGCACACGGCCGTAAACACATACGTGATCCAGCGGGCCGAGTCGCTGGCGGCGTTTTTCATCCTCGCCGCGTGCGATGCCGCCATCGTGGCCCTGTCGCGAGGGAGTCTCGTGGCAGCTGCCGTCGCCGGGGTGCTCGCGATGGTTGGGGCGACTGCCAAGGAGACCACCGCCGCGATCCTGCCGCTCGTGGCAGCTTTCGACTGGGCGTATCGGGATCGGCTTCCGGAGGCTGGGCGGGACGCGCGGATTCGGCCCGTGCTCTACACCGGACTGGCTGCGAATATCGTGGTGCTCGCCCTGCTCGGCGTCGCGCTCGGCGGACGCGGGGGGTCGGCCGGGATCACGACGGCGTCTGTCGCGGCCTACGCCCTCACCCAGTGCCGGGCGGTCTGGCTGTATCTCGGCACGCTCATCTGGCCGGCGACGCTCGTGCTCGACCACGGGGAAGGGCTGGCGGCCGGGCCGGGGGAGGTCTGGCCATTCATCGTCGGCACGGTGGCGCTCGTGGCCGGAATCGCCATCGGGTTCTGGCGAAAGCCGCGGGCATTTTTTCCGCTCGTGGCCGCCGCGATCCTCCTCGCCCCCACGACGAGCATCGTGCCGGTGAAGACGCAGACAATCGCCGAACACCGGATGTATCTACCGTCCGCATGCCTGATCGGCGGGCTTGTGACCGCGGTGGCGATGGCGGCCTACAGCGTCGGCTGCACACGGAGACCGGCTTTCCGGCGAGCGGTGGGGGTTGCTCTCGGCTGTCTGGCCGGGCTGATCGTGGCCGCATCGGTTGGCAGAACGATCGAACGGAATCGAGATTTTGCGAGTGCCGTGACGCTCTGGAAGCAGAACGTGCGGGATTGCCCGGCGAACGACCGTGGGTTCACAAACCTCGTGGCCGCGGTCGTACGGGAGGGCCGATACCAAGAGGCCGCGCCACTGGCCCGCGAGGCCGTGACGAACCATCCGGACCGTGAGCGCAACTGGCTCAATCTCGGCAGAATTCTGGCCGAAGAGGGTCGCAATGCCGAAGCCGCAGAGGCCTTTGCGGAGGCGATCAGGCGAGCCCCGGGCGAAGCCGATGCCCGGATCAATCTGGGGATCGTGCTCAGCCGCGGGGGTGCCGAGGCCATCGATGCCGCGATCGCCGTGCTCGACGAGGCGATCCGGCTGCGGCCCGATCTGGCCAAGGGCTGGCTGGCCCGGGGCATGGTTCGCCTGCGGCAGGAGCGGCCCGATCTGGCGATCGACGACCTGGAGATGGCCGTCCGTCTCGATCCGGAGAATCCGGCGGGGTGGACGAACCTGCAACTCGTGAGACGAGCGCTCAATGGCCCGTGATGCGCAGGTTTCAATCTCAGACCGCGAGTTGGCAGACGATCCAGCTGCGGGCGCCGCCTGCCGTCATTGCTCGCCAGACCCGCCGCCCGGCTGGAGGAGCGAACGCATGCGTCCAAGGTAGATTTCGTCGCGGACCTCGTCGTAGGCTCCCGCGGTGAACACGAAGCTGAGACCGGAATCCGTCGTGGCTGTCGGGTTCAGTGGATACGACCCGATCCAGCTACTACGGGGAGCATCCAATAGTTGACGTTTTCTATCCGGCAGCTGCCGCGTAGCGAACGTGTTCTTCTTCGAAGAAGTTGCGGACAATCCCTGGCTGATTCTGTCTCCGCCGGAGGTGTGCTCGAGCGTTGGCCATCATGTGCGACTGATCGCGGGGCCTTTGCCGGCGCATGGCCTGCTTGGTGTCTTGGTTGAGCAACTCGTCTGGATTGAGCTCCGGGCTGTACCCAGGCATGAAGCACAATTCCAGTTTCACCTTCCGCGCCCGGTTGGCTGCGATCCAGCGGGCCACCTTCGCAGCCCTGTGGGCAGGGCCCTCTGTGCCAATGATAGGTGAGACACCTGCCCTTCCCCTATTAGAGTAGAGGGCCAGGAGGACAGGAGATGGAGAACCATAGGATGTTGGGGACCGAAGGAGCGGTGGTGTTCGGAACGGAAGGAGGGCCTGGCCGGAGTAGGAGAGCACGACCG
>JBBAVS010000105.1:0-12824 GCA_040397585.1 Pirellulales bacterium
TGCTGCCTGCCCGACGTGGCCGCAGGTTTTTAACCTGCGGATGAACCCGCTGCGGCCCGTGCTACATTCGCTGGCATGACACCCGGCTCCCGGCCCGCCGTCTGGCAGCTCCGCACGCGGAGCCTCGAGCTGCCATGCCCGGGCGGCCCCCTCGCGCGGCCGCTCGTGATGGGGATCGTGAACGTCACGCCCGACTCGTTCTCCGACGGCGGTCGATTCGCCGGCGTGGAGGCGGCCGTCGCGCACGGCCTCGCGCTGGTCGCCGCGGGGGCCGAGATCCTCGACGTCGGCGGCGAGAGCACGCGGCCGTTCTCCGAGCCGGTCGACGAGGCCGAGGAGCTCCGGCGGGTGGCCGAGGTCGTGCGGCGGCTCGCCGCCACCAGCGGCGTGCCGGTGTCGATCGACACCTCGAAGGCGGCTGTCGCCGAGCGGGCCCTCGACCTGGGCGCCGAGATCATCAACGACGTGACCGGGCTGGAGGGCGACCCGCGGATGGTCGCGGTGGCCCGCTCAGGCGGCGCGGCCGTGTGTGCGATGCACATGCGGGGCACGCCGCGGACCATGCAGCTCGACCCCCGCTACGACGACGTGGTGGCCGAGATCCACGCCTACCTCGCGGCCCGCCGCGACGCGCTCCTGGCGGCGGGCATCTCCCTCGAGCGGATCTGCCTCGACCCGGGCATCGGCTTCGGCAAGACGCACGAGCACAACCTCGAGCTCATGCGGCACGCGGGCCGGTTCCTCGACCTCGGCACGCCCATCCTCGTGGGCCACTCCCGCAAGGGCTTTCTCGCCAAGGCGTTCGAACAAGCCCGCGGCCGGCCCGCCACCGAGGAGGACCGCGACGCCGCCACGGCCGGTGCCGCCTGCAGCCTCGCCGCCCAGGGCGTCCAGATCATCCGCGTGCATGCCGTGGGCCTCGTTCGCACCACCCTCGAGCTCTTCACGGCGACCCGCTCGGGGGAGTGAATCGCCGGCGGATTCACGCCGCCGCCAGCGCGGCCCGGGCGGCCTCGATGCAGGCCCGGATCTCGGCGAGCGGATTCGTCGGATGCTCCTCGTACTCGATCGAGAGGGCGCCGTCGGCCGGAAACTTCGCCTGCTCGAGTGCCGCGAACACGGCCGGCACGTCGATGTGCCCCTGGCCGAGAATCACCCCTCTCGTCTTGTCCTGCATCTCCGCGAAGTCCTTGAGGTGGATGCCGTAGAGCCGGCCCGCGAGCAGGCGGATCACCTCGGTCGGCTGCTCGCCGCTGCGGAGGTAGTGGCCGAGGTCGGCGCAGGCCCCGATCCTGCGGTCGTGCTTCTCGATCGCGTCGAGCACGTCGATCACCTTGTTGTAGCGATGCGTCGGCCCGTGGTTGTGGATCGCGATCCGGATGTCGAACTCCTTGACGAGATCGTCGAGGCTCGCGAACGAGTCGGGGTCGGGATCGGCGCCAAGGATCGGGATCCCAGCCGCCTTGGCGAAGGCGAAGAGCTTCCGGTTGGCCGCGGCATCCTTCGTGAACCGGTTCACGCCGTAGGCCGACATCGTCAGGCCGAGGTCGGTGACCTTCTTTTTCATCGCGTCGATCGCGGCCTGGTCGTCGGTCACCGGAAACATCCCGGGGTAGAACTCGATGACTTTCAGCCCGAGGTCCTTCACGTGGCCGAGTGCCTCGTCAACCGGATAGCCGCGGAGCGAATACATCTGGATGCCCAGATTGAGCTCGCCCCCGTCGGCGGCGGCGCGACCGCGACCGGGCAGGGACGCGGCGGCGAGTGCCGATGCGGCGACGAACGAACGACGGCTGAGCCTGGTGCGATGCATGAGGTGGTGACTCCGGAAACGGGTGCCGCGGCTGACTTCGAAGGGATTCTTCCCGGCCGGTAAGATACCGTTTCCAGCTCCCCGCCACCGGACCGCACGCCATGACCACGACTTCCGCGTCCGCCACGTCCCTCCGCGACCACTGCCGGGCCCTCGCCGCGCGGGCCCGCCGCGCCGCAATCGACCTCGCCGACGTCCCGGGCGAGCGGAAGTCGGCCTGCCTGCGGGCCGCGGCGGCCCGGATTCGGGCGGATGCCGGCGAGATCCTCGCCGCCAACGCCCGCGACGTCGCCGCCGCTCCATCGTTCGGGCTCACCCCCGCCCAGATCGACCGGCTCCTCCTCGACGAACGCCGGGTCGAGGGCATCGCGGCGGGTATCGAGGCGGTCGCCGCGCAGGCCGATCCCGTCGGCGAGCTGCTCGAAGAGCAGGTTCGCCCCGGCGGCCTCGTCGTCCGCAAGGTTCGCGTGCCGCTCGGTGTCGTGTTCTTCGTCTACGAGAGCCGGCCGAATGTCACGGCCGACGCCGCGGCCGTGGCCCTCGCCTCGGGCAACGCCATCATCCTCCGCGGCGGCAAGGAGGCGGCGCACTCCAGCCGCCGGATCGTGGAGAGCATCCGTGCGGCGATCGCCGCAGCGGGCCTGCCGGTCGACGCAGTGCAGCTCGTGGACGTGTCCGACCGCCAAGCAGTGGGGGAGTTTCTCGCGCTTGACGACCTGATCGACATCGCCATCCCGCGGGGCGGCGAGTCCCTCATTCGCCGCGTCTGCTCCGAGGCCCGGATGCCCGTCCTCAAGCATTTCAACGGCAACTGCCACGTCTACGTCGATCAGGCCGCCGATCTCGCCATGGCGGAGACGATCACGGTCAACGCCAAGTGCCAGCGGATGGGCGTGTGCAACGCGGCCGAATCCCTGCTCGTGCATCGCGACGTGGCTGACGCCTTCCTGCCACGGATCGCCGCGGCCCTCGCGGCCCACGGGGTGGAGATCGTGGGCGACGACGCCACGAGGGCATGCCTCCCGACGGCGGGCGTGGCGACCGAGGCCGATTGGGCGACCGAATACCTGGGACCGAAGATCTCCGTGGCCGTGGTCGACTCGCTCGATGCCGCCATCGACCACATCAACCGCTACGGCTCGCGGCACACCGACGCGATCATCACGGCCGACGCCGCCGCCGCGAGCCGGTTCGCCTCGCGGGTGGACACCGCGTGCGTGATGGTCAACGCCAGCACGCGGTTCAACGACGGCGGCGAGCTCGGCCTCGGCGCGGAGATCGGAATCTCCACCGACAAGCTCCACGCCCGTGGCCCCTGCGGCACCCGCGAGCTCACCACCTACAAATACATCGTCACCGGAGCCGGCCACGTCCGCTCATGAACCACCATCGTCTTGCCCGCTGCCTCGCCCTCGGCCTCACGCTCCTGATGACATCCACGTTCGCCACCCCGCCAGACGACACGCCCGCCGATCCGCACCTCTGGCTGGAGGATGTGACCGGCGCGCAACCGCTCGCCTGGGTGCGTGAACGCAATGCGGAGAGCACGCGGGCCCTTGCCAGCGGCACGGCCTTCCCCGCGCTCGAGCGGCGGATCCTCTCCATCCTCGACTCGAAGGAGCGGATCCCGGCCGTCACGAAGATCGGGGACCACTACTACAACCTGTGGCGCGACGCCGCGAACCCGAAGGGCCTCTGGCGGCGGACCACGCTCGACGAGTATCGCCGGGCCGAACCCACCTGGGAGACGGTGATCGACGTCGACGCCCTCGCGCGGGCCGAACAGGAGAACTGGGTCTGGCACGGGGCGACGGTGCTCGAACCCGAGGACCGCCGCTGCCTCGTCGCGGTCTCGCGGGGCGGCGCCGATGCCGACGTGGTCCGGGAGTTCGACCTCCAGACGAAAGCGTTCATCGACGGGGGCTTCACGCTGCCCGAGGCCAAGAGCCGCATCGCGTGGCGGGAACGCGACAGCCTGTTCGTGGCCACCGACTTCGGGCCGGGGTCGCTGACCACCTCGGGCTATCCGCGGACGGTCCGCGAGTGGACGCGGGGAACGCCGCTGGCGGAAGCCACCGTGGTGTTCGAGGGGCGTGCCGACGACATGGCCGTGGGAGCCTTCCGCGACCTCACCCCCGGCTGCGAGCGGGATTTCGTTTCCCGGCAGGTCACGTTCTGGACGAACGAGCTCTTCCTGCGTCGCGACGGGAAGCTCGTCAAAATCGACAAGCCCGACGACGCCAACGCCTCCGTCCACCGCGAGTGGCTGCTGATCGAGCTGCGGTCGCCATGGACCGTCGGCGGCACCACGCATCCCGCCGGAGCCCTGCTGGCCGCCGACTTCGAGGCCTTCCTCACCGGCGACCGCACGCTGCACACCCTCTTCGAGCCGACCGACCGCTCGTCGCTGGCCGGCTGGACCGGCACGCGACACCACATCCTCCTCAGCACGCTCGACAACGTCCGCAGCCGGGTCGCCGTGCTCACGTTCCAGGATGGCCAGTGGCGGCGCGAGCCGCTCGCCGGCGTTCCCGAGTTCGGCACGGCGTCGGTGTCGGCCGTGGACGAGATGGAGTCGGACGACTACTGGCTCGTGACGTCGAGCCCGCTCGAGCCCTCGACGCTGGCGCTGGGGTCGGCGGCCACACCGGCGCAGGCCCCGGAGAAGCTCAAGCAGACGCCCGCGTTCTTCGAGACGGCGGGCATGAAGGTGGAGCAGCACGAGGCGGTGTCGCAGGACGGCACGCGGATCCCATATTTCCAGATCGGCCGGGCGGACCGGCCGGCCGACGGCTCGACGCCCACGCTCCTCTACGGCTACGGCGGCTTCGAGATTCCGCTCGTGCCCGGCTACAACCCCGTTTCGGGTGTGGCCTGGCTGGAGAAGGGCCATGCCTACGTGATCGCCAACATCCGCGGCGGCGGCGAGTTCGGCCCCCGCTGGCATCAGGCGGCGCTCAAGGCGAACCGCGGGCGGGCCTACGAGGATTTCGCGGCGGTCGCCGAGGACCTCGTCGTCCGGAAGGTCACGTCCCCACAGCACCTGGGGATCATGGGGGGCAGCAACGGCGGCCTGCTGATGGGCAACATGCTCAGCATGCGGCCCGACCTCTTCGGAGCCGTCGTCTGCCAGGTGCCGCTGCTCGACATGCGGCGGTTCAACAAGCTCCTCGCCGGAGCGAGCTGGATGGGCGAATACGGCGACCCCGACAAGCCCGAGGAGTGGGCCTTCCTCCGCGGCTTCTCGCCCTACCACACCGTGGCCCGCGACCGCGACTACCCGCCGATCCTGATCACGACGTCCACGCGGGACGACCGCGTGCATCCCGGCCACGCCCGGAAGATGACGGCACGACTGCTGGAGTTCGGCAAGCCGGTGCTCTACTACGAGAACATCGAGGGGGGGCACGGCGGGGCCGCCGACAACAAGCAGAAGGCGTTCATGGACGCGCTCGGCTGGACCTTCCTCGATCGCGAGCTCACCGACTGACGCCGAATCGGCGGAGCAGGTGCGCCGGGGCGCCGATCCCGAGCACGTGGACCCGCCCCGTGAAGCCCGCGGCAGCGGGATTCGCGAACCCCGCCTTGTCCGCCACGAACGTGGCGGTGAGATCGGCTCGCACGCACGCGCCTGGCGCGGCGCCTGTGTCCGCATCGAGGCCCGATGGCAGATCGACCGCCAGCACCCGGGGCGGCTGGGCGGCCGCGGCGGCTCGCGCGGCGTTGATCGCCCCGATCGCGACCGCCACGGCGCCTCGCGGCGGCCCAGCCGCGCCCGTGCCGAGGAGGGCATCGACGATCCAACTCGCCCCGGCGAGTTCGTGGCACCAGCCGGCTTCAGCGGCGCCGGCCAGGCACGCGATCGGCAGGCCGGCCCGCTCGGCGATCGCCAGGTTGATGGCCGCATCGCCGGCGTAGGCCTCCACCGGGGCGGCCAGTAGCAGCCGCACCTCGTGCCCGGCGGCATCGAGATGCCTCGCAATCACGAAGCCATCGCCACCGTTATTCCCCCGGCCGCAGGCGATCGCGACTGGCCCCCCAACGCCGTGGGCCTCGAGCAGCCGGGCGGCGTTCGCCCCGGCGTTCTCCATCAGCACGACCCCGGCGATGCCGTAGTCCTCGATCGCGAGGCGATCGAGTTCGCGAACTTCCTGCCTTGCCAGCCTTGCCATATCCACCGGCCTCCCGTGTGTCCAGCTACCCACCACTCCCAAGGCACCCGTCCTGACTCGGGCGACGAGTGGGGTATTTGAACCGTTCGTATCGATTGTGCCGATCATAGCGATGTGGCGAAGCGCGTCCTTTCAGCCGCTTGGATCGGCCTGCTCGCGTTTCTGCTGGCGGGGGCGGGACCGGGTGCGCGCGGAGCGGAGCCGAAGGCCAAGAGCCTCGCTGCGGAGGAACGAATCGCTGCCCTGGAGCAGGCTCTCGGCAGACTCAACGCCGCCGCCGAGAAGAAGAAAAAGGACGACGCCAGAAAGCCCTCGCTGACCGTCACCGGACAGGTCCAGGCCGACACCGTGTACTTCGGCCAGGACGAGGAGAGCCGGATCGACGTCGGTGATCTACAAGATGGTGCGCAGTTCCGGCGGCTCCGGCTCGGCGCCCGCGGGACCACCTTCGAAGTGCTCGACTACTCCCTGGGTGTCGACTTCGCGCTGGCCAATCAGCCGAGCTATCTCGACAACTACCTCGAGTGGAAGGACCTGCCGTACCTGCAGCACGTGCGGGCAGGCCACTACTTCGAGCCGTTTTCGCTCGAACGGGTCACACAGAACCGCAACAACACGTTCATGGAGCGGTCGCTCGTCGACACCTTCGCTCCCGCCCGCAACATGGGGGTGATGGCCTACGGAAACACCGAAAACGAAAGGGCAACCTGGGCCATCGGCACCTTTCGCACCAACAGCGACAATGTCGGCAACGACACCTTCGACAGCGGGCAGGCCCTCACCATGCGAGGAACGATGCTTCCCTGGTGGGACGAGGCCAGTGACGGCCGGTTCTACCTCCACCTCGGCGGCGCGTACAGCTATCGCGACGCCTACCAGGGCCAGGTCCGGTTCCGAAATACGCCCGAAATCCGCAAGCAGCAGCCGGCGAACGTGTTCGGGCCGGTCGGGCCGCCGTCGCCGAGCAACTACATCAACAACGTCCCCGGCCCGTTCGCCCCGATCTTCGTCGACACCGGCTTCATTCCGGCCCGCAACTTTCAGCTCTTCGACCCGGAGTTCGCCCTGATCCTCGGGCCGCTGTCGCTGCAGTCGGAATACGCATTCGCCGTCGTCGACCAGATCGGCGGGCCCAGCCTGTTCTTCAACGGCTACATGGCCCAGGTGAGCTACTTCCTCACCGGCGAGCATCGTCCCTACGACCGCCGGATCGGGATTCACGACCGCCTGCGGCCCTTCGAAGACTTTTTTCGGGTGCGGACGAAGTCCCGCGGGATCCAGACGGGCCTCGGAGCCTGGGAGATCGCGGCGCGGTTCTCGAACATTGTCCTCAACGACAAGAACATCCGGGGCAACAACCTCACCGACTTCACCGTTGGCCTCAACTGGTACCTGAATCCCTACACGCGCTGGAAGTTCAACTACGTCAGGGCCTTCCTGGAGGACACCAGGACGAACAAGGGCAACAGCATGACCGACGCCTACGGCATGCGGATCGACTTCGACTTCTGAGGACGACTCTCGGAAGACCACACACGGAGGCATCGACATGACCACGATTCGGCAGCGCCACCAGGCCACGGCGGCCATTCTCGCCGCGACGATGGCCGCACTCGGCGCCATGGCTCCCGAGAAAGAAGCCGGGCAAAAAGCCGGGCCTGCCTGCCTGCGGTGCGGAGCCACCTGCGACCTCGAACCGATTTGCGTCTGCACGCCCGGGACGAAGAAGGAACCGAAGATCGAGTACGACGTCGACTGTGAGCCGATCTGCTTGGCTGGCTGCGGGTCGAGGCCGTGGCAGTTCGGCCGTCGTGATCCTGTCGGCTGCACCGCGTGCGGACCCGAACCGAGCGACTGGCCGGGGCGGGTCCGCAACCGGAAAATCCTCCGCAAGGAGACGGTGGAGGAGGAGGTTTGCGTGGTCGAGCGGAGCGTGGCCTACCTCTGTGGCCCCTGTGCGGGCCGGGCGGAATCGGGCTGCTGCGGGAACGCGGCGGACACGCCGGCGGCCTCGTGGTGGTGGCGACTGACGTCGTCGTGGCGATGAGCGTCCCGAAATGGTCGCCATGGCCCGAGCCCGGGAGCTAGGGGGCCGCGGGCCGAACCGAGCGGAGAGGGCGGGATTCATTCGAGGCCGTTTTCCGCTCTCCCGGATTTTCTGCGATTCCTGACGCAATGTCCATGCCTGTCAACGACTTGTGATCGTTGGTTGGCGTTGGATCGAAGCGGCCAGATTTGGCAGAAGCCAGGACCCATCAGCACAGTTTCAGCACAGTTTTCCGGGGGCCAGAAAAGGATAGCCCGGTCAATGGCACCTCCGCACCGGTCTTCCGGCTGATGAGCGACTCGTGAGCCTCGGGAGGAGCGGCCCGGGCGTCGGGAACGGGTTTCTCGAAACGCCCCGCAGGGGGTGCGCGGCGTTTTGGCCAACCGCCTCCGGACGGCCGGGCCGCCCAATTTCGCTGCTCAAGGGCAGTCCGTCAGCCGGAAGATCGTTGCGGACGTGCCATTGACCAGCCTATCCTTCGGATGTTTACACACACGTTGGTCCTCGCAGAGAAAAGCATTTCTCGCGGCCCCGACGAATCGACTCCATCGGGTTTCTGCGCACCATGACCGACCCGCAGCGCAGAACGTTTCTGAAGCACACCGCGGTGGCCGCGGCGCTGGGGTCGCCGGCCATCGTGGTAGCGGGCAGAGCCGCTGAGACGACCGCCCACGGCGGACTCATCGACTGCCAGAGCCACCTGTTCTGTGAAGAACTGCTGGCCGCGATGGAGCGGCGCTCGAGCGATCCGGTGGCCTTCGTCAAAGACGGCGTACGGATGGTGAAGATGGGCGATTGGCTGCGCAAAGTCCCGCCGCTGTACCTCGACGTCGACGCGAAGTTGGCCGCGATGGACGCGGCCGGTGTGGAACGAGCGGCCTTGAGCATTAACGACCCCGGCCCGGAATGGTTTGGCGACGACGGTCCAGCGGTTGCCCGCATGGCCAACGATTTCGTGGCGGGGGTCGTGGCCCGGCATCCGCGCCGGTTCTTCGGCCTCGGCGTGCTGCCCCTGCAAGATATGCAGACTTCGCTCGTCGAACTCGACCGCTGCGTGGGTGAGCTCGGTATGAAAGGCCTCCTGCTCTACACCAACCTCGCGGGCCGGTTCCCGGACGAGCCGGAGTTTCGCCCGCTGTTCGCCCGCGCTGAGAAGCTCGGCCTGCCGCTGCTCCTGCATCCGGCCAAGCCCGTCACGATCGAGCAGGTGAAGGCCTACGAGATGACGAGCGCCCTCGGCAACATGTTCGACAACACCATCGCGCTGACGCGGATCATCATGTCGGGCATCCTCGACGAGTTTCCCGACCTGAAGCTCGTCTGCCCCCATCTCGGCGGTGCGTTGCCCTTCATGATCGGACGAGTCGACCATCAGACGCAGGTGCTCAAGCGTGGACCAAAGAACCTGCGGCATGCCCCCAGCGAATACCTGCGCCGCGTGTGGTTCGACATCGTCTCGCCGCTGCCGCTGGCGATGAAGTTCGCCTACGACTTCCTGGGCCCGGATCGCCTGCTGTTCGCCAGCGACCATCCGTGGGTCGAGCCGAAGCTGATCCGCGACACGTTCGAAGCGGTCGAGATGCCGGCCGACGATCGGCAAAAGATCGCCAGCCTCAATGCCAGGAGCCTGTTCCGGCTATGAGCCAGCAGCGTGCGATCGTGTCTGTCGCCCTGGCGATCATCGCGGCATGGCTGGCCGACCCGGGCCCGCTCGATGCGGCAGGGTTCGCCGTCCGGCCCGCCGAAGACCGGATCGTCGTCATGCGTGACGGCCAGCCCGTCGGGGAGTATGTCTTCCGTGATCCGCGAATAACGCGGCCCTACTGGGCGAGCCTCCGCGCTCCCGACGGCACCCAGGTCACGCGTCGGCACCCTCCCGTCGCAGGCGCGGATGCCGTCGATCACGACACGATGCATCCGGGGCTGTGGCTTGCGTTCGGCGATCTGAACGGCGTCGACTTCTGGCGGAACAAGGGCCGCATCGAGCACGTGCAGTTTGTGCATGAGCCCGAAACGGATGCGGAAGGCGTCTCATTTGTCGTTGAAGATCGCTATCTCGCGCCGACCGGAGAGGAGGTCTGCCGGGGCGTGAGCGAGTTCCGCGTGGTCGCCGGCGATGCGCTCGAGCCCGGGGTGCCCGGCACGGTGATCCTGATCGCCACGACCCTGCGCTCGAACCAAGCCCCGCTCGTCTTCGGCCCGCAGCACGAGATGGGCCTCGGCATCCGCGTCGCGACGCCACTCGTGGTGAAAAACGGTTCGGGAACGATTTCAGCGAGCCATGGTGGGAGGAACGAGGCCGGCACCTGGGGCCGCGTGGGGACGTGGTGGGACTACAGCGGTACTCTCGACGGCACGCTCGCCGGGATCCTGCTCGCCGCGGCCCAAGACAACCCACGGTCTGTCTGGGCCCACGCGCGCGACTACGGCTTCCTGGCGCTGAATCCGACTGATCGACCGCGCCGGCCCGTCGACGGCGAGCCTTCGGAGCCGTTCACGGTCGCGAAGGGTGATGCCCTGCGGCTCAAGTTCGCAGTCTTGCTGCACGCGCAGCCGGCGGCCGACGCGTGGTCGCCGGAGACGGCCGGCCGAGCCGTTGCCGCCACGCTCGATGCCTGGACGCCCCGCGTGCCAGCCTCCGGCACCGACCTGCCGCGTTGAGGCGATGCAGGGTCGCCGCCTCACGGCGGCAGGTCTTGGTTGCACACGCCTTGTGAGCCCGGCGGGAACAGATTGTTCGAGAAGTGCATCCCGCGCGGTCCGTTCGCACCGGGATCTATCACGACGGCACGGGAATACCGCGGCGGGCCGATCTGATGGATCAGGTTGCCGGTGACGATCACGTCGGTGAGCGGCGGATCGTCGGGATGCTGGCCGCTGTCGAACTTGAAGGGGGCGTTCTCATCGCCCCAGATCCAGCGGGCGCGGCCGTGGCCAAAGTCGGACACGACGTTGTTGGCGATGATCGAGCCGCCGTCGGCGTTCTCCGGCTTTCCATCCTCGGCGGAGTGCGCGGCGACGCCAGGCATCAGGCCGATGGACCAGAGGGAGTTTCGCACGAACTGATTACCCGAGATGATCACATTGCGGCTGCCGTGCATGGCCTTCATGCCCATGAAGGAATCCACGACCACGTTGCCACTCACGATCACGTGGTCGGCGTGGATGTCGATGCCCTGCGCGGCGTTCTCGATGTGGTTGCCCAGGATGCGGGTCAGGTCGCTGACCTCGGGTGACGCGACGATAATGCCGCTGCCTTGCTGCCAGTTGTTCACGTAGTTCCTGTCCCAGGTGGTTTGGCTTGGCAACGTGCCCTTCACGGGATTCTTCTTCACGAAGTCGCCCAGTTTGTGCTGGGCCTTCATCTCGGGCGTGGGCAGAAGGTTGTCCTCGACGACGCGATTGCCCTCGATGAGCGTGCCCGTGCTCGCGTTCACCTTGATGCCCGTGCCGTCGGTGCAGTTGAAGGCGTAGCCCCAGTCCTCGCTCGCCGTGCGGTCGTCGATGCTCACACGCATGTAGTTGCGCACCAGGCAGCGGCTGATCCGGCAGTTCGTGCCCTCGACCACCGTGATAGCGCCGGCATCCGTGCGGTTGTCGATCACGCGCACGTTCTCGACGACAAGATCCCGGCACTTGAAGGCGAGGACGCCGTCGCGGGCGGTGTCCATGCTCCCTTCCGGCCGCGTGAGCGTGAGGTCGCGAATCTCGGCGTTGGTGGCGTTGTCGATGACGATGATCGGCTGGTCGGCGTTCTGCTGAATGATGCGGCCGGGGCCGAAGAGCCCGCTGCGGTCTCCACGGATGCGGATCGCTTCGGTGATCGGATAGTCGCCAGCCGGCACGAAGAGCATGCGGTTCGGGTGCGCTTCGATCGCGGCCTGAATCGACGGATAGCCGGCGACGGAGGGCTCCGCGGCAGGGGAGGCGGAGGCAATCGCGAGCACGAGAAACAAGGAGAGCGAGCGAGCAGGCATCATTTCACCGCGATGGGTTCGGCTGAAGGAATAAGGCCGCGGTGAGGATACGCGATCCTCACGCACTCCCTGGAATCAGGGGCCGCGCGTCTTGCCTGACCGGAGCGACCGGTAGCGCCGCCGGCGGAAAATCGTTGCCGGAGAGTTGCCGGCGAGAAGATTCGGGTGACCGTTTGCTTGCAAACGGTCATGCTCGTTCCCGCCGATCGCCGCGGCTCGGATCGTCGCGCTCCACAGAGTAGTGTCCGAGAACCTCGAGAGCTGGCTCGCCTGGCGGAAAGCCGCCGAGTGCCCGTGCCGGGATACGTCGAGGACGAGCTCCGCGGCTATCTCGAGTGCGGGCTCCTCTGCTTCGGCAACCGACGGTGTCTTCGTGCCAGCTGCTGCCGAAGCAGGCACTGACGCCCCGCCGGCGTTCCTGCCAGCGCGGCCAATCACCCAGGCTGACCTGGCCGCGCTCACCGAGCGGGTGCGTCGCCGCGTGATCCGGTGGTTCCGCATGCAGCGGCTGCTCGACGCCGCGGCCGCCGCCGACATGCTCGCCTGGGAGAACAGCGGGTTTTCCATCGACGCTTTTCGTCCGGATCACACTCCTCGACCGCGATGTGCCCAGCTATTTTCGGAGTCTCGAACATCTTCTGGCCCGGCCGCGGCCGGAAGTCCACGCGGCCGGGAGCCAATGGCGTCGTCGAACACTCGCCGTTTGAGTTTCAAGCTGATGGCCCGGGTGGGGGAGGAGTTTCCGCTCGAGTGCCCGGGGTGCGGCGGCGACATCCGGCTGATCGCGTTCAGACTGCTTTCCGAGTGCGAAACCA
>JBBAVS010000106.1:0-12820 GCA_040397585.1 Pirellulales bacterium
GCGTCGGTGCCTGCGTCGGCGTCCGCGGCAACCGCATCAAGAACATCGTCGAGGAACTCGGCGGCGAGCGGATCGACATCGTCCGCTGGAACGACGACCTCCAGGTGCTCGTTCCCAACGCCCTGCAGCCGGCCGAGGTGGACGAAGTCATCCTCTGCCAGATGCTCGGCCGTGGCATCGTGCTCGTCCGCGAGGATCAGCTCTCCCTGGCGATCGGCCGCCGCGGCCAGAACGTCCGGCTCGCCAGCAAGCTCTGCGGCTGGGACATCGAGATCATGACCCGCGAGGAGCTCGACCAGCAGATCGAGCGGGCGATCGCCGGCTTCTCGTCGATCGAGGGGCTCGACGAGTCGGTGGCGGAGCGGCTCGTGGGCGAGGGCTTCCTCTCCTACGACGACCTCTCGGTGATCGAGCCCGAGGATCTCATGGAAATGGGCGGCTTGACCGCCGAACAGGTGGACACGATCGTTGCGGAGGCCGAGGTGCGGGCCAATCAGGTCGAGGCCGCAGCCGCCGACGAACGACGAAAGCAGCGGGAAGCCGATCGGATCGCGAAGGCCACGGCCGATGCCGATGCCGCCGACGAGCTGACGGCCCAACCGGTCGCGGACTCGGGGGTGACGCCCGCCCCGGAATCCGTTCCCGAGTCGTGATGGTTGGAATCAGGCGTATGAAGGCGATCGGCGAGAGGCGTTGCGAGAGAGGGTCGAGTGGCTGTCCGAATCTACACGCTGGCGAAAGAACTGAAGATCGACAGCAAAGAGCTGGTCGAGCTGTGCACCCGCGCCGGCATCCAGGACAAGGGCTCGGCGCTCGCCAGCATGACCGACGAGGAGGTGGCGAAGCTCAAGGAGTTCATCGCCGCCAAGTCGCGGCCGCCTGAGCGGCCCGCGGCCGCGCCCGTTCGGCCCGCGGCGCCGCCTGCTCCCGTCAAGCCTGCGGCTCCTGCCACGCTCAAGCGGGAGGACTACATCGCCCCGGCCGGCGTGGCCCAGAGCAAGCCACCGGAGGTCGCCCCGCCCAAGCCCGTGGCAGCCGAAGCCAAGCCCCGCCCCACGGTCCGTCCGGGGGGCGATGGGCCGAAGCCGGTGCCCCGTCCCGCGTTCAAGCTGGCCCCGATGCCGGCGGCGGGTCGCGCCCCGATCACCCCGCGATCGGCGTCGCAGGAGCCGGTGGCCCAGAAGCCCGACGTGAAGCTGCCGCTGGATGCGATCCGCAGCGCCAAGGCCGGGGGCGCCAAGCCGCTTGCCGATCACATGCGGAAGCACGAGCAGCAGCGGGCCGCCGACGCCACGCGGCAGCGGACCAGCGGCCTGTTGCGCGGCAGTGCCGGCACGCCGACGGCGGTGCCGCCCCCGATGGCCCCTGGGGTTCGCCCGCGGCGGACGCCCTCCAAGGGGGGCGACGGCAAGGACGACGCGCTCGGCGGACGCGAGCAGCGGCAGTTGGGCCGGAAGCGACTCTCCGACGGCCGCGGCATCGGTGACGACGAGTTCTCGTCTCGTCGCCGCCGGGGCGCCAGGCCCAGGAAGAGCGGCGCCTCGACCGCCGCGCCGCGGAAGACCAACGCCTCGATCCAGGTTCCCTGCAACGTGCGGGCCTTCTCCGAGGCGATCGGCCTGTCGGCGAGCGACGTGCTCAAGAAGCTGCTGTCGTTCGGCCTCGATCAGATGCCGAGCATGTCCACCGTCCTCGACCGCGACACCGTGGAGCTGCTGGCCGCCGAGCTGGGCGTGCAGCTCGACCTCAAGACCGCCGAGGATCTCGAGAAGGAGCTGCTGGCCGGCTTCGACGCGGTGGACGAGGATCCCACGCTGCGGCAGCCGCGGTCGCCGGTCGTCACCTTCCTCGGGCACGTTGACCACGGCAAGACGTCGCTGCTGGACAAGATCCTGGGGATCGACGTGGCCGCCCGCGAGAGCGGCGGCATCACGCAGCACATCCGGGCCTACACCGTCAACCGCAACGACAAGGCGATCACGTTCGTCGACACGCCGGGCCACGAGGCTTTCACGCAGATGCGTGCCCGCGGTGCCAACGTCACCGACTGCGCCGTGATCGTCGTGGCGGCCGACGACGGCGTCATGCCCCAGACGGAGGAGGCGATCAGCCACGCCAAGGCGGCCGGCGTGCCGATCGTGGCCTGCATCAACAAGATCGACCTGCCCGGCGCCGACGTCCAGCGGGTGTACCAGCAGCTCGCGGCCGCGGACCTCCTGCCCACGGAATGGGGCGGCGAGACGGAAGTGGTGAAGACGAGCGCCGTGACCGGCGAGGGCGTCGATGCCCTGCTCGACACGCTGCTGACGATTGCCGAGCTCCATGACCTGCGAGCCAATCCCGACCGCATGTCGGCCGGCGTCTGCCTCGACGCGTCGATCCACGAGGGCCGCGGCGTGGTGGCCTGCCTGCTGGTGCAGAAGGGCACGCTCAACATCGGCGACCCGCTGGTCTGCGGCGAGGCCACGGGCCACGTGAAGTCGATGTTCGACACGATCACCCGCCGGAAGGTCACCGAAGCCGGCCCCGCCCGGCCCGTGTTCGTCACCGGCCTCGACGTGCCCCCGGGCGCCGGCGACCGGTTCCAGGAGGTGGAGTCGATCGCCCTGGCCCGCGAGGTGGCCCTCAAGCGGGCCGACATCCGCCGCCAGTCGCATCTCTCCAGCGCCCCGGTTCACGTCACGCTCGAGAATCTCGCCGACCGGCTCGGCGCCGAGAAGGCGCCCACGCTCAACCTCATCCTCCGGGCCGACGTCCGCGGCTCGATCGAGGCGATCCTCAAGGAGCTCCAGAAGCTCGACCACCCGGAGGTGAAGATCCGCGTGCTGCAGGCGACGGTGGGCGGCGTGACCGAGGCCGACGTGCAGCTGGCCGACGCGTCCGACGCCGTGATCATCGCCTTCAACGTGGTGCCCGACGAGCGGGCCCGCTCGCTCGCGGAAGACAAGGGCGTGCAGGTCCGCCGCTACGACATCATCTACCAGGTCACCGACGACCTGAAGAAGGCCCTCGAGGGCATGCTCGCGCCCGAGAAGAAGGAGAACGAGCTCGGCCGCGCCATCGTTCAGCGGACCTACTCGATCAGCCGCCTCGGCGTGATCGCCGGCTGCCGCGTGATCGCCGGGATCATCGCCCGCAACGCCCGCCTGCGGGTGATTCGCGACAACCGCGTGCTGGGCGAGTACGGCATCGAATCCCTGAAGCGGGAGAAGGACGACGCCCGTGAGGTCCGCGACGGCCTGGAATGCGGCATCAAGCTGGCGGGCTTCAACGACGTGAAGGAGGGCGACATCCTCGAGTGCTATCGCGTCGAGGAAGTCGCGCGGACGCTGTCGTGAGCACCCGACGATTGTTGAAGGCGGCCGAGGCGGTCCGGGAGGTGGTCAGCATGGCCATCCTGACGGAGGTCCGCGACCCCCGGGTCAAGGACGTCACGGTGACCGGCGTGGAGATGGCCCCCGACATGCGGTCGGCGGTCGTCCACGTCTCGATCATGGGTGGGCCGGCGAAGGAGAAGTTGGCGCTCCAGGGGCTCGCCCGCTCGGCCGGCTTCCTCCAGTCCCGGATCGCCGATCGCATCGAAACCCGCTACACCCCCAAGCTCCGCTTCGAACTCGACGGCGGCATCAAGAAGTCGATCGAGATCGCCCGCATGCTCCAAGAGGTGCTTCCCCCCGCGCCGGCGGACGACGACGGCGAGCCATCCTCCCCTTCCGTGGCCTCCCAGGACGACGCATGACCGCCCCGAAGAAGCCCGCCGGCAAGAAGCCGGCCGCAGCCCCGAAAAAGCCCGCCCCGAAGGGGGCGGCCAAGCCCTTGGCGGCCGCCAAGCCAGTCACGGCGAAGGCCGCGCCTCCGGCGAAGGCCTCCGGCAAGCAGGCCGCCGCGAAGCCCGCCGCGGCCGCGAAGGTCGAGCTGCCGAAGAAGGTCGAACTGCCGAAGCTGCCCCCTGAGAAGGTGCCGCCCCGCGCCCAGCTGATCCCGAAGCTCCACAAGGCGCTCAAAGGGTTGTACAAGCCGGTGCCGTTCGACACCGCCCGACCGCTGCTCGACCAGGTGCTCGTGGCCTGCTGCCTGGAAAATGCCCCCTACGACGTCGCGGAGAAGGCCTGCGCCCGGCTTCGCGAGTCGGCGTTCGACCTCAACGAGATCCGCGTCACCACCGTGGCGGAACTCGCCGAGATCCTCCACGATCTGCCCGACCCGGCCTACGCCGCCCTCTCGCTCCGCCGGGTGCTCCAGAGCGTGTTCGAGTCGACCTACAACTACTCGCTCGACCATGCCAAGAAACACTCCCTGGCCCATGGCCTGAAGGTGCTCGAAGGGATGCATGGCGTGCCGCCGTTCGTGGTGGCCCACGTCGCCTCGACCGCGCTCGACGGCCACATGATCCCGCTCGACAAGGGGGCGGTCGCGGCCCTGTTCGTCTGCGGCCTGACGACGAAGGCGGAATACGACTCCGGCAAGGTGGCCGGCCTCGAGCGGATCATCGGTAAGAAGTCGGGCGTGGAGTTCAGCTCGCTGCTCCACCAGTTCGGCATCGAGGCGCTCACCAACCTCCACGGCAACACCGTCCGCAAGGTGGTGCAGGCCGTCAACCCGGCGGCCCTCAAGGACCGCATGCCGAAGCGGGGCGAACCGCTGCCGGCGCCGACCGCCCCCCCGCCGGCAACCGACAAGGAGAGCGTCAAGGCCGCCGAAGCGGCGCGGACGGCCGCCGAGGAACTCCGCCCGGCCGGCCCTCAGGCCGCCGCCCGGCCCGTGGGCAAGACGCCGATGCCGCCCGCCGGTTCCGGCCCGAAGAAGGCCGGCGACGGCAAGTCGGGGCCGAAGCCGTTCGTGGTCAAGCCGAACGTGGGCAAGCCGCTGACCATCAAGCCCCAGATGGCCCCGCCACCGGAGCCGGCGAAGCCGCAGGACAAGCCGGCGGCGGCGAAGAAGCCTGCCGCCCCCCCTGCCAAGCCCGTGGCCAAGCAGCCCGAGGCGAAGGGAGACCGGCATTCGGCCGATCTGAGCAAGCGGAAGCCGCGGTGACCGAAGGCCGGCGGCGGCACGAGAACGCGAGGGAGGAACACGCGTGGCTGGACATTCCCACTGGGCGAACATCTCCCGCAAGAAGTCGCTGATCGACGCCAAGCGGGGCAAGCTCTGGAGCAAGCTCGCCAAGGCGATCATCGTGGCGGCCAAGCACGGCGGCGCCGACCCCGACGCCAACCTGCGGCTACGGTACGCCATCGACGCGGCCAAGGCCGTGAGCATGCCCAAGGACAACATCCAGCGGGCGATCAAGACCGGCACCGGGGAGTTCAAGGGGGGCGATCTCGAGGAGTCGCTCTATGAAGGCTATGGCGCCGGCGGCGTGGCGGTGCTCTGCGAGATCCTCACCGACAACAAGAACCGCACTGCCCCCGAGATCCGCAAGATCTTCGAGATGTGTGGCGGCAAACTCGGCGGCACCGGCTGCGTGGCCTATCTCTTCGAGCGGAAGGGGCTGGTGCGGCTCCCCCAGGCGGGCTGCGACGAAGACACGCTGATGGAGGTGGCGCTCGAGGCAGGCGCCGACGACGTGAAGCTCGCGGGCGACCGCTGGGAGGTGACCTGCGATCCGGCGGCGATGGCGGCGGTGGTGGATGCCCTCGGCAAGGCGGGCCTCGCGGTCGAATCGAACGAGATCGTGCGGATCCCCACCACCACGGTGGACGTGGACGACGTGGAGACGGCCCGCAAGGTGCTCACCCTGATGGAGCGGCTCGACGACCACGACGACGTGCAGAGCGTGTCGGCAAACTTCAGTATTCCCGACGAGGCCATGGCCCAGCTGGGCTGAAGTGGCCCCGCCGCACGAAAGTGGCCGCAGGTTTTCAACCTGCGGGGCGCGAGGTGGCCTCGCCGCTCAGGGCCGCCCACGCCCCGTCGCCGGACGTTCGCCGCGGCCTTCCGGGCCGCGGCTCTCTGCATGTCCGCGGCGCTTCGGCATCCTGCCTGCGCTTGCTCCCATAGCCCTGCTCTCGGGGCATGGGCGGCCCTGAGCTCGTCCTGCCCGAAAGTGGCCGCAGGTTTCAACCTGCGGGTTCCTCGCGGATCGCCGGACGCTCGCCCGTCAGGAAGCCCAATCGCGTGAGCGATGGGGATCACGCCGCCCGCCGCTCTTACGGCGCTGCCGCCGCCGCCTCAGCCGGCTTGGCCTGGGTATCGGTGTCGGCCTTCTCGGGGTCGTTGTGCTCGACCTGGGGCCAATACTCGTCGAAGTCGAACTGCGGGCTGTTGTCGAGATCGTGGCACTCCAGGCAGTTGTTGACCGCCTTCTGCTTGCCCTCCGACGTGGCGAGCGTGAGCACGAGTTCCTGCCGGAGCCGGTCTCGCTCCGCCTCGCTCGCCCGCACGTCGCCCCGCTCCACCGCCGTGTGGGCCGCCGCCGGGCCGTGGCAGTTCTCGCAGCCCTGGTGGGCCAGCTGCGGCGACGTCTTCATCCCGGTGAAGCCCCCCTCGAAGGGCTCGAACCGCTGCGGCGCCCAGCCCGTCACGTGGCAGGAGAGACATTCAGGGTCGCCGTCGCGTCTGGGCTTCTGCTCCTCCAGCGTGGTCAGAGCCGTGGCGTGCGGGGTCTCCTTCCAGATGTCGTAGGCATGCTGATGGCACTCGGCGCAGGCCTCGCTGCCCGCGAAACGGCGGCCGGTCGGATGCCGGATCGGCACGAGGCCGAGCCCGTCGAGCCCGAGCGTCTCCAGCTTCTGCTGGTAGGTGCCGAGCAGGTCGATCATGTCCTTCGACTCGCCCCAGCGGGCGTCGAGCGGCACCCGCTGCGTGCGGACGGGCTTGTCCTTGTCGGTGAAGAAGCCGATCGCCACCGCGAACATCCCCTTGTGGCCGAGTTCCACGAGCTTCGCGCCGCCGGGGAGCGTGGGTAGTTCCAGGGGCGGTTCATCGGCCCCGCCGGCCGTGACCACGATGTCGAACTGCGGGTGCTTCGCCGCGAGCGTCTTGGTCTCGTCGGGCGTCGCGAACGCCAGCAGCACCTGGTGGTCGCAGCCCGCCTTGGCGAGTTCCGCCGCCACGCCGGCGAGCGCCGCGCCGGCTGGCGCGAACTCGACGTCGGCATTCTTGATCCGTGCCAACTCCTGGTCGCCAAGCACGCTCGTGATCCCGATCTTCAGGCCGCCCGCCTCGACCACGCGAAACTTCGGCGTGATTCCCGCGTCGAGCCCGAGCAGGCCCACGTTGGCGCTCACGAACGGCGTCGGCTGGTCGCCCACCGCGGCCACCGCGGCCACGAGTTCCTCCGCCGGCAGCCGTAGGTCGCCGGGGCCGAAGCCCACCGCCGCGACCTTCATCGCCCGCAGGCCGTCCACGATCGACTGAAACTTCGCCTCGGTCTGGCGGCCGAACCGCTTCACCTGGTTGCCCACGTCCACCGACACGAGCGGCCAGCCCGCTTCCTCGACCGCGCGGAGGAAGTTCTGCCGTCGGCTCAGGCCCCCCTTCTGGTTCTCCTTGCCGGTGCAGCCGCAGGGCTCGATGTAGCCGTCGAGTTCGCCAGTGATCACGAGCACGGCACGGGCCGCCGGCCAGTCGGTGAAGATCGGGCCGTTGCGCTCCCGAAACTTCGCCACCACGTCGTCGGGCACGTCGGCCCCACGCTCGGGAACCGCGGCCATGCAGGCGAGGGCGACGAAGCAGACGAGGGCCGCTGGAACGAGTCGTTTCATGGATGGCTCAAGGGCCGACCGCCACGCACACGGGAATCGTGAACTCGGGCGAGTCGGGGTGGCCGGTGGCGAGCACGATCCGGCCCGCCGGCCCCTGCTGCGAGCAGAGGTGGTTGACCGCCCGGCTGTCCGGCGGAATCACGATGTCGATCGGGATGCGAACGGCGCCGCCGGTGCCGATCGGGCTGCCGTCGCCGATCGTCACCTGCAGCGACTCGGGCACCACCTCCCGGACGATCGGCCGCACGCTGTCGCGATGCGGGCCCTTCGCCGTGAGGAACACCCTCGTCCGTAGGCCCGTCTTGCCGGAGACCGTCCCCAGCAGCAGGGCCTGCCGGGAGGAATCCCATCCGGGCCCCGCCAAGACAAGGTCACCCCCGACCGTGCCCTCGAGCGGAATCTCGGCCACCAGCGGTTCGGGCATCGTGAACGAGACGCGAATGATCCGCTTCAGCTGGCCGATCGGCAGGCCGGGTTTGAGATCGACCGTGAGCCGGAAGCCGCCGGTGGCCCCCGTCTCGCCGGCCACCTCCTCGGCCGAAAGCGGCGCCGTGGCAAGGGAGACAAACTGGGCGAGCTTGGGGTCGTCGAGAACCGCCTCGGTGACCATCGGGACTTCTGGGCCGTAGGTGAACACATCGCTAGTCACCCGTTCGCCGGCCGAGGCCGAGATGCGGGGCACGGCCAGCAGGTCGGGGACCGCCTTCCACGTCGGCACCACGGTGCCCTCGACGATGAACACGACTTCCGGCCGCCGCGGATCGTCGGTGAGGATCGTCGCCTGCTGGCGGAACGGCCCGCCTGGCGGCTTGCCCTTCCACTGCACGCGGATCTTCGTCTCGCCGCCGACCGGCACCACCTTCGTGCCGTCCGCCGAGCCTCCCTCGACGGCGTCGAAGTCGGTGACGGTGCAGGTGCAGCTCGTGGCCCCCTTGCGGAGCGTGAGCGGGCCAGCGCCCGAGTTGCGGACGACGAACTCGTGAGACCCGGTGCCGCCGGTCCCGAGCGTGCCGAAGGCATGCCTGGTCTCGGTGGTCTCGACGCGAGGGGCGGGCCCGGACGCGACGGACACCACCCGCAGGTCACCCACGCTCCAGGGCGTGCCCCGCTGGACCGCGGCTCCGGCCGCGCCCACGGCGACGCCCACGAGCGCCGCCACGGCGGCCACCTGCCACGCCTTGAGTTTCTCCACGGTCATCGGCCGGCCACGTGATGCCCAACGTCGCGCGTGCGGCCACCCGCCGCCCGGCACGTCGAGCCTCACATTCTAGCCGACAGGCAGCCCGAAGCGGCACAACGCACACCGCGAAAACCGCGGCAGCCACGGCGAACAGGCGAGCGAGGGGCTGCCCGTGCCCGGGAGCCGGGCTCTGGGAGCAAGCGAAGCCACGACCAATCCGCCTGCGGCGGATCGGTGCCCGGCGAAGCGCAGCGGACAGGCAGAGAGCGGAGGCCTGGGGGGCCGACGTGAACGTCCGGCGACGGGGGCGGGCAGTCCCAAGCGGCGCGGCAGGCAAACCCAGACACGAGGCGTCGAAGCCCCGGGGAGAGCCGTCTGGCACACGGTCTGCGCCGACGCAAGCAAAACGCCACCGCAGAGAGGAAGCCGCGCGTTTCGGGAACACTTTTTTGCGGCCAGGAAGAACGGGCCAACGGCTCACGAGCCGCTCATGAGCTCGGGAGTCGTTGCGGAAGTGCCATTGACCGGGCTATCCTTTGGTCCGGGGCGGGGCCACGCAGCGGAATCCCGGACCAAAGGCTTGACGATGTAATGTACGGGCGTATACTTTTCGCCGGCGGCAGAAAACCGGTTACGCTCAGAGCATGGCCATGAGCAAGCTTCAGGAAATCGAGAAAGCCATCGAACTATTGCCGCTCGCGGACCAGCTGCGGCTGTATTGCGACATCCCACACCTGATCGGCCGCGATCGGGAAGACCTGGAGTGGCAACGGCTGGCCATCGAGGAGTTTTTCAAGGACGATTCGCCCGATGACGCCGTCTATGACAGCATCTAGGGTCGGCGTTGTTGTGTCCGTGGAGTTTCCCTTCACGGACATGCAGGGCCGAAAGCGTCGGCCTGGAGTTGTGCTGGCGGGCGACACCAGCGACCTCTTGTTGGCTCGGATCACGACTCATGAGCCGCGGGATTCCTTCGACGTGCAACTCGACGATTGGACGATCGCCGGTCTTCCGAAACCATCGACTGTGCGGCTGATGAAGCTGGCATCCCTTGACGTTCGGCTCATCCATCACACGATTGGTACGGTTTCGGCAGGCGATCGTACGAAACTCGCCCAAGCGATCGAGCGAATGGGGCTTCAGATTGCGCAAGCCATGCGCCAGTGATTGCGTTCTGATACTCAACACAAGGCCGGCTGAATTGCTCGGAGGGCTGAACGATGGCGAGGAATAAGATCCTCGACGAACTCCACGCAGCCAGAGCCAAGTTGCTTGAGGACGCGGGTGGCGATCTGAATAGGCCGATCTGGCCGCGCTCACCGAGCGGGTGCGGCGCCGTGTGATCCGGTGGTTCCGCATGCAGCGCCTGCTCGACGTCGACGCCGCCGCCGACATGCTCGCCTGGGAGAACAGCGGGTTTTCCATCGATGCGAGTGTCCGGATCACACTCATCGACCGCGACGTGCCGAGCTATTTTCAGAGTCTCGAACATCTCCCGCGATACTGTGCCCGGCCGCCCTTCGCGCTGGAGCGGCTCTCCGTGATCCACGGTGCAGACGGCCGCGCAACCAGAGTCCGCTACGTGCTGCCGCGACACAAAGCCGCCAACTGGGTCGGGCCTGGCCGCGGCCGCAAGTCCACGCGGCCGGGGGCGAGCGGCGTCGTCGAGCTCTCGCCGTTCGAGTTCCTCGACAGGCTCGCCAATCTCGTCCCGCCGCCGCGGAAGCATCGGCACCGCTACCACGGGGTGTTTGCGCCGAATCACAAGCTCAGGCGGGCCGTCACGGCGCATGAGAAAAGGGAACATCGGCAAGCGGCAAGCGGCTGTGACCGGTGGGCATGCGGCCGACGGTCGCGCCACAGGGGGCTGCTGTGCCACGAATCCGAATCAAAAGCCCCGCGCGCACGACACGTCACGCATCGCCTGGGCCGAGCTCATGGCCCGGGTGGGGGAGGAGTTTCCACTTGCGTGCCCCACCTGCGGCGGCGACATCCGGCTGATCGCGTTCATCACCGAGCCGGGGCCGATCCGGAAGATCCTGACCCATCTCGGCGAACCACTCGAGCCACCTCCCGTCTCTCCCGCTCGTGGCCCGCCCACCGACTGGGGCGAGCTCGTGCAGGTCCACGACGATCGCGACGTCTTTCAAGCCTCGCCCGTCGAACTGCCCGTGATCGATATCCACAGCCTCTGACTGGCGTCGGACACGAGGCGTCGAAGCCCCGGGGAGAGCCGTCTGGCACACGGTCTGCGCCGACGCAAGCAAAACGCCACCGCAGAGAGGAAGCCGCGCGTTTCGGGAACACTTTTTTGCGGCCAGGAAGAACGGGCCAACGGCTCACGAGCCGCTCATGAGCTCGGGAGTCGTTGCGGAAGTGCCATTGACCGAAGACACCGCAGGTTGAAAACCTGCGGCCACGGGAGACCTACGGCCACTTTGAAACGTGCGGCCGACGCACGTTCCACCGGTTGAAAACCTGTGCCCCTGCGAAGGTGAGCTCGGGGCTGCCCGTGACCCGGGAGCCGGCATTTGCTGACGAGCGCAGCCAGGATGGCGAAGCGAGTCAGCACCGAGTGAGCGGAGGGCAGGATGCCCGCAGCGAACGTCCGGCGACGGGACATGGGCAGTCCCGAGCGGTGGTGCACCGCAGGTTGAAAACCTGCGGCCACTTTGAAAACGTGCGGCCACTTTCAGGCAGCACGGGTTGAGAACCGGCGGCCACTCCGACGCCGTCAGTACGACCGCGCGAGCACGCTGCGGCGGCCCACCGGCTTGCCGGTCACCACGCAGGTGCCTGGCTCGTCGGCGCCGTCCATCGGGATGCACCGCACGGTCACCTTGAGCGGATCGAAGGCCGCCGCCACCGCCGGGTCGTCGGCCACGTGCACGTGGGCGAAGCCGCCCTTCCCCGCAGCCCCCTCCCCTGCCCCGAAGAACTCGTGCACCTCCGCGGCCGAGCCGAGCCGTACCGAACGCTCCGCTCGAAATGCCTGCGCCCGGTCGAAGAGCCCCTGCTGGATCTCCTCGAGCAGGGCCGCTGCCTTCCCGGGAAACGCCGCCAGCGGCACCGCCTCGCGGTCCTTCGGCCCGCGGTCGCGCCGCGTCACGCTCACCGCCCCCGCCGCGAGGTCCCGCGGCCCGATCTCCACGCGCACGGGCACACCCTGCTTGACGTGCTGCCAGACCTTGTCGCCGCCGCGCATATCGCGGGCATCGATCTTCACGCGGATCGGCTCGTCGCCGAACCGCTGCGCGACGAGGTCCGCCTGCAGCTTCCGGCAGGCCTCCATGACGAGCGACTTTTCCTCGTCAGTGCGATGGATCGGCAGGAGCACGATCTGATGCGGCGCGATCCGCGGCGGCAGCACGAGGCCGTCGTCGTCGGAGTGGGTCATGATCACGGCGCCGATCAGCCGCGTGGACACACCCCACGACGTGGTCCAGCAAAACTCCTCCGCGCCGCTCGTGCCGGCGAACTTGATGTTCTGCGCCTTGGCGAAGTTCTGGCCGAGGAAGTGCGACGTGCCCGCCTGGAGGGCCTTGCCGTCCTGCATCATGGCCTCGATCGAGTAGGTGTCGACGGCGCCCGGAAACCGCTCGGCCGCGGGCTTCGGGCCCTTGATCACCGGCATCGCCATGTCGCGTTCGGCGAACGTGGCGTAGACCTCGAGCATCTTCAGCGTCTCCTCCACCGCCTCCGCGCTCGTGGCATGGGCGGTGTGCCCCTCCTGCCAGAGGAACTCCGCCGTCCGCAGAAACACCCGCGGCCGCATCTCCCAGCGGACCACGTTGGCCCACTGGTTGATGAGCACCGGCAGGTCGCGCCACGACTGGATCCACTTGGCGTACATGGCGCCGATGATCGTCTCGCTCGTGGGCCGCACCACGAGCGGCTCCTCGAGCTTGCCCGTGGGGATCAGCTTGCCGTCGGG
>JBBAVS010000107.1:0-12807 GCA_040397585.1 Pirellulales bacterium
CAGAACCTGCGGCCACTTTTTCGAACGTGGGGGCAGGTTTTCAACCTGCCCAAGCGCCACCCTGGACGTGGACTCACCGCAGGTTGAAAACCTGCGGCCACTTCAGAACCTGCGGCCACTTCAGAACCTGCGGCCACTTTCAGGCCGGGGCGCCCCCATCGCTCACGCGATTGGGCTTCCTGACGAGCGCGCGGTCGATCAGTGGAGGCGATGCCTCGCCCGCGCCGCTGAGCCGCGCCGGGCGATGCCGCCGGCCGCGATCACCAGCGCCGTGAAGGCAATGATCGGTGCCGCGGGTTCGGGCACCGCAACGGCGGCCGCAGCCTGGTAAGGCCCGGCGTCGAAGAGTTCCGTGGCGAGAAAGTCGGCGGCGTCGAGGATGTCGAACACCTGGTCGTCGTTGAAGTCGCCGTCGGCCCACGCCGCCTGCGTGCCCGCGTCGAACCGCCCCGCCGCCAGCATGGCGGCGGCGTCGAGGATGTCGATCGTCCAGTCGAGATTCGTGTCGCCCGCGGCGGCGTAGGCGATCGTGAGGCTGCCGTCGCCCTCGAGCAGCCAGCCGACCGTCCGCGGCTCCGCGGCTCCGGCGATCGCACTCGACGTCACGCCGCTGGTCCCCCGCCAGTCGCCGCTGCCGCGCCCCGCGGTGATCGCGGCGCGGACGGCATCCAGATTGAACGAGCCGGGCCGCACGACGAGCCGTCCCTTCGCCACGTCCACGAGTCCGCCATCCAGAACAAGCCCACCGAGGCTTGCCGAAAGGCCGTCGGTGAGTCGCAGCGTGCCGCCGGGATCCACCTCCACGGTTCCCGATGCCAGGGCGAGGCCGCTGGCCACCACGAGTTCGCCACCGCGGACCACCGCCGTCCCCGTCGGTCCGCTGGAGCCCGAGACCACGAGCCTGCCGCCGCCGGTTTTGACGAACCCCGGCGCAGCCACGATGGCCGCCGCGACGACGGCGGTTCCGCTGGCGGCGACGTCGATCTGGTTGAGGGCCCGCGTCGATCCCGTGAGCAGCAGCCGCCCCGCCGTCCCTTCCAGCCGCGTGGTCCGGCCGCGGAACTCGAGCCCCAGGCCGACCGACGTGTCTCCTGCCAGGCGGATCACGCCGTCCGGAGCCGTGAAGACCGCCCGCCGCTGGCTCGTCCACGCCGCCGCCGAGCCGCTCCCCGTCGTCCAGTTCGTCGCCGTCCCCGACCAGGTGCCGGTGCCTCCCAGCGACCACGAGAGCGCCGGCAGCCCGATCCGGAACACGCTGCCGCCGTACGAGACGAGGTAGACGTTGCCCGCGGTGTCCTCGCCGAACGACGAGATGTTGCCGATCGTGCCGGCGGTCGTGGTGGTCGAGGACGTCCAATCGGTGCGGCTGCTGAAGTTCGCCCCGTTGAATGCGGCGGGCGTGGTGCCGTTGAACACCAGCGAGAACAGCCGGCCGCGGACGTAGTCGCCGAAGAAATACTGCCCCTCGAGCGCCGTCAGCGGACCGCGATAGACGTAGCCGCCGGTCACGCTCTGCCCCTGGAACGTGCCGCTGCCCCGGGTGTATTCGTAGATCGGGTTGATCAGCGGGCTGCCACCTTGGCCGGTGAGGCCCGTCGACACCGTGCCTTCGCGAACCCGCCACCCATAGTTCTCCCCGCCGCTGCTCGCCGCGGGCTGGAAGTGGATCTCTTCGCGAGCGCTCTGGCCCACGTCGCCGATGTAGAGGTCGCCCGTCGCGCGGTCGAAGCTGTTCCGCCACGGGTTCCGCAGTCCATACGCCCAAATCTCGCCCAGCATGCCGGCCTGGCCCACGAACGGATTGGTCGCCGGCACGCGGTAGTTGCGGGTCGCATCGGCCGGGAAGTCATCCCCCGACACGTCGATGCGGAGCATCTTGCCGAGCAGGGAGCCGCGGTTCTGCGCATAGTTCTGCGGGTCGTTGCCGCTGCCGCCGTCGCCCATCGCGATGTAGAGACGGCCATCGCGGCCGAAATCGAGCCAGCCGCCGTTGTGGTTGGAATAGGGCTGGGTGATGCTGAGCACGTCGCGACCGCTGGTGGCGTCCACCTGGTCGGCCGTGAGACGCCGAAACTCACGGATCCGCGTGGTGCCGGCCGAGTCGGTCGAGTTGATGAACAAGCGGCCGTTGGTCTGGTAGTCGGGATGGAACGCGAGGCCCAGGAGTCCCCGTTCCCCGTCGGTCGTCAGGCCGATGCCCGCCGCCGTGACCGTTCCCGACAGGAACGGCGTTGCCGCCACGCTGCCCGTGGCGAGGTTGACGATCTTGATCGCCCCGGTTTGTTCGACCACGTAGAGCCGCTGCGGGTCACCCGGGGCGGAGGTCGCGTAGAGCGGGCTCGAGAGGCCGGTGGCCACACGGGTCAGTTCGAGGGCCGACTGGGCCAGGCTCTCGCGCTGGCAAAGCCCCGCGGCCAGCATCGCAGCCACGACGACGACGGTTCGGCACGTCGCATTCATCACTGAGGTGACCATCGCAGCCTTTCAGGGGGCTGGACGAGAGACATCCGTGCGCCGCCGTGGGAGCCGAACGCAACGCACCGCCAGCCCCACGACGCCCGCCGCCAGCACCGCGATCCCGGGCACCGTGGGCTCGGGAACCGCGGCCACGCCCGCGACGTCGGAGCCATTGTAGCCCCCCGCGTCAAATAGCCCCGTGGAAAGGAAGTCGGCGGCGTCGAGAATGTCCACGATGCCGTCGTAGCCGAAGTCGCCTTCGTTCCACGAGGCGGGCGACCAGGTGTCGAACTTGCCGCCGGCGAGGAAGTTGGCCGCGTCGAGGATGTCCACCTGCCAGTCGAGGTTCGTGTCGCCAGGAGCTGCGTAGGCGAAGGTCTTCGAACCGTCGCCGTTGTCGAGCCAGCCCACGGTCCGCGGCACGTTGCGGGTGAGGTCGGCCCGGGCGACGCTCGACACGATCCCGGCCGTGCCGCTCCAGGTGCCGTCGCCGCGGCCGGTTCCGAGTGCCTGGAGGAGGGCCGTGTTGGAGAGTCCGCTGGCCACCGTCATCGCGCCGTTGCCCACGTCCACGAGACCGCCCGCGTTGGGAGCCAGGCCGCCGACCGCGGCCTGGAGCCGCGGCGCGAGCGACACCGTGCCGCCGGCGAGCGGCGTGAGCGTGGCCGCAGCCAGCGCGTTCGCATGACCCAGCCGCAGGCCCCCCTGCTGCACCGTCACCGGGCCCGAGAGGCTGCTTGCGGCCGCGAGGGTGAGGGTGCCGCCGCCCGACTTCGTGAGCGAGCCGGTTCCGGAGATCGCGCTGGCAAACGTGCCGTCCACGGTCTGGGCGAACGTCAGCGCGGCAGCGTTGGCGATCGGTCCGCGGATCGTGCCCACGGTGCCGATCAGGCGACCGCCGAGGATCTGCGTGCCGCCGCCATACGTGTTGCTGCCCGACAGCGTGAGCGTGCCGGAGCCGAGTTTGGCGAAGCCGCCCGAACCGCTGATCACCGCCGAGGCCGACGACGATCCCGAGAGGTTGAAGGCGAGCGTGCCGTTGGTGGCGACGTTGGTGGCGAGCACGCCCCCCGTGCCGCCGTTGCCCACCTGCAGCGTTCCGCCCGGATCGACCACGATCGTGCCAAATGTGCCGCGGGAGAGGGTGCCCCCCACGGTCACCAGCCCGCCGCTGCCGACCGCGAGCCGGCCGGTGCCGCTCTTGCCCACGATCAGGTTCGTGAGCGTGGAGAACGTGCCGCCGGTGACGATCACGGTGCCGTTGGCGTCCGAGAAGAAGTCGCCGATCACGGCTGTCGAGCCCGTCACCACACCGCCGCTGATGGTCAGCGTGGCGGTGCCACTGTCGCCGATCGTGAGCGTGCGGCTGGAGGCCCACGTGCCGGCCGTGACCACGACCGTGCCGCCGCCTCCGAAGAAGGAGCCGTCGAGGTCCGTGTCGCGGGCCGTGACGGAGCCGCCGTTGAGTCGCACCGTGCCGAAGCCGCTGCCACCGATGTCGATGTCCCAGCTGTTGTTCCAGACGCTGTCATTCAGGGTCACTGTGCCGCTGCTCGCCGAGAAGAAGCTGACCTGCCCAAACGTGCTCGACATCGTCGAACTGGTGAGCGTGAGGGCGGCGGTGCCCCCTTCGCCGACGGTGATGAATCCGTTGGTGGCGTCGAGCCGCGACCCGGTCAGCGAGACGGTTGCCGATGAGTTCGACGCGTCGGCGGCCGTGAACGTGAAGCAGCGGAGCGAGGCGTTCGTCGCCGAGAGGATGCCTGTGCCGGTGCCGCCGACGGTCAGGAAGCCGGCCGCGGTCAGGGTCCCGCTCGTCATCCGGGCCACGCCGGTCGCGCCGGGCCGCTTGCCGAAGTCGGCGTTATTCACCGACACCAGGCCGCCGCCGACGTCGAGGGTCGCCGTGCCGCCGGTTGCCTCCACGAGCAGGTCGGCGAGCGGATGCACGGCCGCGCCGCCGGTCGGCACGGTGAGCGTGCCGCCGAGCACGGTGGTGCCGCCGGAATAGGAGTTGGAGGCGGTGAGTGTGAGGATGCCCGCGCCGGTCTTCGTGAGCGTGCCGCTGCCGCTGGAAAGCGCGGTGGCAAAGGTCACGTCGCGGCCGTTGGTGTCGATGGCATACGCCTGACGGGCGGCGGCGCTGAACCGCGATGAGTAGTCGACGGCGTTGGCCGACGTGTACTGGAGCGTGCCGCCGGAGAACGTGACGAGCCCCGACGGACCCAGCGGCGTGGCGGATCCGAGGGAGACGACACCGCCCACGAGTTCGACCCCTCCGGTGAACGTGTTGCTGCCCGAGACCGCGAGCGTGCCGGGGCCATACTTCGCGAGTTTCAGCACGTTGGCGCCGCCGTTGGGATTCGCGACGGAACTCGCGTAGGCGAACGTGCCGCCGACGGTGTTGGTGGTGTCGAAGCCGAGCGTCGAGCCGTTGGCGAAGCCCGTCGAAGGGGTGCCGAGGCTCGCGAGGATGTCGACGTCGGCCGAGGTGAACTCTCCCGGCCCGCCCACGTTCACCGCCAGCATCGCGCCAGAGCCGGTGCGGAGGTTGGCCGCGGTCCACTTCGCCGGGTCGCCTCCGTAGGCCGAGGTCCGCGTGGCGAACTGGATCGCTCCGCCCTGGATCGCGGTCGGGCCGCTGAAGCCGTTGGAGCCCGTGAGCGTGAGCGTGCCGCTGCCGAGCTTCGTGAAGGCCAGCGTGCCCGGGCCGTCCTGGAGCGAGCCGGCGAACGTGGAGTTGGCAACTGACGAACTCGAGAGCGTGAGCGAACCCGCCGCGGCCGGGACGATCGTGCCGTCGGACGAGCCCGCGAGCGTGCCGATCCGCAGGTTCCCCGCCCCGAGCACGAGTGAGCCGCTGGCCACCGTCACCGGTCCCGTCGTGGAGATCGCCTGCGGCACGGCCAGCACGAGAGCGCCTCCCGCGATCAATGTTCCGCCGGAATAGTCGCTAGCCGCCGCGAGCACGAGCGTGCCCGTGCCGAGCTTCGCCACGCCCAGCGCATTAGTCTCGCCGTTGGTGTCGTAGATCGGGCTGGCATAGGTGAATGTGCCGCCGACCGAGGTGCTGGTGTCGAGGCCGAGCCACGAGCCGTTGAGGAAGCCCGTGGATCCGGTGCCGATGGCGGCGATCACGTCCACGTCGCTCGACGTGAACCCGTCGGTGCCGCCGACCGCCACCGCGAGCATCCCGCCGCTTGAGGTCGTGAGCCGGGCCGCCGTGTATTGCGCGGCGTCGCCGCCGTAGAGCGCCGCCCGGCGCGTGTAGAGCGCGGTGCCCGCGCGGATCGCCGTGGGGCCCGTGAACGTGTTGGAGCCGGAGAGCGCGAGTGTGCCGGTGCCGAGCTTCACGAGCCCGAGGGCGTTGCTGCCCGAGTTGGGGTTGGCGAGCGACCCGGCATAGGGGAACACGCCGTCCGGAGCATTGGTGGTGTCGAGGCCGAACGACGAGCCGTTCATGAAGCCGCCCGATCCTGTGCCGATCGCCGCCAAGGCGGTGACGTTGGTGGCCCGCAGCTCGCCGGTGCCGCCCACGTTGAACGCCAGCGTGGCCTTGTCCGACACGGCGAACGTCGCCGCCGTCCACTGCGAGGGATCGCCGCCGTTGAGGCCCACCCGCCTCGTCAGCTGGAGGGTGCCGGCCGTCACCGACGTGGGCCCGGCGAGCGCGTTGCTCCCCGCGAGCACCACGAGGCCCGGGCCGGCCTTGATCAGGCTGCCCGTGCCGCCGAGGTCGCCGGCAAACGACGTGGTGCCGCCGCGGTCGAAAACGAGTGTGCCGTTGACGGGGAAGGTCGCCGCGAGTTCGCCGGTCGTGCCCCCGGTGCCGATCCGCAGCGTGCCGCCGGCATTGAGGGCGACGGTGCCGGAGGTGCCCGTCGAGAGCGTGCCGCCCACGGTCATCACGCCGCCCCCGATCGTGAGCCGGCCGGTGCCGCTGGCCCCCACGCGGACGTTGCCGCTGGCGGCCACCGTGCCGCCGGTCAGCGTCATGGTGCCGCTCGCTCTGTTCAGGATCGGGGTCAGTGGAGGTTCAGCCGCGAGTGTGGCTGACACCATTTGAACGTAGCCGCCACTGACGTGAAGCAGGCCTGTTCCCGATGCGCCGAGGAGAAGATCACGGCCGATCCCCCACGTTCCGCTTGAAACCGCGATGGCGCCTGTGGAGCCGAACCCCAGGTTCGATCCCAGCAATGCCGACGCGTTACGAACGGAGCCTCCGGCTATGGTCATCGTGCTGCTGCGATAGACGCCCAGGCAGAGATCGTTCGCGGCATTGGCGCCGAGGACCAGCGTGCCCATGGGAACGCTCGTCGTGAGGTCAAGGAGTGTTCCCGTTCCCGTCGCACCGACGAAGTTGATCGCGGAGAGGGTGAGCGTGCCGGTGTTCGCCAGGGCGAGCGTGCCGGTGCCCGAGAGCGTGGTGCCGATCGTCAGCGACCCGGTCTGCGCGAACTGGAGCGTGCCGTTGGCGATCACGTTGCCGGTCACACTCGCGCCGTTGGCGAGCACGACGGTGTCGGCCGGAAGGATCGTGCCCCCGGCCCACGGTCCGGTGATGGTGGTGGTGGCCGCCCGCGCGACGCCGGGCCACGAGCCGCCCAGGGCCAGGAGGACCGCCAGCACGGCGGCGCGATGGAGGGGCACGACGCGGCTCAGGAATCCGGCGGCCATGGACGTGGATCTCCCCCCTGGTGGAAGCGGCTCACAGTTGGTGAAGGCTACGTGGTCTCGGCCTTGGCCGCAAGGATTTGCCGGGTGCGGCGGGCCCGGCGGCCGCCGCGGGACCGTGCCTTCGCCGGGGCGTGAGGCCGGCGCCTAGAATCGATGCTGATGGAACCCGACGAGCGTCCCGCCGAGCCCGACCCCCGACCGGCCGCGTCGCTCGAGACCACGCCCGCCGACACCGACGCGGCGGCGGCCGCCCGCGACCGGTCGGTCGCCGCGGAGAAGGTGCGGTCGTTTCCGCAGTCGCCCGGCGTGTACCTCATGAAGGACGCCGCGGGCCGGGTGATCTACGTCGGCAAGGCGAAGAACCTCCGGGCCCGGGCCGGCAGCTACTTCCTCAAGGCGGCGGCCGAGGACCGGCGGACCGCGGACCTCGTCCGGGAGATCCGCGACATCGACTACCTCGATGCCGACAGCGAGGTCGACGCGCTCCTGATGGAGAGCCGGCTCGTCAAGGACGTGCAGCCGCGGTTCAACTCCGACCTCAAGGACGACAAGACGTTTCCGTACCTCCAGATCACGACCCACGAGGACTTCCCGCGGGTCGAGTTCACGCGGACGCCGCGGCAGAAGGGGGTGAAACTCTACGGGCCATTCACGAGCGCGGGCTCGCTCCGCGGGGCGATCGTGGTGCTGCAGCGGATCTTCAAGTTTCGCACCTGCACGCTCGACATCGATGCCGACGACGAGCAGTGGCGGTGGTTTCGCCCCTGCCTGCTCGCCTCGATCGACCAGTGCACGGCCCCCTGCAACCTGCGGATTTCCAAGGAGGAATACCGCAAGGACATCAACCGCCTGAAGACGTTCCTCGACGGCGGCAAGAAGCAGCTCCTCGCCGAGATGCACAAGGAGATGCTCGAGTCCTCGACGCGGCTGGAGTTCGAGCGGGCGGCCCGGCTCCGCGACGAGATCCGGCTCCTGGAGACGCTCGACCAGCGCGGCGATCTCGAGGAGCACGTGCAGCCGGAGGTGTTTCTCGTCGATCCGAAGAAGGGGCTCGCGGGCCTGGCGAAGGTGCTGGGGCTGGAGAAACCGCCGCGGGTGATCGAGGGCGTGGACATCGCGCACCTCGCGGGCAACGAGACGGTGGCGAGCCTCGTGCAGTTCATCGATGGGCTGCCCTTCAAGCCGGGCTACAAGCGGTATCGCATCAAGACGGTGGACGGGATCGACGACTTCAAGAGCATCCACGAGGTGGTCTCGCGGCGGTTTGCCCGCCTGGCCCGCGAGGGTGCGTCGCCTCCCGACATCCTCCTGATCGACGGCGGCAAGGGGCAGCTCGCGGCCGCGCTCGACGCCCTGGAGAGCCTGGGGGTGGAGCCGCCGTGCGTGATCTCGCTCGCCAAGCGGGAGGAGGAGGTGTTTCTCCCGGGCCGGAGCGAGCCGCTGCGGCTCTCCCGCGACTCGTATTCCCTGCGGCTGCTGGAATACGTCCGCGACGAGGCCCACCGCTTCGCGCAGCACTATCACCACCTGCTCCGCGGCAAGCGGACCCTCGACGGGTGAGGGGCGAAGTGGCCACAGGTTTTCAACCTGTGAAAAGTGGCCACAGGTTTCTCACCTGACGAAAGTGGCCACAGGTTTTCAACCTGTGGTGAGGCCAGGTCCGGGGTGGTGCTTGGGCAGGTTGAAAACCTGCCCCCACTTCGGACAGGTGGCCACAGGTTTCTCACCTGACGAAAGTGGCCACAGGTTTTCAACCTGTGGTGAGGCCAGGTCTGGGGTGGTGCTTGGGCAGGTTGAAAACCTGCCCCCACGTTGGACAAGTGGCCACAGGTTCTGAGCCTGTTGAAAGTGGCCACAGGTTTTCAACCTGTGGTGAGGCCAGGTCTGGGGTGGTGCTTGGGCAGGTTGAAAACCTGCCCCCACGTTGGACAAGTGGCCACAGGTTCTGAGCCTGTTGAAAGTGGCCACAGGTTTTCAACCTGTGGTGAGGCCAGGTTCGGGGTGGTGCTTGGGCAGGTTGAAAACCTGCCCCCACTTTTTAGCGGTTCGTCATGTCACACGACACGCCGCCGGCGGCCGGCACGTAGCAGGCGCGGGCGTAGTCCATCACCATGCGGTGCGAACTGAACCGCCAGGCGAGCGAACTGATCGAGTTCATCATCATCTTGATCCACGTCCGCGGCAGGCCGTCGGAGTCGCGCTCGTAGAACAGCGGCACCACCTCCTGCTCGAGCACCTTGAACAGTGCCTCGCCGTCGCGACGGTCGGTGATCTCGTCGTTGTGGTGGGTCTCGCCGCGGCCGATGGCGAAGCCGTTGCGGCCGTCGAAGGCCTCCGCCCACCAGCCGTCGAGGATCGAGCAGTTGAGACCGCCGTTGAGCACCACCTTCTGGCCGCTCGTGCCCGAGGCCTCCAGCGGCCGCCGCGGGTTGTTCATCCACACGTCCACGCCCTGGATGAGGTGGCGGCAGACGTTGATGTCGTAGTCTTCCACGAAGACCACGCGGCCGGCGAACCGGGGGTCGTTGCGGAGGTTGGCGATCTTGCGGATCAGGGCCTTGCCCGGCTCGTCGGCCGGATGGGCCTTGCCCGCGTAGATGATCTGGATCGGCCGGTCGGGATTCGCGATCAGGGCGTGGAGCCGATCGAGATCCTGGAGCACGAGGTCGGCCCGCTTGTAGGTGGCGAAGCGCCGCGCGAAGCCGATCGTGAGGATGTTCGGATCGAGCACCGACTGCGCCATCTCCACCGCCTCGTCGCACTCGCCGCGGCGGCGGCACTGCCGCGAGAGCCGCCGGCGAACGAACTGCAGGAGCAGGTTCTTGAGGGCGTAGTGCGTTTCCCAGAGCTCGCCCGGGTCGCATTCGTAGATCTTCTGCCAGACGTCGGGCTCGCCCATGCGGCGGAACCAGTTGTGCGGGAAGATGCGGTCGTAGAGCTGGAGCATCTGCCACGACAGCCACGAGGGCACGTGGACGCCGTTGGTGATGTGCCCGATCGGCACCTCCTCCTCGATCCGCCACGGCCAGAGGTTGGACCACATCTTCCGGCTCACGTGGCCGTGGAGGGCGCTGACGGCGTTGGCCCGCCGCGACATCTTCAGGCCGAGCACCGTCATGCAGAACAGCTCGCCGGGGTTGTGGGGCTCCACGCGGCCCAGCCCCATCAGCTGATCGTGGGAGATGCCCAGGGCGTCGCGGGTCGGCCCGAGGTGCTCCTCGATGAGGTGGTTGTCGAAGCGGTCGTGGCCGGCCGGCACGGGCGTGTGCGTCGTGAACACCGTCTGCCGGGCCACCTTGCGGACGGCGTCATCAAACGGATAGCCGTCGCGCTCCATGCGGCCGCGGACGGCCTCCAGGGTGGCGAACACCGAGTGGCCTTCGTTGAGGTGATACACGCCGGGCACGATCCCCATCGCCCGGATCGCCTTCACGCCCCCGATGCCGAGGATGATCTCCTGGCGGATTCTCGTCCGCGTGTCGCCTCCGTAGAGGCGGCTGGTGAGGTCGCGATCCTCGGGCTTGTTGCCCTCGACGTCGGAGTCGAGCAGGAAGAGGCTCACGCGGCCCACCGCCATCTTCCAGACCTTGGCGAAGATCGGGCCGCTCCGCGTGTCGATCTGCACCTGCACCGGCTTGCCCTCGGTGTCGAGGGCGGGCTCGATCGGCAGGGCCTCGACCCGCGACTGGAGATACTCCTCGTGCTGGTAGCCGTCGATGTCGAGCTGCTGGCGGAAGTAGCCTTGGTCGTAGAACAGGCCGACGGCGATCAGCGGGATGCCGAGGCCGCTGGCGCTCTTGATGTGGTCGCCGGCGAGCACGCCGAGACCGCCCGAGTAGATCGGCACCGACTCGTGGATGCCGAACTCAGCGGAGAAGTAGACCACCGGCTTCGAGCCGAGCACGCCAGCGTTGACGTTGCTCCAGGTGGACTGCTGGCCGAGATACTCCTTCATCCGCCGGTAGGCCTGGTTGATGCGGCTGTAGAGCACGAGCTCCGCCGCCCGGGCCTCGAGCCGCTCGGGCGTGAACTCCGCCAGCAGCGCGATCGGATTGTGGTCGAGCTGCCGCCAGCGGATCGGGTCGAGCTCGCGGAAGAGGTTCGTGACCTCCGGGTGCCAGCTCCACCAGAGGTTGCGGGCCAGCGCCATGCACTTGTCGTAGAGATTCTGCGGCGAGAGTTCGTCGAGTCGCGGCGCGGCGGGAACGACGCCGGTTCCGTTCGTGGAGGTCGCGGCAACGCGGCCGCGGGCCGAGATTTCTTCAGCCTGGCTCATGGGTGTGGCTCCGGGAGGGAGGGGAGAGGTGGGTCACCGTGCCAGAAGGTGGGCGAGAGTATACCTAGGGGAAATGTCGAGGATATCCCGGGCGCCGCACGCCTTCATTCACCCCCCGGTTCCATCGTGTCGTCGCCCCCGCCGCCCGCCATCGACAGCCGCAGCCTCTGCGACACGCTCGCGGCGCTCGCCGACCGGACGGCCGCGGAAGGCCCCTGGCGGAGCGGCGCGTGTGCGGCCCTCGCCGAGGCCGGCATCCTCGCGGCCTTCGTGCCCGTGGAGCATGGCGGCACGGCCGTGGCCGAGTCGGCGATCATCCCCACGCTCGTGGCGATCGCGGAGCGCTGCCTGACCACGGCGCTCGCCCTCACGCAGTGGGCTGCCGCGGTCCGGATCATCGCGGCGGGGCCTCCGGCGGTGCGGCTGGAGCTGCTGCCGCTGCTCGCCCGCGGCGCCACGTTCACCACGGTCGGCATCTCGCAGCTCACCACCAGCCGCCGCCACCTCGGCCGCCCCGCGCTCACCGCCACCGCGGACGACGGCGGCTGGCGGCTCGACGGCGTCTGTCCGTGGGTCACGGGAGCCGACTCGACCCAGACGATCGTCACGGGCGCGGCGACCGACGACGGCGGCCAACTCTTCTTCGTCGTGCCGACCGAGACCGCCGGGCTCGACATCGATCCACCACTCGCGATGCTCGCCCTCTCGGGCAGCCGCACGTCGGCGGTCCACTTCGCGGGCGTGCGGCCCGCGCACGCGCTGCCGCCGCCGGCAGCTGGCGGTCTCCGCACCGGCGGCCTGTCCACGACGGCCCTGGCGGTCGGCTCGGCGCGGGCGAGCGGCGGCATGATCGCGCGGGAGGCGGAGGCCCGCGCCGGCTTGCGACCCGTGGCCGCCGACTTCGCCGCCGAGATCGCGGCGGTGGAGTCGCGGCTCCTGACCGCTGCCGCCCACGGCATCGATCCCGCCGACCGCGACCGGCTCCGCGCGGATGCCAACGGCCTTGTGGTTCGCGTCGCCCAGGCGTCGCTCACGGCGTCGAAGGGGGCGGGCTTCGTCGCCGGGCATCCGGCCGAGCGGCTCGTCCGCGAGTCGCTCTTCTTCCTCGTCTGGAGCTGCCCGCAGGCGGTCACCGACGCCTTCCTCTGCGATCTCACCGCCGGCTGACATCGTGGCCCAGGTCTTCAAGTGGCCGCCGGGTCCCAAGTGGCCACAGGTTTTCAACCTGCGGTGAGGCCGAGCTGAGGGTGGTTCTTGTGCAGGTTGCAAACCTGCACCCACTCCGGACAAGTGGCCGCAGGTTTTCAAAGTGGCCGCAGGTTTTCAACCTGCGGTGAGGCCGAGCTGAGGGTGGTTCTTGTGCAGGTTGCAAACCTGCACCCACTCCGGACAAGTGG
>JBBAVS010000108.1:0-12796 GCA_040397585.1 Pirellulales bacterium
CAGGAAGCCCAATCGCGTAAGCGATGGGGATCGCCTGAGGCTCACGTGCGAGCCGTATGAGTTCACGACCACCGGGCCGTGCGCCGCCGCAGCCGCCAGGCCGCCAGCGCGGCGACGACCGGCAGCAAGCCGCCGGGTTCGGGCACGACGGCGACCCCGGCCGCCGCGCCGCCGGGGAGGTAGACGCCGCCGTCGAACAGGCCCGTGCCGGTGAAGTCGGCCACGTCGAGAATGTCCATCACGCCGTCGTAGTTGAAGTCGCCCTGGCTCCAGGTGGCCGTGACCCCGCTGTCGTAAAGACTGCCCGCGAGCACGTTGGCGGCATCGAGGATGTCGAGCACGCCGTCGATGTTGGTGTCACCGGCGGCGGCGAAGGCGATTGAAAACGAGCTGCCGCCGTTGTCGAGCCAGCCGATCGTCCGCGGCGTGCCACCGGCGATCGCTGCGGCGGCGGCCGACGACGTGATGCCCGACGTGCCGTCCCACACGCCACTGCCGAGGCCGGAGCGGAGGTCGGCCACGAGGGCGGCCTGCGCGATGCCCCCAGCCGCGACGGTGACCCGCGAGCCCCCCACGTCGAGCCGTCCACCCGTCGCCTGATCGACGGTGAGCCCGCCGACTTGGAGATCGACCGCGGCCGACGCAGGCAGTTGCACCACGCCGCTGCCGCTCACCGAAAGCACCGGCCTGTTCGAGAATCCGCCCCCCTGCACGTCGAGCCTCGCGATGCCCGACGTGCCGTTCACCAGCACCGATGACGCCTGCACCATGCCCCCGGTGAGCCGCACGCTCGGCGCTCTCGCGATCACGCCCACGTCGATCGCCAGCGTGCCCCCCGCCACGACCGTGGGGCTCGCCGCCACCGCCCGCGAGTTCGCGATCCGCAGCACGCCGGCCTGGACGGTCGTCGTGCCGCTGTGCGAGTTGCTGCCCGACAGGGTCCAGGTGCCGCTGTCGGCCTTGAGCAGGTGCACCATGCCGGAACCGTTAGTGATGCCCCCGGCGATCTCGCCGCGGCCGGCCCCCTGGAGCGTGAACGTGCGATTCCCCGTCGCTGCCGACGTGAGCGCCACGCCGCCGGCGTCGGCCGCGGTGCCGGAGAACCTCATCAGGCCCGCATCGGACTGGATGAGATAGCTGCCGCCCCCGACGTTGGCCACGATGCTGCCCTGGAAGTCGTTCGTGCCGCTGAGGTTTTGCAGGCCCACGCTCGTGTTGTTGCGGCCGTTGAAGCTGATGGTGTTGGGCACCGTGCGGCTGTCCTGGATCTCGATGCGGGCGGTCGTGGCATTGCCGGAGGCGCCGATCGTGACGGTCCCCGTGCCGAACGGCCGCGACCGGGTGATCCGGGCGACGGCGGGCCCGGCCGCGCCGGAATCGATCACGGTGGGCCCGGTGTAGGTGTTGTTGTTGGCGAAGATCACGGCGCCGGTGCCGTCCACCGTGAGCCCCCCCTCCCCCACGATCGTGCCGCTGAGCGAGAGCGGCTGGGTGGAATCGTTCGTGATGGCGGTGGTGGTCTCGTAGAGCTCGATCCGCGAGGCGATCGCCTGCGGGCGGGTGTTCGCGGCCGCCAGGCTGATCGTGGGGGCGCCGCTCGAGCGGGCGAACTGCAGCGAACCCGCGGTGCTGCCCAGCGTGTAGGCGGTGGTCGTGGAGCTGAAGGCCAACCCACCGACCGTGCGGGCCTGGCTCCAGGCGAGCGTGCCGCTCGCGGAGGTGTTGGCCCCGAGGGCGACCGTCTGGTCTTCGAACTTCGGCACGCCGCCGGTCCAGGCGGAGGCGGCGTCCCACGAGCCAATCGCCGCGGTGCCGCTGAAGGAGATCGTGCCGCTGACCGCGGGCTTCTGATAGACGCGGACGTAGTCGATCTTGGTCTGGTCGCTGGCGCCGGCGGCCCACTGGGCGAGCGACGGGGTGCCGGGCCAGCCCCCGACGGCGTAGTTGAGGATCAAATACATCGACGTCATCTGGGAGATGGCGGTCGCGTTGGTGAAGCTGCTCACCTGCGCGCCATTGAAGAAGAAGGCGGCGCTCGTGTCGCTCGTCCACTCCATCCCGAACGTCTGGTAGGCGGTGTTGAGGGCGCCGGCGCTGCCCGGATCCACGCCCCCGGCGCCGGCCGAGTTGCCGCCGCTGGTGTTCGTGTAGTGCCAGGCGGTGTGGTACCTCGTGTTGGGGTAGCCGTTGGTGCCGTTGGTGGTGAGCGGAAACTCCATGATGTCGGCCTCGGGGGGCCAGCCGTTGTCGAGGCCCCAGAAGGCGGGCCATGACCCGGGCGTGGTGGGGAGGAGAATCCGGGCCTCGAAGTAGCCGCCATCCCACTTCCCGAGCGAGTAGCCGGTGGAGATCACGCCGGACGTGAAGGGCTTGCCTCCTTGCGCAACTCGTTCGGCCTTGAGCGTAACCGTGCCGTCGCCTGGGAAGAGCACGTGGGACGGGGCCATGTAGGCGTCGTGGTTGTGGGTGCGGCTCCAGGGATAGGCGTCGATCCACTTCATGGTGTCGAGCGCCGCGCCGTTGAACTCGTCGGCGAACACGAGCTTGTAGGCCGACGACGGAGGGGCGGCAGCGGCCACGCCGGGCCAGACGGCGACGACTGCCGCCCACGCGGCGACGGCAACGATCGAGGCGACCGACGGCGACGAGGCGGTGCGGTGGCTCACAGTGGATGGTCACTCCGCCGCTGGCCGCGGCATGGCGTGGAACAGGCGCCTCGAATCCCCGGCCCTTCTTTTTAGGGACGAACACGCTGCCCCACAACGACCGGGGACGAAATCGTCGGAAACCACGATCGCGGCGCTCGGGGGCGGTACTCCCGCTCGCGGATGCCCTTCCCACGTTCGAGAGGGTCGCGGCGGCGATCCGGGGACTGCTGGCTCGGAATTCCTGCTGATTTCCGACTTTCAATAACCCCGCCGAAGTCTCACGAAACGCTCACACGAGCCCACTATTTTTCCGCGAGCGACAAGGACGTCACGGGCAGGACGCGAGCGCGACGGCGACTCCGGGGCCTGCTCGGAAAGACCCATGGACCACCAGATCCCGCGCAGGAAACCAACGATGCCGTCTCGTCGCTCCCGCCTCGTTCTGCCCGTCTCGCCCCGTCGTATCCGCTCCATGGTCCCCGCCACGACCGGGCTCATGAAGGCGATGTCCGTGATCGCACTGGCGCTTGCCGTCGAATACGGCATCAGCCGAGAGGCGGCCGCCCAGACCACGTATTACACGACCACGGGCTCTACGCAGGCTTGGAATGCGAGTCGCTGGAGCACGAATCCCGCTGGACCGTTCACGGGCGCATTTGTTTCGGGCACGGGTAGCCGCGTCGCGTTTACGTCCGGCTCAACCCAGTTCGCCGGCATGGGGGCGACCACAAATGTCGGCAACGTCACCGTATCCAACAACGTGAACGTCTTCTTTTCGTCCCCGTCCAGTACCTACGCGACGGGCGGTGCCATTCAAACCGTGGATGTTGGTACCGGAGGTGTCTATGACCTGAACAGCAACGCGGTTTCGACGGCTGCTGGAACAGGGTTTCTCAAGACTGGCGGGGGTGTGTTTGCCATTGCGGGCGCTGCCTACACAGGTGGCTTTACACTCAACGCAGGTACCGTCATCCTGCGCGGTGTCAACGCGATGGGTGATGGCGGGGCGTTGACACTCAATGGTGGTGTAGTTGCGAGCAATGCCAACCGCAGTCTTACGGGTAAGTACGCGAGCGGGATCACCGTCGGCGGAAATGTGCAGTTTGGCGAGTTCGTGAGCAACGTGGCGCTGGCGAACGACACAGCTAACCTCTCGTTTGACAACATCATGTCGCTCGGCGCGGCGAATCGCACGCTGACGCTCGGCAACAGGGGCACCGTGACGTTCGGCGGCGTGATTCAGAACACGAGCGGTGCCATCACGTTCGCCGCGGCACCTGGAGCGGAGGCTACGGTCGCGAGTGCAGGGCGATTCGACGTCACGAACTTGGCCAACACGTTCACCGGAAATCTCACGTTTACAGGCGCCGAGGTGCGGTTTTCCGGCGATGGCAGCCTCGGGAATGCGGCCAACGACATCATCATCGATGGCGGTCGCTTCGCCATCGCGAGCGGCTCCAACGTCGCGCTGGGCGCCAGCCGTGACATTCAAGTTGGTGATGGCCCGGGAACCTCGATCAACGTCCCGGGAGCATCCGGCACGTTGACCTACAACAACCCGATCACCAACGTGACCGGCGAAGTCGGTTCGTGGACGAAGCAGGGTGGCGGCGTCCTCCGCCTCGGCGGTGTGAGCACCTACACCGGTTCCACCACGATCGCCAACGGCACAATGCAGTTTACGACTGGGAACGATCGCCTGCCGACGACCACAGTTCTCTCACTCGGCCAGGCCGCGAGCACGAATCGCGGCACGCTCGACCTCGGCGGCTTCAACCAAACAATCGCTGGTCTCTCGACGATCATCGGCTCATCGGGGATTACGAACCTTGTGACCACGTCCGTCGGTAGCGGCACGCTCTCGATCAACGTCACGAGTGGCTCGAGCTTCACCTACGGCGACGGCTCGGCCACCAACTCGGGCGTGATCTCCGGTGCCGTCAGCATCGTGAAGCAGGGCGCCGGCACGCAGATCCTCGGCGGTTCCAACGCCTACACCGGCCCCACCACGCTCTCCGCGGGCACGCTCCGCAGCGGCACGGGCACGGTGGGCAACTTCGCCTTCGGCTCCGGCACGCTGGCCCTCAACGGCGGCACGCTCACCTCGGGCACCGACAACCAGGCCCGCTCGTTCGCGAACAACGTCTCCGTGGGCGGCGACGTTGCCTTCGGCGATGCGACAGCCACCGGTGGCCTCGCGTTCAGTGGCACCGTGAATCTCGGCAACGCCACCCGCACCCTCACGACCGTGCAGACCACGACCTTCAGCGGTCCCATCTCGAACGGCGGCCTGATCAAGTCGGGTACGGCGCTGCTCACCCTGAGTTCGAGCAATGCCTACTCAGCCGGCACCACCGTGTCGGCAGGCACGCTCAGGGCCGGCAACGCAAACTCGTTCGGGAGCGGCAGCGTGACGCTCTCCGCGAGTTCCACGCTCGATCTCAACGCCCTGGCGATCGCCAACGCCATCACCAACAACGGCGGCACGCTCGCGAACGCAGCCTCGTACACCGGCACGCAGTCGCTCACGGCAGCGGCATCGTTCGGCGCCCTCGGCGGCACGCTCTCCGTGATCAACGGCGGGACCGCCACGCTGACCGGCGCGATGACGGGGACCGTGTCGGTCGCCGCCGGCGGTCAGGTCAACCTCAACGACGGCGCCTCGCTCTCGCAGTCGACCCTCGCCAACGACGGCATCGTGGCCGTCAACCAGTCGGGCACCACGACGCTGTCGACCGCGATCACCGGCGTTGGGGCTTTCCAGAAGCTCGGCAGCGGGATCCTCACCGTGAGCGGCAACAACACCTACTCCGGGGCCACGACCGTGTCGGCCGGCGGGCTCAAGGTCAACGGCTCGATCGGCGGCGGCGGCCTCTCGGTCGCCGCGGCCGCCTGGCTGATGGGCACCGGCACGATCAACGGCCCGGTCACCGTCAGCGGCACCCTCTCCCCAGGCTCGGGCCCGGGCGTGATCACGCTCGGCTCGCTCACGCTGACGGACACGAGCACCACGGTGATCGACATCGCTTCGGCAGGCACCCGGGGCTCGGCCTACGACGGCGTCAGCATCCTCGACCCGAGCGGCCTCACCTACGGCGGCACCGTCTCGTTCGCCTTCGGCGGCAGTGCCATCGCCAACGACACCACGTTCGACATCTTCGACTTCACCGGCTCGTCGGCCGGCTCGCTCGCCGCGATCGAATCGACCGGTTTTTATGCCGGCACATGGACGCCGCTCGGCAGCGGCACCTTCCAACTCGTCTCGGGCACCCAGACCCTCACCTTCTCCCAGGCCACCGGCGAGGTCATCGTGGTGCCTGAACCGGCCGCGATCGCCGTGGCGGCCGTCGGCCTCGGCACCATCGGCCTCGCCCTGCTCCGCCGCCGCCGGGCCTGAGTCCCGAGCCGCGTCAGGCCGGGCAAGACGCGGCGACCCTGCCGCCTGACGAAGCCGCGGCGTCCACGGTGGGCCGCGGTGCGCGCCACGATCGGATCAAGCGGCATCGTCGCCGCGGTCGATCGCCTTGCCACGGGGCGGGCTCGCCGCCCCGGTCCAGGCGGAGGCGAACCCGATGACGAACGCGACCATGGTGGTGCCCCACGACGCAACCGGCCACCACGCCGCCGCCCGGCCGCGGCCGGCCACGTTCCGGGCCCTCGGCGCCGCCGACCCGCCCGCCACGATCACCCTCGACGGCGAGACCTTCCGCCGCGTCGAGATCCTCAAGCACGACTCCTGGGCCGCCACGGCCGTGTATCGGTCGGCCACCCGCACCGCGAAGTGCAAGTTCAACCGCACCCAACAGATCGGCCCCGTGCCGATGCGGTGGCTCGGCCTCGTGCTCGCAGCCCGCGAGCGGTGGTTCATGGACCGTCTGGCCGGCATCGAGGGCGTTCCCGTGTCGCTGGGCGAGATCCGCGCGGTGAACGCCGCGGTGCCGACGGCCATCGCCCACGAATGGATCGAGGGCCACGCGCTCGCGGAGGGGGAGCACGTTGACGACTGGTTCTTCCCGCAGCTCGAGGCGATCCTCGCCGAAGTCCACCGCCGGGGCGTCGCCCATGTCGATCTCCACAAGCGGGAAAACATCCTCGTCGACGCCGACGGCCGGCCCTGCCTGATCGACTACCAGATCTCGTTCGGGATTCCGGCCGACAGCCGGCTGGCACGGCTGCTGCTCGGCGGCCTGCTGCGGCTCCTGCAGCGGAGCGACGACTACCACCTGCTCAAGCACCGCGTGAAGCACCGGCCCGACCAGGTGGGACTGAGCATCACCGACATGCAGCGGATGCGGCCCTGGTGGATCCGGGCCCACCGCTGCGTGGCGATCCCCTTCCGCACGGTCCGCCGCCGGCTGCTCACGGCCCTCGGCATCCGCTCCGCGAGCGGCCACGCCTTCAGCGAGGCGTTTCCCGAGGTGGCCCACCGCCGGGCCGCCTGACCAGCCGCCCGCCCGGGTGAGGCCCGCGTTTCCGCCGGTAAATCGGCCTGCCGCCGACCGCGCGGCCGTCGCTACACTCCCGCCGCCATGCGGATCATCTCTCGCTACGTGCTCTGGGAACTGCTCCAGGTGTTCCTGGTGGCCCTGACCGCGCTCACGCTGTTCATGCTCGTGGTAGGGCTCGTCCGCGAGGCCCAGCAGCAGGGGCTCGGCATCTTCCAGATCCTGATGCTCGTGCCCTACGTGCTCCCTGAGGCGATGCGGTTCGCCGTGCCCGGCACGATGCTGTTCGCCGTGGCGAGTGTGTTCGGGCGGATGTCGGCCTCCAACGAGGTGATCGCCCTGAAGGCCGCGGGCGTCTCGCCGATGGCGATCGTCTGGCCGGCGGCGATGCTCGCCCTCGTGGTCAGCTTCGTGTCGGTGTGGCTCAACGACGTGGCGGTCTCGTGGGGCCGCGACGGCGTGCGGCGGGTGGTGGTCAACAGCGTCGAGCAGATCATCTACGGCCGGCTGCGGCAGCAGCGGTCCTACAGCACGCCGCAGATCTCGATCAACGTCAAGGCGGTGGACGGCCGGCGGCTGATCCGGCCCACGCTCTCCTTCCAGTCGGGCGGCAGCAACGGCCCTCCCGCCACGGTCTCCGCGGCCGAGGCGGAGCTCCGGGCCAACGCGAGCAACGGGAACCTGGTGGTCACCTTCCGCGACGGCACGCTCCACATGGGCGACTACACCGCGTCGTTCCCCGACACGATCGTCCGCGAGGTGCCCCTCGACGCCGTGAGCCGCAAGGGCACCACGTCCACGAGCCCCTCCGAGATCGCCATGGCGCAGTTCGCGACGGCCCGCGTCGAGCAGGCGAAGACGATCGACCGCATCGAGCAGCTGATCGCCGGCAAGACGGCGATGGGGCTCGTGACCGGCCGGGTCGACACCACCGCGCCTCATTTCACGGGCTACGAGCGGGAGCTCCTCAAGCAGGAGCAGAACCGGCTCCACCGGATCGTGATGGAGCCCTGGCGGCGCTGGGCCAACGGCTTCAGCTGCCTGTGCTTCGTGCTCGTCGGGGCGCCGATGGCGATCCGCATGCGGAACGCCGACTTCCTCACCAGCTTCTTTCTCTGCTTCCTGCCGATCCTGATCGTCTACTACCCCGTGTTCATGCTCGGCGTCGATCAGGCCAAGCGGGGCAGCGTGCCGCCGGTGGTGGTCTGGATGGGCAACGTGCTGATCACGCTCTGGGGCTGGTGGCTCTTGCGCCGGGTCGTCCGGCAGTAGGCCGCGGCTGTTGATCGCGGGCCGGGATGTGGCAGAATCGGGGGCTCGGTTCTCGGGAACGTCTTTCGCCCTCGCCCCGGAGTTCGTCGCATGCCCCGTCCCGTCACGCTGTTCACCGGCCAGTGGGCCGACCTGCCCCTCGAAGACCTCGCCCGGAAGGCCCGTGAGTTCGGCTACCAGGGCCTCGAACTCGCCTGCTGGGGCGATCACTTCGACGTCACCCGGGCCTTGAACGAGACCGGCTACTGCGCCGCCAAGCGCGACGCCCTCGAGCGGCACGACCTCTCCGTCTACGCGATCTCCAACCACCTCGTCGGCCAGGCCGTCTGCGACCGGATCGACGAGCGGCACAAGGCGATCCTCCCGCCGCACGTCTGGGGCGACGGCGACCCGGCAGGCGTCAACCGGCGGGCCGCGGAGGAGATGAAGAACACGGCCCGCGCCGCCCAGAAGCTCGGCGTGTCGGTCGTCAACGGCTTCACCGGCTCCTCGATCTGGCATCTCCTCTATTCGTTCCCGCCGGTGACCGACGCGATGATCGACGCCGGCTTCGCCGAGTTCGCCGAGCGCTGGCATCCGATCCTCGACGTGTTCGCCGAATGCGGCGTGCGGTTCGCGCTGGAGGTGCATCCCACCGAGATCGCCTTCGACATCTTCACCGCCCAGCGGGCCCTCGAGGCGCTCGGCCGCCGCGAGGAGTTCGGCTTCAACTTCGACCCCAGCCATCTCCACTGGCAGGGGGTGAGCTCCGTGGAGTTCATTCGCTCGTTCCCGGACCGCATCTACCACGTCCACGTGAAGGACGCGATCGTCACGCTCAACGGCCGCACGGGCATCCTCGGCAGCCACATCAACTTCGGCGATCCTCGCCGCGGCTGGGACTTCCGCTCGCCGGGCCGCGGCGGCGTGGACTTCGAGGAGATCATCCGGGCGCTCAACCAGGCCCGCTACGAGGGACCGCTCTCGGTGGAGTGGGAAGACTGCGGCATGGATCGCGAGCACGGCGCCGCCGAGGCGGCCCGGTTCGTCAAGAACCTCGACTTCGCCCCGAGCAACCGGCAGTTCGATTCGGCGTTCGCGGAGTCGTGACACGCGGCGAGCCGCGGGAGGGCGTGATGCGCCGGCGTGGAGCGGGGCCGCACGGCAGGCTGGTGGCGGCGGGCGTCGCCTGCGTGCTGGCGGCGGTGGCCCACGCCGCGCCGGTCGCTGCACCCCCGCGGAGCCTCGCCGCACTCGACGAGGCCTTCGCGGCCGCGACCCGCGACCTCGCCCGCCGGGCCACCGCGGCCGGCGACGAAGCCCTCGCGCGGCTGATCGCCGACTGGCCGCTGCCTGCGGAGGCCGACCGGCAGATCGTGGTGGCGATTCCGGCGCGGCTCGAGACCCCCGCGGCGGTCGATGCGCCGGAGAAGGAAGCGCTGTGGCGCGACTTCCTCGCCGCTCGGCGGACGCGGGCCGAGGGGCTGTTCGCCCACGCCCTGCTCGCGGCCCGCGCCCATGCGCATGTCCCGACCCGGGGGGAAGTCGCGACGGCGGCCGCCACCCCGGAACCGGCCCCGCTGGCCCAGCAATCCTGCGCGGCGATCCAGCTCTTGCACCTGGCGCTCCGCGACGATCCCGATCACGCCCGAGCCCGCGAGGCGGGAGGCTGGGTGCGGCGGGGCGACGACTGGGTCTGGCCGGAGGCGGCGCGGCGGCTCGACCGGGGCGAGGCCTACGACGCGGCCTTCGGCTGGATGCCGCAGGCCAAGCTCAACCGGTATCGGGCGGGCGAGCGGCTCGATCGCGGCCGCTGGGTCGCCGCCGCGGACGACGACGCCCGGCCGCGCGACATCAAGCACGCCCGGGAGTTTCATTCCGAACACTGGGAGATCGTGACCGCCGCGCGGCTCGACGACGCAGCCGCCCTGGCCCGCCGCCTGGAGGAGACCCGCTCGGTCTGGCGGCAGGTGTTCGGCGCATTCGCCGCGGAGCCGAAGGATCTGGAGAAGCGGCTCGAGGGCCGCGGCCGCACCGCGGTCCACGCGCCGCATGCGGCGATTCTCTGCGCCGACCGCCGGCAGTACGTGGCCGAACTGGAGCCGCTCGAGCCGCGGGTCGGCATCACCAACGGCATCTACTGGACGCCGACGAAGACGATCTGGTTCTTCGCCGACGCGGCTGCCGATCCCCCGGAGCCCGATCCGGTCACGATTCACCACGAGGGCGCTCACCAGCTCTTTACCGAGGGGCGTGCTGACGCGGAGAAGGCACGGCAACTCGCGGGCGAGCGGAACGGGTTCTGGGCGATCGAGGCGGCGGCCTGCTACCTCGAGTCGCTCGAGCCGACCGCCTTCGGCTGGACCGTGGGTGGCCGCGACGCCGGCCGCGCCCCCGCCGCCAAGGAGCGGCTCGACGAGGGCTTCTACGTGCAGTTCGCCGAGCTCTGCCGTCTGGGCCGCCGGGAGTTTCAGGCGCACGAGCGGCTCCAGCAGCTCTACAGTCAGATCGCCGGCCAGGCCGACTTCCTCATGAACGGCGAAGGGGGCCGCTACCGGGAGTCGTTCGTGGAGTATCTGGCCCGCGTCTACCGGGGCACGGCCGATCCCGACTCGCTCGCCCGGCTCTGCAAGCGGAGCTACGCCGACCTCGACGACGCCTACCGCCGCCACATGGCTCGGTAGCGGGCGACATCGTCGCGGCGGAGGGTGCGTGAGCAAGGGCCACCAGTCGCCGCGTGCCTAAGGCGCCACCCCGAGTTGTCGTCGCGCCGCCGCCCAGGCTACGCTTCTTTCGGGGGAGATGCCGACGAACCAGAGGAGGCCCGCCATGGCCATGCCACTCTCGACCAGCGTCGCGGCGGATCGTGCGTCTTCGCGTCGAGCGGTCGCCTGGCTCGTGGCGCTCGTCATCGGGGTCGCGGGACGTGCCTCCGTGGCCGCAGACAGCGCCGAAGCGCCGGACGAATCGCGGCAACAAGCCGAGAAACTGATGCTCTTGGCGGCGGATGGCACCGAGTGCCGCGACCTCGGCACCGTGCCGGGCTACCCGAGGATCGGCTCGCCGGCGTTCTCTCCCGATGGCGCGTTCATCGCGCTGGACGGAATCGCACCGGGTGGCGACATCTTCGACACCGCTCTGCTCGTCGTGCGCGCCGACGGCACCGGCCTGAAGGTGCTGGGCGACGGGGCGATGCCCAGCTGGTCTGCCGATGGAAAGCGGATCGCCTTCTCACGGTTCCAAAGCGGCCAAGGCGTGTGGGTGATGGACGCGGCGGGTGATCCTGCCAGTGCACGCCTGATCGACAAAGAGGGCTGGGGGATCCAGTGGTCGCCGGACGGGCGTTTCTGGGCGTACGAGCGATCGGGGCGGCTGGTGATCCGGGACGTCGACACCGGCAAGGTGGTTCATCAGGTCCGCACCGCCGAAGCACCGGCCATCACCTGGATGTGGAACTCCGCGTGGGGCCCCGACAGCCGCTCGCTGTGCGGCGTGGTGAGGCTGACGAACGGCCAGGAGGCCGTGGCCGTGCAGAAGCTCGAGCTTCCCTCGGCGGAAGCGCGGCCTGAAGCCCGCGAGCCAGGCGACCTGCTCGCGGGGCTGCCTGTCGGCGGCGTGCGGCTGCTGTGCACGGGGGACGATTTCGCCGAGGACGTGGCCTGGCATCCCCACGGCCGACGGATCGCCTTCCCGGCATCCTCCGCCCTCCTGGGCCACCGGCAGATCTACGAGTGCGACCCCACCCAGGACGGCATGCCGAGGATCGTGACCGGACAGGCGCCGACCGACAACGTCGACCAGTGCTGGTCACCCGACGGGAAGACGCTCGTCTACGTGGCACACTTCGACGACTGAGCGAAGCGTGCGGCAGGTTTGACGGCTGTTTCGGGCCCCTCCTACACTCCTCGCGGCCGTCCCCCGTCCTGCAAGGAGTCCCCATGTCCGCCCCCCTCGACCGCCTCGCCATCGACACGATCCGCACCCTCTCGATGGACGCCGTCGAGGCCGCCAAGAGCGGCCATCCAGGCACGCCGATGGCCCTGGCTCCGGTCGCCTTCACGGTCTGGAAGGACTTCCTCCGCTATGACCCGGCCGATCCCGCCTGGCCCAACCGCGATCGGTTCGTGCTCTCCTGCGGCCACGCGTCGATGCTCCTCTATTCGCTGATCCATCTCGCCGGCATCCGTCGGTCGGGCGGGGCACCGGCCGTGTCCCTCGACGAGATCAAGAAGTTTCGCCAGCTCGACAGCGTCTGCGCGGGCCATCCCGAGCATCACATGACCGCCGGCATCGAGACGACCACCGGCCCCCTCGGCCAGGGCTGCGGCAACTCCGTCGGCATGGCGATCGCCTCCAAGTGGCTCGCCGCCCACTACAACCGCCCCGGCCACACCGTGTTCGACTACGACACCTACGTGCTCTGCAGCGACGGCGACCTGATGGAGGGCGTGG
>JBBAVS010000109.1:0-12441 GCA_040397585.1 Pirellulales bacterium
CGCCGGACGTCGATACGGTCCCCATCGCTTACGCGATTGGGCTTCCTGAGTGGATCGCTCACGCGATTGGGCTTTCTGGATCGTCGCTGCCTTGTGCCTCATCGCGCCGCCCCCCTGCCCTGCCCCGCGGCGGCGGGCCACGTGACGAGCGTGAGCGGATGGTCCAGACGGCCTGGGGCGTTCCAGCCGAGCCGGAGCGTGATCGTGGGTCCGAGCGGCGATTGGCCGCGGACGGCGTCGAGCCGGGCGTCGGGCAGAGTGCGGCTCGCGAGTGGCGAGACCACGAGGGCTGCGAGATGGCGATCGAGGTCGGCAGCGGGCGTGGCGGCGATCCGCTCGGCCTGGTTCGCCAGTTCCTCGAGCGCGATCCGCTCCCGCCGACACTCGGAGAGGAGCCGCGCCTGCCGCACGAAGATGGGCGTGATCGAGGCGACCGCCATGACCGTCAGCGACGACGCGGCCACCACCTCCAGCATGCTGAAGCCGCGACGCCGAGCGAGTGATGGGTGTGAATGTGGTGCGGATGTCACGATACGCCTTCGATCATGGCGGATAGAAAACTGAACACGGCCAGCGCCTGCAGGAGCACGAACGCCCCCATCGCGAATGCCACGCACGGAGCGACGGCGTCGCCAGCTGCGATCAGCCGCCGGCGAGACTCGTCGCGGCGGGAGGCGGCGAGCCGTTCGAGCGCGGCCGGGCGGTCATTGCCGGCCGAGTCGATCGCGGCGGCCTCGGCGGCTGAAAGGAGCCCGGCGTCGGCAAGGTGTTGGCCGAGCGGCCCCGGAGCGCATGCCCGCCGCAATCCGCGGGCGAGTGCCGGATCGATCTGGCAGTCGGCGAGCACTGCCGCCGCCTCGTCGATCGGCCGACCACAGGCGTCGGCCGCCGACAGGGCGTCGATCGCGGCCGTGACCCGCCGTTGGCGGACCAAGGGCCGCGTGAGCAGTCGCCACGCCGCGGGAAAGAACCGGATCACGGCCACGGCCACGAGCAGCACGCAGGGGACGTACCAGACCCGCGCGGCCATCGCCACGATCTCCTGCCACCGCTCGAGCGGCCGCGGAGGCCCCATGTTGTAGTCGTTGAGGATCTTGGTGAACCACGGATTGACTTTGAATGCGATGAATCCTGCCACGGTCAGGAAGACGACGACCATCACGGCCAGATAACCGATCGCCAACCGAAGCCCGCGGCGGGGCGCGGAATCGAGCAGGTCGTCGCCGGCGAGCGCGGCCTGCACGACCGGGCCGAGGAGTCCGATGCGTTCGCCGAAGGCAAGAGCCGTGGCGTGGTCGTCCTGGATGAGACCCGGCACACGGACCGCCGCCTCCGATGCGGTCGCGCCCTGCCGGAGGTGCCCCGCGGCCTTCTCGAGCCGTGTGCCCTGGCCGCCGCGGCTGTCCTCCGCCCAGGCGTCGAGGATCGTTGCGGCGGGCACACCGGCGGCGGCCGATGCCGCGACCAGCCGGAGCACCGCGGCGCTCTCCGCCCGGGTAGCCCACGTGGACCACGACCGCCGCCACTCCCGGCGGAGGATTCGTTCGATGTTTGGGAATGCGTGCGTGGCCATAGGGAGCGTGCGGATCAGGAAAGGTCGCTCACGAGCTTGGTGAGTGGCAGGAACAGTGCGAGCGCGACGAGCCCGACGATCAGGCCCACGACGGCGATCAGCACCGGGCCGATCAACCACTGGTCGAGGCTGAGCCGGCCGCGGGCTTGGTCGTCGTGACAGTCGGCGATGGCGTCGAGCAGCACGGCTGCCGTGCGGGGTGCGAACTCGGTCGCGGCGGCCGCGGCGTAGCCCAGGGGGCGACGCGGCGCGGCCGGATCGACGGGACGCGTGCCCACCGCATGGCTGGCGAGGGCGAGAGCCTCTTCGGTCGGCACGTCGGCGGCGATCAGCCGGGCGAGCGTGCGGGTGAAAGCCGTCGCAGTGGCCGCGCTGCGGGCCGACCAGCGGGTGGCCAGCCACCAAGGGAAGGCGATGACGCCGGCGACGGCGACCAGAGGCTGCCAGATGCTGGCCATGAAAGGGGGCAGCGCGAACACCAGCCGCGTAATGCCCGGCAACTCCGCGCCGAAATCCGCCGCAAGGATCTGGAACGCCGGAATCACCGACAGCGACAGAAAGAACAGGAGCCCAAAGGCCAGCGCCGTCACCGCTGCCAGATACACGAGCAGCAGCCAGGGGCCGGGAGGGCCGGTCGCCGGCCGCGCGGCCGTCTGCAGAAGGCGGACGGCGAGCCGCGGGTCGCGGGCGTAAGACGCAAAAAGCGGGATCCAGCAGCCGATCGACCGCGTGGCGGCGGCCGTGCCGGCGGCCACGTCGCCGCGATCGAGGGCATCGGCCATCCGCACCCAGGGCGTTCGTTCGCGCTGCGGAAGTTCCGCCGCGACGAGGCGGACGAAGCCTGCGGCGTCGCGATGGCGTTCCAGGGCCGAGGCGACGTGCTTCCCAATCACTGCAGCGGCGTTTACGTCGCTCATGGCCCACGCTCCCCACCGATCATGCCCCGCGGCGCCGCGAGGAAGTCGAAGAAGCTCGCCATCGGTCGGAACACGGCCACGCCATAAAGAAGGACAGCCACGCCCGCGATCAGGCAGCCCACGATCGGCACGAGGCCGCGCATCCGCCGCCGGCGCCGCTCGTCGAGACTCCGCTCGAACATCGCCACGGCCCAGAGCTGCGCTGCCCGCGCGTCGTCGTCGGCCGGCGACTCGGCGGAGGCCACAAGGGCCGCGGCCGCGGGACGCTCGACGAGGCCGAGGGCTGCGAGCAGGCTGGCCACGAGCCGATGCTTCTCGTCGGTGCCTCCCTCCCACGCGGAGAGCTCCGCAAGCAGGTCGCACTGCACGGCGGCGGCGAGGTGGCCCGTGTCGCGGCGGCTCTCACGGACGAGCCAGGCGACGAGCGACGCCAGCGCGAGCCCGCCGACTCCTGCGATCGCCAGTTCCATCGGCCCGAGAGTCGGCCACAACGATGGCGGCGCCGCGGGAGGCGGCTCGAGAAATGAATCCTCGACGCCGCGGATCAGCGGTCCGTTGGCGAGCGTGGACCAGACCAGGCCTGCGAGCGCGAGCACGAACACGGCCGCCGGATAGACCACGGCGAGCCGGATTCGCAGGCGGTCGTCGCGGAGCGTGGCGGCCGCCTCGCTGAGCACGCCGAGCAGCGCCTGCCCGTCGGCCCCGCGGTTGGTGGCCGCGGCGATCGCCTCGCGGACGGCCGGCAGGTCGGCGACGGACGCAGCCCGGCGGGTTCGTGGATGCGACATGGCGGTTGGGCGTCCGGAAACGGGGATGCACGGTCATCCCCCACAGAGAAGGACGGAGCCCTCGGGAAAACTTTTCCGAGCCTGTTTCCCGCCGCTTGTGGCACGTCCGGCTCGCGCGGGCGGCCGTTGCCCGTGGCCGAGGCTGCCACCCTGGATGCCGCGTCAGTGGCCCGACCGGCACGTGGCGTAGAGAAAGTAGGCCGCCTCGTCCGGCCGGCGGCTGCTCGTCTCCTTCTCGGTGGTCACCTGGATCTCAGCGAAGCCCGCCGCCTCGAGCAGGCCCGTGAGTTCGTCCGGTGTGAAGTGATGGGTCATGTAGAGAACCTCGCCGCGGGCATCCCGGGAGAGGTAGGTGTGCCGCTCGCCAGTCAGGGGCAGGTCTTCGGCGTAGAGCCGCGCGTAGCCGGGATTGATCGCGTCGGAAACCCCCGAGGCCGACAGAAAGAGACGCCCGCCGGGGCGGAGCAAGGCATGCGCATGGCGGAGCAGATGCGTCCTGTTTCGGATCGTGCCGATGATCGAGATCACGAGCTGGCAGATCACCACGTCGAACGGTCCGCCGTCGAGCGGCGGCGATGTCTCCGCCGTGAAGTCGGCCACCTCGAAGCGGAGCGAGCGGCCCGCGGCGTCGGCCGGCACGGCGAGCCGCTGCGCGGCGCGAATCGCTTCGGGGTTGATGTCCACCCCGAGCACGGAGAAGCCCTGCTCGAAGAGTCGCCGGCTCAGCCCTCCGCTGCCGCAGCCCACGTCGAGAAGCGCGAGCGGCCGACGTGCCTCCGAGGTTTGCATCTCGCGGAGCAACGCATCGAGGTGCGGCGTGGAGTCTTTGCTCGGAATCGCTGCGGCATCGAATCGCCGCCAGTCGTCGCGTGCGTCGCGCATCAGCCGCCTGAATCCCTTTCGCAGACCCGCCCGCGTCGTGCGTCCCGCGGGTTTTCAGCCGCCGGGCAGCAGCCCCTTCGTGGACGTCGACGCGAGCCTCGTGAAATCACCGAACGTTCGTTCTTCGAGGAGAGGCGCAGCACGCCGTCGCCGTCGATGGAAGTTTTTATGCCAAATTGGTATTCAGTGTGGCCCCGGCGGTCAATCGCGCGATGCCATGCCATCCTGCCCGAAGAAAAACCAGCCCGCGTCGGACCAGGGTCCATCGGCCATGAGCACGCACCGCGTCGGAATCGTCGTTCCCCACACGCACTGGGATCGGGCGTGGTACCTGCCGTTCCAGGCCTATCGCCTGCGGCTCGTCGAGATGGTGGCCGACCTGCTCGACCTGCTCGAGTCGAACGCCCTGCCGAACTTCGTCCTCGACGGCCAGACGGTGATTCTCGAGGATCATCTCGCGATCCGGCCGCAGGACCGGCCGCGGATCCGCGGCCTCGTCGAGGCGGGGCGACTGAAGCTTGGGCCGTGGTACACGATGCCGGATTGCTTCCTGGCCCGCCCCGAGTCGCTGATCCGCAACCTGCAGCGCGGCCTGAGCATCGCCGTCGAGCACGGCGGCGCCTCGAAAATCGGCTACGTGCCCGACTCGTTCGGGCATTTCGCCCAGCTGCCGCAGGTCCTCGCGGGCTTCGGCATCGACTCCTTCCTGTTCATGCGTGGCATGCCCGTCGAGGTCCGCGATCGCCACGGGGCCATCTTCACGTGGCGTGCCCCCGACGGGTCGGAGGTGCTGGCCACGTTTCTGCGGGAGGGCTACTTTCCGCTCGGGGCCCTCGGGCAGGAGAGTTTTCATGGACGCTACGACGGCCTGGCCGCGAGCCAGGAACGAGCCCGCGAGCGGTTGAGCGCGACGCTCGCGAGGGTCGTGCCCTTCCAGAAGCACCCGGTCGTGGTGCTGCCCGCCGGCGGGGATCATCTTCCCGCCCGCGGCGACCTGGCATCGCTGGTCGATGATCTCAACGCCAGCCAGCCCGACATCCGGCTCCGGTTCGGCAGCTTCGAGGACTACGTGGCCGAGCTCCGCGGGTCGGCGGAGCGGGAGCCGTTTGCCGTGCACCGCGGGGATCTCCTCGGCCAGGCCGATCATCCGCTCTTGCGGAACGTGCTCTCGGCACGGGTCGATCTCAAGATTCTCAACCACCGCGCGCAGTCGCTGCTCACCCGCGTGGTCGAGCCGCTGGCCGCGTGGGCGAGCGTGAGCGGCCTGCCGGGCGTCGAGCCGGCGCTGCTCCAGACGGCGTGGGATGCCCTGCTCAAGAACCATGCCCACGACGACATCTGCGGGTGCAGCGTGGACGACGTCCACCTCGACGACGTGCAGCGATACCACGAAGTGCTCGCGCTCGGGCACGAGATGATCAACCGGCAGATCGAACACCTCGTGCAGCTCCGGCTGCCGGCGGCAACGACTGCCCGCTCCGCCCGGGTGTTCGCCTTCAACCCGCACCCGTGGCCCGTGTCGGTGTCCTCCGCCGTTCGCATCCTCCTGCCCGACGAGGGGGGCGAGTTCTCCGAGCCGTCTGCGGCCCGCCAGCTGCGGGCCGTCGATGCGGCCGGCGTCGAAGTTCCCGTGCAGGTGCTGCGCACGTCGTGCAAGGCGATTCGCAACCGCTATCTGGAAACCACGTGGGGCCGGGCCTACGAGGTGCAGGCGACCTTCAGCCTGCCGCCGCTCGGCTTCGAGGTGTTTTCGTTCTCGGAAACGGCGGAGCCGCTCGACCTGGCCACGAACGAGCGGCCGGAGCCTGCCCCGGAGTCACTCGTATCTGCGATCCGCTTCGAGCTCGATGCCGACCTCGGCGACGGCTACTCGCACGGCCCCTGTCCGGAACTGCCCGTGCAACGGTCGCGGCTCGTCTCCGCGACCGCCGACGGCCGGACGGCGGACGTCTTCCACCTGACCTACGAGATCAGCGGCCACACATCGATCCAGCGCGACGAGCTGGCCGGCAAACCGTTGGCCGACTGCGTGGGCCCACAGGCCACGATGCCGATCTCCGTGCGGGCCCAGCGGCGCTGGAGCAGCGCCGACGCCTCACCCCCGCGGTCGTTCGTCTGGGACCTGCGGATCTCCTACACGAATGTGTTCGCCGACAGCCGTCTTCGGGTGGTGGTCGATCCGCAGCGGCTCGCGGGGGGGGCGTGTCACGACGTGATCGTGGACGGCCAGGCGCAGTGGTGGTCGCTCCCCGCCGAGCCGGCGACGCACGACCTCTGGGATGGGCCGCTCGCCACCCCGGCCTATCCCGGCGAGAAGCCCTATCCCGTCCATCACACCAACGACGGCGTCGTCTGGGCGGGGACCGCCGGCAGCTCCTTCGCCGGCGGCGTCGGGCTGCATGAGTTCGAGTTGGTGGCGGCAGCGGAATCGGCCGTGCCGGCGGCGGCGTTCACGCTCCACCGGGCGGTCGGCTCGCTGTCGGTCCGCGGCGGGCGGATCCGGTCGTGCCAGGCGGGACCGCAGCGCGCCACCCCACACGCGCAGCTGCAGCAACGCCTCGACCACGTCGTGGCCATCGGCGCTGCCGGGAGTGTCGTCGAGGCGATGCGGCGCTTGAAGGAGAGCCTGCATCCCTGCTGGATCCAGGAGTGCCCCGTCGTGCCGGTCAGGGCGGCGACCGGGCCGGCGGTGCTCGCGGCCTCGATGCTCGATGTTGGCGAGACGCCCCTCGAGGTGATGGGTTTGAAACCTGCGGCCCAGCAGGGTCTGCTGGTGCGACTTGTGAATCCGACGGGCGACGACGTGGCGACGACGGTGCGGCTCCCCGCGCTGCCCGACGGCCCGCAGAGGGCGTCCCGCATGCAACTCGACGACACGACCACGCTCTCCTCCGCCGATCTCGGCCGACGCAAGCAGCTGGATGTGCGGTTCAGGCCCTTTGAAATCCAGACGTGGAAGATCGAACCATGCTGAAGATCACGGGCACGTTTCTCGACGAGATCACCCACGACATCCCGCCCCAGAACTGGGGGCGCCGGGAGTGGGCCGCGGATTTCGACGCCATGCGGGCGATCGGCATCGACACGGTGATCCTGATCCGCGCCGGCTATCGCGAACGGCTGACCTTTGATTCGCAGGTGATCAAGCGGCACCGCCCCTGTCTGCCGGCCTACCAGGACCTCGTGGACCTGTTCCTCACCGAGGCGGAACGCTGCGGCATGCAGTTCTTCTTCGGCACCTACGATTCCGGGGAGCACTGGATCAACGGCGACTACCGCACGGAAAGCGAGCTCAACCGCGACTTCTGCACGGAGGTGATGGACCGCTACGGGCATCGCCGCGCGTTCGCCGGCTGGTACATCAGCCACGAGATCAACACTTTCAACGCCGGCATGATGCGGGTGTACGACGAGCTGGCGGGGCACTTGCGGAGGCTCAAGGACGTGCCGATCCTGATGTCGCCCTACGTGAAGGGCGCCAAGCAGTTCGGCGCGGAGGCGATCTCGCTCGACCAGCATGTCAGGGAATGGGAGTCGGTGTTCCGCGATCTCGAGGGCAAGGTCGACATCGTGGCGTTTCAGGATGGCCAGATGTCGTTCCTCGAGCTGCCGGACTACCTGAAAGTGAACCGCGAGTTGGCCGCGAAGCACGGCCTGCGGTGCTGGAGCAATCTGGAGAGTTTCGACCGCGACATGCCGATCAAGTTTCCTCCGACCGACATCCGCAAGCTGCTCTACAAGGCGGAGCAGGCCTCCGCCGCCGGCGTGGAGAAGCTGATCACGTTCGAGTTTTCCCACTTCATGAGCCCGAACTCGGCCTACCCGGCCGCCCGAAACCTCTACAACCGCTACCAGGAATGGTGGCGTGGCGAAGGACTCTGACATGACGCTGCAGGCAGGCGGTGCACGATCGTCCGCGGGGCATTTCCCGGTGCCGGCCACGACCCTCCGGCAGCTCCGCACCGAGTTCGAGCAGGAGCTGTTCGGGAGCGTGATCCCGTTCTGGGAGCGGCATTCCTGGGATCGCGAGCACGGCGGCTTCTGGAACTGCCTCGACCGCCAAGGCAACGTGTTCGACGTCACCAAATACGGCTGGCTGCAGGGCCGCGAGACGTGGCTGTTCAGCAAGCTCTACCGCACCGTGGAGCGGAGGCCCGAGTGGCTGGCGATGGCGAAGAGCGGCGCCGAGTTTCTGCGGTTCAAGGCGCTCACGCCCGACGACCGGATTCCGTTCCGGATGACGGCCGACGGCACGCCCATCTACATCCAGCGGAAGATCTTCAGCGAATGCTTCTACGTGATGGCGATGGCGGAATATGCCCGGGCAAGCGGCGACGAGAGCTACCTCCGCGAAGCCGAGCGGATGTTCGCCCTGGTCTGGTCATGGGCCTTCGACTGGAGGAAAGTCGGCAGGCCGTCGTACCCGGGCGAGACGCCGCTCCAGGCCCTCGCCGTGCCGATGATCCTCATGAATCTCATCGAGGAACTCACCGACGGCACAGCCGCGCCCTACGAGCGTGAGCTGGCGGAGTGCCAGCAGGCGTTCCTCCGCCACGTGAAGCCGGCCGAGAAGCGGGTCTACGAGTTCGTCCGGCCGGATGGATCGCTCTGCACCGACCTGCCGGAGGGCCGCCAGCTGAACCCGGGCCACGCCATCGAGGCGGGCTGGTTCCTGCAGCACTGGGCCGAGCGGCAGCACGACGCTGAGCTCTCCGCGCTGGCCGTGGACATCGTCCGCTGGTCGCATGCCGAAGGCTGGGACAAGGACTACGGCGGGCTCTTCTACTTCCTCGACGCTCAGGGGCATTCGCCGATCCAGCTCGAGTGGAACATGAAGCTCTGGTGGCCGCACTGCGAAGCCCTCTACGCCCACCTGCTCAACTTCAGCGTGACGGGGAGCGCGGCCGAATGGGCGCTCTTCCAGACCGTGAAGGAGTACACGTTCGGCCACTTCCCGGACCGGGAATACGGCGAGTGGTATGGCTACCTCGACCGTGAGGGCCGGGTCAGCCAGTCGTTCAAGGGAGGCGCCTACAAGTGCGCCTTCCACGTGCCGCGGGCCCTGCTCCTCTGCCGAAACCTCCTCGAGACCCTCGAGCAAAGAGCTTCCACGGAGCTGCGATCATGAACTGGTTCACGGGCACGAACGTCCTCGCTCCGCTCGACTACGGCTTCATCGCCGCCTACCTGGTCGGGATCATGATTCTCGGGCTCTGGCTGGAGCGGAAGGCCCGCGACAACATCGACGCCTACTTCCTCGGCAATCGCAGCCTGCCCTGGTGGGCGCTGGGCGCCTCGGGGATGTCGAGCAACACCGACATCGCCGGCACGATGGTGATCACCGCGCTCATCTACTCGCTGGGCGTGAAGGGATTCTTCATCGAGATTCGCGGCGGCGTCGTGCTGATCATGGCCTTCTTCATGATCTTCATGGGCAAGTGGACCCGCCGCGCGCAGGTGATGACGCTCGCCGAGTGGATGCGGCTGCGGTTCGGCGACGGCCACGAGGGCCGCACGGCGCGGCTGATCAGCGCGCTGGCGAACCTCGTGGTGTCGATCTGGATCATCAGCTACTTCGCCGTCGGCGGCGGCAAGTTCTTCGGCATGCTGATGGGCATCGACGACCGCGTGGCCTCGATCGCGCTGATCCTCCTGACCATGGTCTACACCGCGGCCAGCGGCTTCTACGGCGTGGTCTGGACCGACGTCGTGCAGGGGGGCCTGATCCTCGTGGCCGTGCTGTACGTGATCTTCATCGCGATGACGCAGGTCGTCTTGCCGCCGGAGTTCATGGTCTCCGTGCCCGACGGCAAGGGGGGCTTCGAGGCCGTGCAGACGACGCTCGCCGAATGGTCGGCCATCATGCCCCCGATGACGATCGACACGCCGGGGGACTACTCGCGATACAACGCGTTCGGGATCACGATCTTCTTCTATCTCGTGAAGACCTGCGTCGAGGGCTTCGCGGGCGCCGGCGGCTACACGAGCCAGCGGTACTTCGCCGCCAAGACCGACCGCGAGGCGGGGCTGTTGTCGCTGTTTTGGATCCTGCTGCTCTCGTTCCGCTGGCCGCTGGTGATGGGCCTCGCCATGCTGGGCATCCACCACGGCATGACCACCGGGAAGGTGATCGATCCCGAACTCGTGCTCCCCACCGTGATCGCGGAATACATGCCCGTGGGCATGAAGGGCATCGTGATCGCCTGCTTCATGGCGGCGGCGATGTCGACCTTCACGGCGGTGATCAACGCCGGCGCGGCCTACTGGGTGAAGGACATCTACCAGACGTTCCTCAACCCGCAGGCAAGCAACAAGACGCTGGTCTGGCATTCGCGGGTCGCGACCGTGGCGATCGTGCTCCTCGGGCTGGCCTTCAGTCTCGACAGCGTGAACATCAACGATATCTGGGGCTGGATCACCATGGCCTTCGGCACGGGGCTCTTCATCCCGCTGCTGCTGCGCTGGTATTGGTGGCGCTACAACGGCTACGGCTTCTCCCTGGGCACGCTGTTCGGCATGCTGTCGGCGGTCCTGATTCGCGTGTTCAAGATCGAGCTCACCGAGGTGATGAGCTTCGTGGTGCCGAGCGTGATCTCGCTCGTGGGCTGCGTGCTCGGGTCGCTGCTCACTCAGCCCACGTCGCGCGAGACGCTGCTGAACTTCGTGAAGGTGACGCGGCCCTTCGGATTCTGGCAGCCGATCGTGACGCAGCTTTCCCGGGAGGACCAGGACGCCATCCGCGGCGAGTGCCGCCGCGACCTGGCGGCGATCGTGTTCGCGGTTCCCTGGCAGCTGGTGCTGTTCCTGCTGGGGATGGTGTTCGTGCTCCGGCAGTGGACCACGTTCGCCGTGCTGCTGGCGATGTTCGTCGTGCTCTCGGCCGGGGTCTACTGGTTCTGGTTCCGGCATCTCCGGACCGACGAGACGGCCAAGGAGGTGGCGTCATGAAGGCCGTGGGGGTGTGGTGGCCGCGGTGCACGTCGCTCGGCATGCTCGTGGTCGTGGCCGTGGTCATGGTCGGGGGAGCCGCGGCCAGCGCAACGCGGGCCGGCGAGCCGCCCGCGGCGCGCGGCCGGCGGGTGACGGCCGCCACCGAGCTTCGCGGGGTCTGGGTGAGCGACGTCGATTCAGAGGTCATGAACTCGAGGGCGAACATGGAGGCCCTGGCCGAGCAGATCGCGGGGCTGAACATGAACGCGCTCTACCCCGTGGTCTGGAGCCAGGGCGAGACCTTCTATCCCAGCGACGTGATGGTGAAGCACGGCGCCGCGAGGATCTCGCAGCGCTACGGCCTCGACCGCGGCGACCGCGATCCGGTGGCCGACTGGCTCGCGCTCGGCGACCGGCACGGCCTCGACATCGTGCCCTGGTTCGAGTGGGGCTTGAAGGTGCCCGCCGACTCGCCCCTGGCGCGGCAGCATGCCGAGTGGCTCTCGCGCGACGATTCCGGCCGCAGCACGTTCGATCAGGACGGCACGGCGACGGCGTATCTGAACTTCGTGCACCCCGACGTGCAGCGGTTCTACGAGGACCTGGCCGTCGAGTTCGTCACCCGGTACGACGTGCCCACGATCCAGTTCGACGACCACCTCTCGCTGAAGAACACCTTCGGCTACGACGACTTCACGCTGGCCTGCTACGCGAAGGAGACGGGACGGGCCGCCCGGCCCGCCCCCACCGACGCCGACTGGCTCGCCTGGCGGGCGACGAAACTGACGCAGTTCGTGTCGCGGGTCTCGAAGGCGGTCAAGGCGGCGCGGCCCGGCATCGAACTGTCTGTGGCCCCCAATCCGTATCCGTGGTCCTACAAGAACTACGTGCAGGACTGGCCGTCGTGGGTCGAAGACGGAATCGTGGACGAGGTGGTCGTGCAGGTGTATCGCGACACCATGCGGGCCTTCGAGGGCGAGCTCCGCAGCCCGGTGCTGGCGAAACTCAGGGGCCAGGCACGGCTGGCGATCGGTGTTCTCGCGGGCCAGAAGCCGAAGCCCATGCCCATCGAGATGATTCGTGACCAGACGGCCGCGGTGCGCGACAGTGGCTCCAGCGGCGTCGTCTACTTCTTCCAGGAGTCGCTGCTGCGATTCACCGCCCCGGGTGAGACGGTCGAGTCGCGGCTCGACGGCATCCGCGAGATGCTGCCCGCGGCGGCGGCCGTGCCGTAAGGCCACGGACGTCGCCCGTGGCGAAGGGTGGCCGAAGTGGCCGCAGGTTCAAAGTGGCCGCAGGTTTTCAACCTGCGGTGCCCCAAGTGGCCGCAGGTTCAAAGTGGCCGCAGGTT
>JBBAVS010000110.1:0-12415 GCA_040397585.1 Pirellulales bacterium
TGAAACCGCTGGTCCGGCGGGCGACGCGAAGCATGGCGTCCTCCGTGGGTCTGGTGGGTGGGAGAGTCGAGGCGGGGATTGAGGGCGAAATTGTACCCCCACGGGGTGCCGCCTGGCAATCTCTGAAGTCCACCCTAGTTAGGGGTGCGGCGGGATCGACTGCATCGCGCCCGATGACAGGGCGGCCTGGTAGTCGTGCCACGACATCGCCGGGCGGCCCGTGTCCACCGGCGTCATCGTGATGCAGCCGTCCACGGGGCAGACGATCGAGCAGAGATTGCAGCCCACGCAGTCATCTTCGCGAACCTTCGGCACCGTCTTGCCCGGCACGCGGCCGGGGCCGAGGCCGTAGGGGGTGGCATCGACGAGGTCGATGCACTGATGCGCGCCATCCTCGCAGGCGATGTGGCAGAGATTGCAGCCGATGCATTTCTCGTAGTCGATCCGAGCCACCCGCTTGTAGTGGAGGTCGAGCTGCTGCCAATCGCCCACCTGCGGCACGGCCCGGCCGCGGAGGTCGGCGAGGGTTTTCATGCCCTTGGAGTCGAGGTAGGCCGAGAGGCCGTCTTTCATGTCCTCCACGATCCGGAATCCGTAGTGCATGATCGCGGTGCAGACCTGCAGGCTGGTGGCGCCCAGCGCCGCGAACTCCGCGGCGTCGCGCCAACTGCCGATCCCGCCGATGCCGGAGATCGGCAGGCCCACCTGCGGATCGGCCGCGCAGGCGTGCACCATGTTGAGCGCGATCGGCTTCACGGCGGGGCCGCAGTAGCCGCCGTGGGAACTCCGGCCGGCCACGAACGGCTCGGGCACGAGCGTGTCGAGGTTGACGTTGGTGATGCTGTTGATCGTGTTGATGAGCGAGATCGCGTCGGCCCCGGCCCGCTTCGCCGCCCGCGCGGCGTAGACCACGTTGGTGATGTTGGGCGTGAGCTTCACGATCACGGGAATCGTGGCCGCCTCCATCACCCAGCCCACGATCGTCTCGGCCACCTCGGGATTCTGCCCCACCGCCGAGCCCATGCCCCGCTCGCACATCCCGTGCGGGCAGCCGAAGTTGAGCTCGATGCCGTCGGCCCCGCAGTCGGCCGACCGCTTCACGAACTCGTGCCAGCGTTCGCGGGTGTCCACCATCAGCGAGGCGATCACGGCGTGGTTCGGCCAGCGCCGCTTCACCTCGGCGATCTCGGCGAAGTTGGTCTCGGGGGAGCGGTCGCTGATCAACTCGATGTTGTTGAAGCCGGCCATCTTCAGGCCGCCGAGCGTGAGCGCGGAATAGCGGGAGGAGACGTTCACGATCGGGTCGCCGATCGTCTTCCAGACCACGCCCCCCCAGCCCGCCTCGAAGGCGCGGTGGGCCTGGTGGGCGGTGTTGGAGGGAGGCCCGCTCGCCACCCAGAAGGGGTTCGGGCTCTTGATGCCGGCGAAGTCGATCGAGAGGTCGGCCATGGGAGCGTGCTCAGCCCTTCGTGAGGGCCGCCTCGAGTTCGGAAACGCGGATCGGGGCATCGAAGCCGGAGCCGACCGCGCCGTCGGGCATGCCGAGCCGGGAGGGCTGGACCGGCCCACGCTCGGCGGCGCCCGCGAGCAGGGCGTGAATCCCGCGGGCCGCCTTCTTGCCCTCGGCGACGGCGTTCACCACCTCGCGGCCGCCGCTGGCGGCATCGCCACCGACGAACACCCTCGGCAGGCTCGTCTGCATGGTGGCGGGGTCGTGCACCACGCGGCCGCGGGCGTCGAGCTTCAGCCCAGGAAAGAGCCGCGTGAGCAGGCTCGCTTGCTTCTCCTGGCCCACGGCCTTGAGCACGAGGTCGAAGGGCTCCACCCACTCCGAGCCCGGCACCACGGCCACGCGACCGTCGCGAACGGCGGTCTTGGCGAGCCGGAGCGCTGCCACGTGGCCCTGCTCCGTCACCACCTCCACCGCCGCGGTGTCGAACAGGAACGTGGCCCCGTCGATCTTGGCGAGGTCGTATTCGAAGGGATAGGCCGACATGTCATCGGCACCGCGGCGATAGATGATCGTGGCCTCCTCGGCACCGAGCCGTTTCGCCTGCGTGACGGCGTCGATCGCGGTGTTGCCGCCGCCGAGCACGGCCACGCGGCGGCCGACGGCCACGGTCTCGAGCGGTCGGGTGTGGATCTGTTCGATGAACTCGAGGGCGTCGACCACCTCGGGGAGATCCTCGCCGGGGATACCGAGCCGGTTGCCGCCGCCGAGGCCGATGCCGATGAACACGGCGTCGTGGGTGCCGAGCAGGTCGGCCGCCGGCACGTCGCGGCCGATCTCCACGCCGTAGCGAAATGCCACGCCGAGCCGCTCGATCATCCGCACCTCGTCGAGGCTCACCTCGGGCCGCATCTTGTAGTAGGCGATGCCGTAGGTGTTGAGGCCGCCGCCGGCCGGCTTCTTGTCGTACACGGTGACCGCGTAGCCGAGCCGAGCGAGTTCGGCGGCGCAGCCGAGTCCGGCGGGCCCCGCGCCGAGGATCGCGACCGTCCGGCCGTTCTTCTCGGCCGGGGCATGGAGCACGTCGATGCCGAGCGCCGCCACATGGTCGGTGGCATGCCGCTGGAGCCGGCCGATCTGGATCGGATCCTTTTCCAGATCGAGCATCACGCAGGCCCCCTCGCAGAGCATCGCCGTGGGGCAGACGCGGGCACAGCTCGCCCCGAGCACGTTGGCCTCGAGGATGGTCCGAGCGGCCCCGGTGAGGTTGTCGGTGGTGATCTTGCGGATGAAGGTGGGGACGTCGATGCCCGTGGGGCAGGCCATGATGCAGGGGGCGTCGAAGCAGAAGAGGCAGCGATTCGCCTCGATCCGGGCCTCCTGCGGCGAGAGCGGCGGCTTGATGTCCGCCAGATTGGCGGCGGCTGCGGCGGCGTCGAGCAGGGGCTGAATCGGCATGGTCCCGCACCTCCTCTTCGGGGCCCACAACATACGCCCCAGGACCGATCGGCACCAAAACCAGGCGGGCGAGAGGCAGGATTTCCCCAACGTGGCCGCAGGTTCTCCGAAGTGGCCGCAGGTTTTTAACCTGCGGGGAGTCCAAGTCCAGCGTGGTTCATGTGCAGGTTGAAAACCTGCACCCACTTTCCGGGCAGGGTGGCTCGGGACTCTTGAAGTGGCCGCAGGTTTTTAACCTGCGGTGAGTCCAAGTCCAGCGTGGTTCATGTGCAGGTTGAAAACCTGCACCCACTTTTGCAGCAGGCGTCTCCAGGCCACCCAAACCTGAAAACGCGCGGCCACGCGCTTCGCGGAACCGGCAGCGAACCGGCTCCGAGTGGCAGCCACGGTTGTTTTGCGGCAGGATACGGCCATGCCGTCAGCGATCGACCCCGGGCGAACGATCCGCGAACTCGAAGACCTTCGCGCGCTCACCGGCGACGCCGACGGCGCCCAGCGGGTGGCCTTCACGCCCACCTGGCAGAAGGCGCGGGCGTGGTTTCGCGAACGGCTCGCCGGCCTGCCCGTGGAGGTGCATGAAGACGCCGCCGGCAACGTCTGGACCACGCTCCCCGGCACGAGTGACCGGGCCGTCGTGATCGGCAGTCACATCGATTCCGTCCCCAACGGGGGCTGGCTCGACGGCTGCCTCGGGTTGCTCGCGGGCGTCGAGGTGCTGCGGAGGGTGGCCGCGGAGCATGCGGGGAAGCCGCCCGTCACGCTCCGCGTGGTGGACTGGGCCGACGAAGAGGGCGCCCGGTTCGGCAAGAGCCTGTTCGGCTCGGCCGCCTGCTCCGGCAACCTCGACCTCGACGAGGCCCGCCGGCTCACCGACAAGCAGGGTGTTTCCCTGCCCGACGCCCTGCGGAACGTGGGCATCGACTTCGAGCGGGTGAAGGAGAGTGGCACGGAGCGGGCCACCGCGGCCGCGTATCTGGAACTCCACATCGAGCAAGGGCCGGTGCTCCTCGACCTCGGCCTGCCGCTCGGTGCCGTGCTCGGCACCTTCGGCGTGGAGCGGCACGCGGTCACGATTCACGGGCAGGCCGCCCACTCCGGCTCCACGCCGATGAACCGCCGCCGCGACGCCTTCCTGGCCGCGGCGAAGATGGCCCAGGAGATCTATGCGATCGCCGCGCGAAGCGGCGGGGGCGTGTGCACGATCGGCTCCTGCACCACCAAGCCCGGGATCGTGACGAGCGTGGTGGAGGAATGCCGGATCACGCTCGACCAGCGACACCTCGATCCGACGGCGCTGGCACGGATGCTCGCCGAGGCCCGCGCGGCGGCCAGCCGCTTTGCCGCGGAAGGGGGCGTGGACGTGTCGTGGGAGCGGCTCTGGCACATTCCCCCGGCCCCGTTCCATCCCGAGCTCATCGAGCTCGCCGACGACGCGGTCCGCGAGACCTGCGGCACCTGCCACCGGCTCCCCTCGGGGCCGCTCCACGACGCGGCCGAAATGGCGATGGCGGGCGTGCCCACGATGATGCTCTTCGTGCAGAGCCTCAACGGCATCAGCCACAACAAGATCGAAGACACGCGGCGGGAGCATCTCGCCCTCGCCGTGCGGGCGCTCGACCGTCTCGCCGACAAAACGATGCACTGGGTCGCCAACGGAGGACACCGCTGACATGGAGCCGAGACACACGCACGCCCGCAAGGAATACGAGCAGGCCGCGCTCGACGAGGCCACGGTGGCCCGCGATCCGATCGCCCAGTTTGCCGCGTGGTACGACGCCGCCGTGGCCGCCGGCGTGCCCGAGCCCGAGGCGCTGACGCTCTCCACCGCCACGCCCGACGGCCGGCCATCGGCCCGCATCGTCCTGCTCCGCGGCTTCGACGCCCGGGGCTTCTGTTTCTTCACCAACTACGACAGCCGCAAGGGCCGTGAGCTCACGGCAAACCCCCACGCGGCGGTCACCTTCCACTGGGCCGAGCTCGAGCGGCAGGTGCGGATCGAGGGTCGCGTGGAGCGGACGACCGCCGCGGAGTCCGACGAGTATTTCCGGACGCGGCCGAGCACGTCGCGGATCGGGGCCTGGAGCTCGCCGCAGAGCGAGGTGATCCCCGATCGGGCGGCGCTCGAAACGCTCTTTGCCCGCTACCGGACGGAGCATCCCGACGACGCGGCGATCCCGCGGCCAACCAACTGGGGCGGCTTCCGCCTCGTGCCCGAGCGGATCGAGTTCTGGCAGGGCCGGCCAAGCCGCCTCCATGACCGGCTCGTCTTCCGCCGCGGCGCACGCGGCGACTGGATCCTCGAGCGGCTGGCGCCGTAGTCCCGCGTCGGGAGGCACAGGTTGAAAACCTGTGCTACGGGGACAAACGAAGCGCGGGGCTGCCCGTGCCCCGGGAGCCGGCGTTGCTGGCCAGCGCAGGCATGGATGCCGGAGCGCAGTCAGCATCGAGTGAGCGGAGCCCAGGATGGGCGGAGCGAACGTCCGGCGACGGGGCATGGGCAGCCCCGAAGCGAGCGGCGGATCAATCACAGGTTGAAAACCGGTTTCCCAGATTGCACACAGGTTGAAAACCTGTGCTTCTGGTATCCGTAGATTAGGCCGCGCCGCCCAGCGCCACCGCGAGGTCGGCCGCGACGCGGGCGTTGTTCACGAGCAGGGCCTCGTTCGTCTTCACACTCGCGCCACCGGTGAGGGCCCGCATCCGGTCGAGCAGGTAGGGCGTGACCCCGCGGCCCGTCATGTCGGCCGCCTCGAAGAGCGCGGTGCCGAGGGCGAAGTCGTGGAGGTCTTTGGCGAGGGCATCGGCCTCGGGCACCGGGTTGGCCACCACCAGCCCCGACGTGAAGCCGAGGTCGAAGTGGGTGCGGACGGCGCGGGCCACGGCCGCGATCGAATCGCAGCGGCGATCCACCCGCAGGCCGCTCTCGCGGCGGTAAAACGCCGGAAACTCGGCGGTGCCCACGCCCAGGATCGGCACGCCGAGCGTTTCGAGCATCTCCACCGTCCGCGGCAGGTCGAGCACCGCCTTGGCCCCGGCACACACCACCGCCACCGGATACCGGGAGAGCGCCGTCAGATCGGCCGACACGTCGCCCGTCTCCGCGGCGCCGCGGTGCACGCCGCCGATGCCGCCGGTGGCGAACACGCGGATACCGGTTTTCCAGGCGGCGAACATCGTCGCCGCCACGGTGGTCGAGCCGCAGCCCCCGGCCGCCACCTCGGCCGCGAAGTTGCCGAGGTTCACCTTCACGGGGTTCGGAGCCGACGCGAGCCGCTCGAGCTCCGGCCGCGTGATCCCCACCCGCACCCCGCCGTCGAGAATGCCGATCGTGGCCGGCAGCGCGCCGCGGGCCCGCACGGCCGCCTCGAGCGCCATGGCCACGCGCATGCCGTCGGGCTGCGGCAAGCCGTGGGTCACCAGCGTGGTCTCGAGCGCCACCACCGGGCGGCCGGCGGCCACCGCCGCGGCCACCTCGTCCGACACCGTCAACAGTCCGCTCATCCGCTCACCTCCGCCGCTTCGTCGGCGAACCACTCCGCATGTCGCGCCGCGGCGGCCGCCGGCGTGGCCGCCATCAGGCCGCGGCCGCCCCAGTCTTCGATCGCGAAACTCGCCGCCACGATGCCCTGTTCGAGCGCGCCCTTCACGTCGCCGTGGGTGACGAGGCCCGCCAGAAAACCGCCGGCGAACGCGTCGCCGGCGCCGGTGGCGTCGGTCACGTCGCGGGCCCGTGAGCTCCAGGTCTGCGCCCGGCCCGCATGCAGGTCCACGAGCCGGCCGCCGCGGGCGCCGCGCTTGAAGGCGATCCGGGCGAGCCGCGGGCCGGCAAGCGCCGGAATGATCGCGTCGGCCTCGCCGGCGAGCCGCCACTCGTCTTCGCTCACGAAGAACAGATCGATGTGGGTGAGCACCTCCCGCCAGGCCGCGAGCGTGCCGTCGCGGACGAGCTCGAACGGATCGAGGGAGACGAGCCGAGCGCCCGGCGAATCCGGGGCGAGGCCGTGGGCGAGTTCCAGCTGCCGCTCGAGCGGCATCGGCGCCAGGTGAAAGGCCCGGGCGGCGAGCCAGGGGGCCGGCAGGTCGGCGAGCGTGGGAGACACGTCGGCATGCGAGGGGCAGTCGAGATGGTGCACGGTCCGGCGGACGGTGGGCTCGTAGAGCAGCCACGCGCGACCGCCCGTGCGGTCGAGCCGGCGGACCCCCGCGAGGTCGATCCCCTTGGCGGCGAGCTGCTCGAGGGCGTGGGCCGGATAATCGATGCCGGCCACGGAGCCGATGCCCACCTTCGCGCCCCAGAGCGCCGCCGCGAGGGCCGCATGCAGCACCGCGCCCCCAGGTTCGCCCATCAGCGTGCTGCCGTCGCGGAGCACGATGTCGTCCACCAGCAGGTTGCCGAGGAGCACGAGGTCGGGAATGGCGCCGCTCATCGGTTCGATCCGCACGCCTGAAACGCGGCGGCGAGCCGCTGCGTGGCGGTCGCGTCGAGCGGCAGCCGCCAGTCGCCCCGCTCTTTCACCGCCGAGCCCACGATCAGCCCGTCGGCGGCGGCGAACGCGGCGACGTTGTCGGGCGTGATCCCGGAGCCGACGAGCACCGGAATGCCCACCGCGTGCGCCACCGCCGTCACCTCGGCAGGATCGGCCGGCCGGCCGGTGGCCGTGCCGGTCACGATCACGCCGTCGGCCAGCGCAAACTCGGCCGCATGCGCCGTCTCGACGATGTCGACGTCGGCCGTGACGGCATGCGAGGAATGCTTCTTCTTGATGTCGGCGAACACCCGCACATGCTCGGCGCCGACGGCGGCACGGTAGCGGAGCAGCGGGCCGGCGTCGGCCTCGACGAGCCCCTCGTCGGCGACATGCGCGAACACGAACCCCTCGACGCGAACGAACGTGGCCCCGCAGGCGAGGGCGACGGCGATCGCCTCCTCGTTGGCCGCGGCCAGCACCTGCACGCCGAGCGCGAGCGGCACCGCGCGGCGGACCTCGCGGCCGATCACCGCCAGCGCCGCCACCACCTCGGGTCCGACGGCGGCCTTGAGGTACGGCCTGTCGAACATGTTTTCGAGGATCAGGCCGTGGAACCCGGCGGCCCGGTAGGTCTCGGCCTCGGCGACGGCGCGGGCGATCTGCTCGTCGAGGCTCGCGGCCGCCGCGGCCCGCCGGCCGGGGCTGCCTGGCAGCGGGCCGACGTGCAGCATGCCCACGAGCGCCCGGGGCACGCCGAAGAGCTCGCGGGTGGTTTGGCGGGCGTCCATGACACGTGGTGTACCAGACGGCCGCGGCGAACGGGAGCGGCGGTCCCGCACGGCAGTTGCATTGTGGCGCCGAACCCCCGAGAGTTGTTGCCAAGAGGCATCGATGACCGCACCGTCCCCCGGCTCCTGGCATTGGCTCGACCTGGCAGGACTGCAGCGGGTGATCGACGCCCTGCGGCGGGAGGGGCACCGCGTCGTGGGGCCGCAGGTGGCCGACGGAGCGATCGTGCTCCGCGATCTCGCCGCGGCGGCGGATCTGCCCACGGGCTGGCTCGACGAACAGGACGGCGGCTTCTATCGGCTCAGGCATGATCCCGCCGCGGGCACCTTCGACCATGTCGTCGGGCCGCACTCGCTGAAGAACTTCCTGTTTCCCGCCCGCGAGACGATCGCGTCGTTCGCGCGGGTGGACGGCGCGTGGACACAAACCCCGGCCGCCGCGGCCGATCCGCCGCTGGCGGTGCTCGGCGTGCGTGGCTGCGATCTCGCGGCGCTCGCCGTCCAGGACCGCGTGTTCCTCGGCGGAGACTTCGTGGACGAGGCGTACAAGGCCCGCCGCGAGCGGCTGTTTCTCGTGGCGGTGAACTGCCGGCGGGCGGTGGCCACCTGCTTCTGCCACTCGATGGGCACCGGGCCCGCGGCCGGGCCGGGCTTCGACCTCGCCCTCACCGAGATCGGTGGGCGGTTCGCCTGCGAGGTGGGTTCGGTGCGTGGCACCGCGGTGCTCGCCGAGGCCCTCGGCAGCGACGCGGCGGCGGCCGCCTGCACGGAGCCCGAGATCGAGGCGGCCCGCGGCGTGCCGCGGGAGCTCGCCGCGGGGATGCACGCGCGGCACGCCGCGGCCGACGGCCCCGCGGCCCGCAGCCTCGACACCCACGACATCCGCGATCTCCTCATGCGCAACCTCGAGCACCCGCGGTGGGACGACGTGGCCGCGCGGTGTCTATCCTGCACCAACTGCACGCTCGTCTGCCCCACCTGCTTCTGCGCGAGCGTGCAGGAAGTGGCCGATCTCACCGGCGATGAGGTGCAGCGCGAGCGGCACTGGGCGAGCTGCTTCTCGCTCGATCACGCACGGATGCACGGCCAGAGCGTGCGGAGCTCCACCGCGTCGCGCTACCGGCAGTGGCTGACGCACAAGTTTGCCGGGTGGATCGACCAGTTCGGCACCTCGGGCTGCACCGGCTGCGGCCGCTGCATCACCTGGTGCCCTGTGGGCATCGACGTCACCGAGGAGATCGCCGCGATCCGGGCGACCGACAGCGGCCTCGACCCAGCCGCCGGCCGGGAGGCGTCGTGAGCATGACCGCCTGGCCGCCAGCTCGCGCAGCGAGCGATCCCTGGCGGGCGCATCCCGCACGGCTGGTCTCGATCCTCGACGAGACGCCCGGCGTGCGGACCTACGAGCTCGCATTCGACGAGCCCGCCGCGCGGGCCGGCTACCGCTTCGCGGCCGGGCAGTTCAACATGCTCTACCTGCCCGGGATCGGCGAGGCGGCGATCTCCGTGAGCTCCGACCCCGAACACCGCGACACGATCGCCCACACGGTCCGCGCGGTCGGCAACGTGACCGAAGCGCTGGCGCAGCTGACGGCGGGCGGGCAGGTGTTCGTCCGCGGTCCCTTCGGCACGCCGTGGCCCATCGATGCGGTGACTGAGCGAGACGTCGTGATCGTGGCCGGAGGGCTCGGGCTCGCGTCGCAGCGGGCCGCGATCCGGCAGCTGGCCCGGCGCACCGACGGCGGACGGACGATCGTGCTCCACGGCGCGAAGCGGCCCGACGGGCTGCTCTACACGGCCGAATACGCCGGCTGGCGGGCGGCCGGCATCGACGTGCAGACGGTCGTGGATCAAGCCGCCGCCGACTGGCAGGGCCGCGTCGGCCTCGTCACCCACCTGCTCGCCGACCTCCCGCTCGCCGGCCCGACGACCACGATCCTCTGCTGCGGCCCCGACGCCATGATGACGGGCGTGGCCGAGGCTGCCCTCCGCCGCGGGGTGGCCGCGGAGAGCATCCACCTGTCGCTCGAGCGCAACATGGCCTGCGCGGTCGCCCACTGCGGGCTCTGCCAGTTCGGGCCGCACTTCGTCTGCCGCGACGGCCCCGTCTTGCGCTATGATCGGATCGCCGGACTGATGCGGGTGCCGCAGCTATGACCGCCAAGCCCAGACTCGCCGTGTTCAAGTTCGCCTCGTGCGACGGTTGCCAGCTCCAGCTGCTCGACGCCACCGACCGGCTCCTCGAACTCGCCGGCCGCGTGGAGATCAACCACTTCCTCGAGGCCCGGTCGCAGGTGGTGCCGGGGCCCTACGACGTGGGACTCGTGGAGGGCTCGATCACCACGCCCGACGACGTGGAGCGGATCCGCGAGGTCCGCCGCCAGTGCCGGTTCCTGGTCACCATCGGCGCCTGCGCCACGGCGGGCGGCATCCAGGCCCTGCGGAACTGGGGCCGGATCGACGAGTTTCTGGCCGCCGTCTACGCGACGCCCGCCACGATCGCCGCGCTCGCCACGAGCACCGCGATCGCCGACCACGTGCCGGTGGACTTCGAGCTCCGCGGCTGCCCGATCGACCGCGGGCAGTTGCTCGATCTGATCACCGCCGTGCTCTTCGGCCGCAAGCCGCACGTGCCGGGCCATTCGGTGTGCGTCGAATGCAAAGCCAGAGGCACCGTGTGCGTGGCCGTGGCCCGGGGCATCCCCTGCCTGGGCCCCGTCACCCAGGCTGGCTGCGGCGCGATCTGCCCGGCCCACGACCGCGAGTGCTTCGGTTGCTTCGGCCCGAGCGAGTCGCCGAACCTGGTGAGCCTGACCGGCTTCTACGAGCAGCGGGGCACGCCACGGGAATCGCTCGTGCGGCTCGTGCGGTCGTTCAACGCCGCGGCGCCGGCCTTTCGAGCCGAGAGCAACCGGCTGGAGGCCCGCGAATGAGCGAGGTCCGTCGGCTGCAGGTGAAGTCGCTCGCCCGCGTCGAGGGGCAGGGATCGCTCCGCGTCCGGCTGGTTGATGGGGCGGTGGAGATCGCCGAGTTTTCGATCTACGAGCCGCCGCGGTTCTTCGAGAAACTCGTCCGCGGCCGCGAGGTCCGCGAGGTGCCCGACATCGTGGCGCGGATCTGCGGTATCTGCCCGGTGGCCTACCAGCTCACCGCGTGCGAGGCGCTCGAGAAGGCGGTCGGCATCACCGTCACTCCCGACATCCGCCGGCTGCGTCGGCTGCTCTACTGCGGCGAATGGATCCAGAGCCACGCCCTTCACGTGCACCTCCTGCACCTGCCCGACTTCCTCGGCGTGGAGAGCGGCTTCGCCCTGGCCACCACGCATCCCGAACTCGTGAACCGCGGCCTCCGGCTCAAGGCGCTCGGCAGCCGGATCATGGAGGTGGTGGGGGGCCGGGCCGTGCATCCGGTGAACGTGACGGTGGGAGGCTTTTATCGCGCTCCCTCGGCGGCCGAACTCCGGGGGCTCGTGACCGAGCTCGAGTGGGCTCTGGTCGCCGCGCTCGACCTCGTGGCCGAGGTGAGCCGGCTCGACTTCCCGGGCGCGGCCCGCGACTACGAGTGCGTGGGCCTGCGGCCCGCCGCCGGCTATCCACTGGACGAAGGACGAATCGTCTCGACGAGCGGGCTCGCGATCGACGCCGATGACTACCAGCGGCACTTCCTCGAGCGGCAGGTGCCCTGGAGCACGGCGCTCGAGAGCGTGATGCTGCCGGACGAGCGGCCCTACCTCGTGGGCCCGCTGGCGCGGATCAACCTCTGCCACGACCGCCTGCCGCCGGCGGCGCGGCGGGCCGCCGAGACGAGCGGCCTGGAGTTTCCGCTGCGGCGGTCGTCACAGAGCATCGTGGCCCGGGCCCTCGAGATCGTGGCCGCCTGCGAAGAAGCCCTGGCGATCTCACGGACTGCGGTGGCCGAGATCTCCCCGTGCCGGATCGACTTCGTGCCGCGGGCCGGCGCTGCCTGCCATGCGACCGAGGCGCCGCGGGGCCTGCTCTGGCACCGCTACGAGATCGGCGCCGACGGGCTGATCGCCGGGGCGGCGATCGTGCCGCCGACGTCGCAGAACCAGGGCATGATCAGCGCGGATCTGAAGGCGATGCTCCCGGGTGTGATCGGCCTCGATGACGCCGCCGTGACGCTGGCCTGCGAGCGGGTGATCCGCGACTACGACCCGTGCATCAGCTGTGCCACGCACTTCCTCACGTTCGCAATTGAGCGCTGAGAGCGGCCTGAAGTGTTGAGAAAAG
>JBBAVS010000111.1:0-6334 GCA_040397585.1 Pirellulales bacterium
AGCCGGGCGCCGTGATCATCGACGTGGCGATCGACCAGGGGGGCTGCGTGGCCACCAGCCGGCCCACCACCCACGCCGACCCGACCTACGTGGTGGACGACGTGGTGCACTACTGCGTCACCAACATGCCGGGGGCCGTCGGCCGCACGAGCACCTACGCGCTGTGCAATGCCACGCTGCCCTACGTGATCGACCTCGCCAGCCGCGGCGTCGCGGCGGCGGCCCGGGAGAGCGCGGCGATCCGTTCGGCGGTGAACGTGTATGAGGGCCGGCTCGTACTGCCGGCCGTGGCGGCGGCCTTCGGGCTGCCGTGCGAACCGCTCAGGCTCTGACCGGAGCCACGTGGCCGCAGGTTTTCAAAAGTGGCCACCCTTGTTCAAAGTGGCCGCAGGTTTTCAAAAGTGGCCGCAGGTTTTCAACCTGTGGAAAACTCCTCGAGCATGGGCAGGTTGAAAACCTGCCCCCACTTTCCTGTCCAAGTGGCATACGTTTTCAAAAGTGGCCGCAGGTTTTCAACCTGCGGGTCTCCCCCTCTCCTCCGGTGCCCCGCCGATGAATCCCGTCTCCCTCCGCTGGATCGGTGACCCCACCGGCCACCTCGAACTCCTCGACCAGACGCTCCTGCCCGGCCGCTCCGCCTGGCTCGCCTGCCACGACGTGCCCACGGTGATCGAGGCCATCCAGAGCCTGCGGGTCCGCGGCGCGCCGGCGATCGGGATCGCGGGGGCCTACGGGATGGTGGTGGCCGCGGGCGAGGCGATCCGGGGCGGAATGCCGCCCGACCAGGCCCGGGCGCACGTGCTCGCGCAGGCCGAGCAGCTCGCCACCGCCCGGCCCACGGCCGTGAACCTCCGCTGGGCCGTCGAGCGCTGCCTGCGAAGCCTCGATGGCCTGCCGGCCGCCGCCGACGCCGCGGCGCTGGCCGCCGCGCTCCTGGCCGAGGCCCGCGGCATCCACGAGGAAGACCGTCGGCTCTGCGCGGCGATCGGTCGACACGGGGCGGCGGTGCTTCCCGAGGGAGGCGTGCTCACCCACTGCAACACCGGCGCCCTGGCTACCGGTGGCGCGGGAACGGCGCTGGCCGTGATCACCGCCGCCTGGGACGCGGGCCGGCGGTTCGAGGTGTTCGCCGATGAGACGCGGCCGCTCTTCCAGGGCGCGCGGCTCACCGCCTGGGAGCTCGTGGAGCGAGGCATTCCCGTGACCGTGCTCTGCGATTCGGCCGCGGCGCACCTGCTGAAGACCAGCCGCGTGGCCGCCTGCATCGTGGGCGCCGACCGGATCACCGCCAACGGCGACACGGCCAACAAGATCGGCACCTACGGCCTCGCACTGCTCGCCGAGGCGCACGGCGTGCCGTTCTTCGTCGCCGCGCCGTCGAGCACGTTCGATCTCGCGCTCGACACCGGCGCGGAGATCCCGATCGAGGAGCGGAGTGCCGCGGAGGTGCTGCGGCCGCTCGGCGTGGAGGCAGCCCCCGCGGCCGCGCGGGCGTTCAACCCGGCCTTCGACGTCACGCCGGCCCGGCTGATTCGCGGCATCATCACGGAGCACGGCGTGGTGTCGCCGGTCACGCGCGAGCGGATCCGGGCGGTCCTGGGCGGCTGATCGAGTGGCCGAGGTTCTCAGCCCGTGTGCCATGAAAGTGGCCACAGGTTTTCAACCTGTGGAGATTTGGAGCCCGGTCACCCAAAAGTGGCCACAGGTTTTCAACCTGTGGAGATCCGGAGCCCGGTGTGCTGAAAGTGGCCACAGGTTTTCAACCTGTGGAGATCCGGAGCCCGGTGCGCCACATGGGCAGGTTGAAAACCTGCCCCCACTTTTCCGGTTTCCAACCCGTGGAGGACCAGGCCCCGGTCACCCAAAAGTGGCCACAGGTTTTCAACCTGTGGAGGACCGGAGCCCGGTGCGCCACATGGGCAGGTTGAAAACCTGCCCCCACTTTCGAAAACCTGCCCCCACTCCAAAGTGGCCACCGGCTGGCTCCCTGCGGGGTACACTTCATCTCCCTCTCGGTCGTGCCTTCATGAACCCTCCGCCCGAAGCCTCCACGATCCCGCTGCCGACCGGCCCGGGGCAGGGTCCGTTTCCGGGCTACCGTCCGCCTGACACGTCGTACGACGAGTTCTGCGGCGCCGACGGGGCACCGCGACCGCACTGGCAGGGCCTGGTGGACCAGCTCGGCTCGTGGCAGCCCGCCGAACTCGCCGAACGCTGGGAGCAGGCCCGGCGGCTGATCCGCGACAACGGCGTGACCTACGCCATGCAAGACGAGAAGTCGGGCGAGCAGCGGCCCTGGGTCCTCGACCCGATCCCGCTGGTGGTCGCCGGCGGCGACTGGGAGCGGCTGGAGGTGGGCATCAACCAGCGGGCCCGCGTATTCGACGCGCTGCTCGCCGATCTCTACGGCCCCCAGCACGTGCTCCGCGAGGGGATCGTGCCCCCGGAACTGGTCTTCGGGCATCCGGGCTTCCTCCGCTGCTGCCACGGCATGGAGGTGCCGGGCGGCCGCTGGCTGCACCTCTACGCCGCCGTCGTCGCCCGCAATCGCGACGGCCAGTGGGTGGCGCTCGGCGACCGCACCGACGTGCCCCGCGGCCTCGGCTACGCCCTCGAGAATCGCCTGGTCGTGTCGCGGCTGTTTCCGACGGCGTTCGAGCAGTGCAACGTGGAGCGGCTCGCGCCCTTCTTCATCGGCCTGCGGTCGCTGCTCCGCGGCCTGGCGGCGGGCCGCGACACCCCGCGGATCGCCCTGCAGAGCCCCGGGTCGTCGAGCGCCACCTCCTTCGAAGATGCCTATCTCGCCCGCTACCTCGGCTATCCGCTCGTCGAAGGGGGTGATCTCGCGGTCCGCGACGACCGTCTGGGGCTGAAGACCCTCGGCGGCCTCGTGCCGATGGACGTGCTGCTGCGCCGCGTTCCCGACCGGCTTTGCGATCCGCTCGAACTCGAGGCGGCAGCGCTGGAGGGCACGCCCGGGCTCGTGCAGGCGGTCCGCCGCGGCCGCACCGCCGTCGCCAACGCGCTGGGGGCCAGCCTCGCGGAGTCGCCCGGGTTCGCCGAGTTCCTTCCCGCGATCTCCCGCCGGCTCCTCGGCGAGGAGCTCGCGCTGCCGACCCCGCGATCGTGGTGGTGCGGCCTGCCGGGCAACCTCGACCACGTGCTTCATGTCCTCGACGACTGCGTGATCGAGCCGGTGAAGCCCCGCCGCGGCCCGAAGCGCTACGTGCCGGCGCTGCTCGCCGCCGCCGAGCGGGCGCGGCTCATCGACGAGATTCGCAGCCGGCCGGCCGACTGGGTGGGCCGGGAGCGGGTCGAGCGGTCGGTGGCCCCGTGCTGGAACGACGGGGCAATCGCGCCGGCCGCGGTGCTGATGCGGTGCTTCGCCGTCGCCGTTCCCGAGGGCTACCAGACGATGCGCGGGGCCCTCGCGCGGATGTCGATCGGCCGCTCGTCGGGCGAGGAACTCCTGCTGTCGAGCCAGGGCTCCAAGGACGTCTGGGTGCTCTCCTCCGGGCCCGTCGCTCCGCTCACGCTGCTCCGCCGTCCGGGCCAGCCGATTCCCCTGCGCCGCAGCGGCTACGACCTCCCGAGCCGCGTGGCCGACCACCTCCACTGGCTCGGCCGCCACGCCGAGCGGGCGGAGAACGCCGCCCGCCTCCTCCGCACGATCAGCGCCCGGCTCGCCTCGGAGTCGAATCACGAGTGCGCCGTCGAGGCCGCAACCCTCCTGGCCACAAGCGCCGGTCCCGCAGCCGACGCCTGGCCGTTCACCACCGACGTGCACCGGATGCGGGCCGACATCCAGGCGCTCGTCCACGACCCCGACCGCTCGGGGAGCGTGCGGGAGCACATCGATCGTCTCTGGGGGACCGCGTCGGTCGTCCGGGACCGGATCTCGATCGACTCCTGGAAGGTGCTGTCCCGCGTCCGCCGCGACTCGCTCGCCGGCCGCATGCCGCTGCGGTCGCTCCCCGCCAGCGTCGCCGACGTGCTGCCCCACCTCGACACGCTGATCTTCGAGCTCGCGGCCTTCGCGGGCCTCGGCATGGAGAGCATGACACGCGGGCCCGGCTGGCGGTTTCTCGACATGGGCCGCCGCATCGAGCGGGCCTCCGCCGCCATCAGCCTCCTGTCGGCGGCGCTTGCCGTCCCCCGACCGTCGAGCGTGGCCGACGGTCTCCGCGGCGACTCGTCACGGCTCGACGAGATGCTCCTCGAGATCGCCGACAGCTCGATGACCTACCGCAACCGGTATCCGGGCGTGCTCGAGGCCGCGCCGCTCATCGACCTCTTGGTGATCGACGAGACCAATCCGCGGAGCGTGGGCTTCCAGTTCGCGGCGCTCGCCGAACACGTCGCGGCCCTGCCGGGCGACGACGCCTCGCCGGTGCTCACCGGCGAACGGCGGGCCGTGATGGCCGCCGTCAGCCAGCTGCGTCTGGCCGACGTCGATCGCCTCGCCGCCAGCGACGAGCAGGGGGGCCGCCGCGAACTCGCCACGCTGCTCGCCCGGCTCGAAACGCTCGTGCGGGAGTTCGCCGACGCCATCAGCCACCGCTATCTCGTCCATTCGACCCCGCGGCGGCAGCTCGGCGGCCTCCCCACCCTCCCCGACGCCGGAGCCTAACTCGCAATGCTTCCCCAGGTGGTGATCGTCGGCCGGCCCAACGTCGGCAAGTCGAGCCTGTTCAACTGGCTCATCGAGAAGCGGATCGCGATCGAAGACCCGACCGCGGGCGTGACCCGCGACCGGCTCGTGCAGCGGATCGAACTCGATGGCCGCGTGCTCGAGCTGGTGGACACCGGCGGCATGGGCTTCGACGACCCCGACGGTCTGACGGCGGAGATCGACCGCCAGATCGAGTCGGGGCTGGCGCACGCCGCGGTGGTGCTCTTCGTCGTGGACGTCCGCACGGGCATCGTGCCGGCCGACCTCCAGGTGGCCCAGCGGATCCGCCGGATCGGCTGCCCGGTGCTCGTGATCGTCAACAAGGCCGACGCCCCGAACTTCGACGCCGCGGCCCACGAGTTCGCCGCGCTCGGCTTCGGCGCGCCGCTGGTGGTGAGCGCCAAGCAACACCGCAACCGCGGGCCGCTGGTAGACGCGATCATGGAGCGGCTGCCGCCCCCTTCCGTCGCCGACCCCGATTCGGCCGACCTGCCCGACATGAAGCTGGCGATGGTGGGCCGTCGCAACGTCGGCAAGAGCACGTTCGTCAACGCCCTCGCCCGCGAGGAGCGGGTGATCACCAGCCCCATCGCCGGCACCACCCGCGACAGCATCGACGTCCGCTTCGAGGTCGATGGCCGCGCGTTTCTGGCGATCGACACGCCGGGCCTGCGGCGGACCAAGAGCCGGACCACCGACATCGACTTCTACTCCGCCCACCGCGCCCAGCGGAGCATCCGCCGGGCCGACGTGGTGCTCTTGTTCTTCGACGCCACCGAGCCGATCGGCAAGGTCGACAAGCAGCTCGCCGAGACGATCACCGAGGAGGCGAAGCCGGTGGTGTTCGTGGTCAACAAGTGGGACCTCTACGCCGCCGACGTGAAGAAGCGGGAGTGGAACCAATACCTCCGCGACACCTTCCGCACGATGCCCTGGGCGCCGGTCGCCTTCGTCACTGCCACGGAGGGCCGCAACGTGAAGGCCACGATCGACACCGCCCAGCGGCTCTACCGCCAGAGCCATGAGCGGGTGGCCACGGCCCGGATCAACACCGTGCTTCGGCAGGCGGTCGAGGCCAACCATCCCCCCGCCGACTCCCGCGGCCGGCCGGTGCGGCTCTACTTCGCCACGCAGGTGGAGGTGGGGCCGCCCACGATCGTGATCTCGGCGAGCGCGCCGAAGAGCGTGTCCGAGCCGTATCGCCGCTACCTGCTCAACGCCTTCCGCAAGGAGTTGCCGTTTCGCGAGGTGCCGATCCGCCTCTACATCCGGGGCAAGACCGCCGACGACAAGGCGGCCAAGGACGACGGCTGATCATCGGCGCATGCCCGGGGGGCCGGCTTTCCGAAAGGTGGGTGCAGGTTCTCCGGAAAGTGGGTGCAGGTTCTCCGAAAGTGGGTGCAGGTTCTCCGAAAGTGGGTGCAGGTTTTCCGAAAGTGGGTGCAGGTTCTCCGAAAAGTGGGTGCCGGTTCTCCGAAAGTGGGTGCAGGTTTTCAACCTGCACAAGTACCACCCTCGGCGTGGTGCACCGCAGGTTAAAAACCTGCGGCCACTTTTCCAAACCTCAGGCCACTTCCCCAAACCTCAGGCCACTTCCCCAAACCTCAGGCCACTTTTCCAAACCTCAGGCCACTTCCCCAAACCTCAGGCCACTTCCCCAAA
>JBBAVS010000111.1:6434-12134 GCA_040397585.1 Pirellulales bacterium
GGCCACTTTTCCAAACCTCAGGCCACTTCCCCAAACCTCAGGCCACTTCCCCAAACCTCAGGCCACTTTTCCAAACCTCAGGCCACTTCCCCAAACCTCAGGCCACTTTCCACCCACTCAACTCAGGCCAACCTTCACCCCTCCGCCGCCCTCATCAGCTGCTCGATCGTCGCGACCTGCCGTGGGGTGAACGGAACGGCCCCAGCGAGCAGGCCCGGATCCCGCCGCTCTTCCGGCAGGAGCGAGTCAACGACCGCCACCACGAGGTCGTCGATGCCCTCGGCCGTCACGGCCGAGGTGGCGAGCACGCCGGGTGTCCGCCGCTGCGGCTCCTGATCGATCTTCGTGACGACCACGAGTTCGTGCGGCCCAGCCCGGAGGTCAGCCTGCCCCACGTCCTCCACCGGCACCACGCGGACGACGAGATCGGCCGTCGCCCGGGCCTGACCGGCCCGCTCGATCCCGGCCCGCTCGGTCGCCGACGTCGGCTCCCCGGCAACGCGGCTGCCCGCGGCGTCCACGAGTTCGACAGCCCATCCCTGGAGCACGGCCGGCGCGGAGACCAGGTCACGGGTGGTTCCCGGCACGGGGGCGACGATGCTTCGCGCATGGCCGACGAGGGCGTTCATCAGGCTGCTCTTGCCGGCGTTCACTCGTCCGGCGAGCACCACCCGCCAGGGCCTCGTGAGCCGCAGGCCCACCCGCGATGCCGCCAGCAGCCGCGCGGCGAGTTCGCCGGCCGCGGCCCGCTCGCCGCGGGCCACGTGTGCGGCGAGGTCGGCGAGGGCCGCGTCGAGGGCGCCGGCCGCCTGCCGGCAGAGCACGCGTGCCCCCTTCGGCCCCCAGGCATCCGGCAGGGCGGCGCGGGCCTCGATCCCGCACGGCCCGCCGTCGAGCCAGTCGTGCCAGGTCGCCGGCGTCGCCCCTGCCGCCGCGAGGCTCGCCATCACGGCCGCCGGCGCCGCGGCGCCCCCGTGGCCATGCACCTCCACCCGGTCGGCCGCGTGCCGGACCACGACCACGTCTTCCCCCGTGGGCCGCCAGGCACCGAACGCGATCGCCCCGTCGCGCCGGCTGGCCACGCCGTCGCCGCTTCGGGCCGCGAACAGCCGATCGACGAGCATCGCGGCCCCCGGCCCCGCCACCCCGACCACGGCGAGTGCGCCGCGGCCCGGCGGCGTGAGCAGGGCCACGCGGACCGACTGGACGCCGCCCGGCCCGGTGCTAGAAAGCGAGGTCACGACTGCCGTTGTTCCGTGAGGAGACCACCGATGGCCGACTGGATCGAGGAGGGGGCCAAGGCCCCGGATTTCACGCTCGTCACGCACGACGGCACGAAGTTCAAGCTCTCCAGCCTGAAGGGCCAGCCGATCGTGCTGTATTTCTACCCCAAGGACGACACCCCCGGCTGCACGAAGGAGGCCTGCGGCTTCCGCGACGCCAAGGCCCGGCTGGCGAAGGCCGGGGCCGTGGTGCTCGGCGTCAGCCCCGACGGCCCGGAGAGCCACGCGAAGTTTCGCACGAAGTACAAACTGCCCTTCACGCTGCTCTGCGATCCCGACCACGTGGTGGCCGAGAAATACGGCGCCTGGCGGGAGAAGAACATGTATGGCAAAAAGTCGATGGGAATCGCCCGGAGCACGTTCGTGATCGACGCGTCCGGACGGGTGGCGAAGGTGTTCAAGGCCGTGAAGACCGACGTCCACGCCGACCAGGTGCTCGCGGCCCTGGCGGAGCTCTGATCCCCGCCGAGCGTCATCGTCGGCACGACCGGCACGGGCAAAGGGGGCGAGCGGCCCGCCGGGCGGCGCTGCGCCGCCGGCGTGGGGTATCGTTGCGAGCGCGGTCTCCGCGACTCCGCGACCGCCGCGAGGCTCAAGCCCATGTCGACCATCCTCTCACGCATCGCCGCCATCGGCATCATCGCCGGCGGCTTCGCCCTCACCGGCGACCTCGGCCGGCTCGTGAAGCGAGGGCTCGAGGTCGTGAACTCCCGCGACATTCCGGCGGCCCGGTCCGACGACGCCGCCCCGTCCGCCGAAGCGGCAGCCCAGGAGATCGAGGCCGTGGCGGCGGCCGCCGAGACGATCGCGGCTGGCGGCCTGGCCCCGGCCGCCAAGCCTGCTGCCGAGCCCACGGCCAAGCCCGCTTCCGAGTCGTCCCGCGGCAAGCCCGCGATCGCCAGGGCTGCCGACTTTCGTCCGCCCCAGGGGGGCATCGACGCGGTCGAGCTCGCCACGCTCGCGCCGGGGAACCGCGTGGTGGTCTGGCTGGCGATGCCCCGCCGTTCGGGAGGCCGGGCCTACCGTTGCCTGGTGTTCGACCTGATCGACCCCACCAGCGGCGAGGCGCTCGCGTACGAGGCGGTGTCGTTCGCGACCGACGGCAAGCCGCAGGCCACCGCGGTGCCGCCGCGGCGGGTGCGTCTTCAGGGCGACGGTCTCGGCGGCGCGGTGGCGAAGAGCGGCCGCATCGACGTGCAGCGCCGCGGCAGTGCTGCCGACGGCGTCGGTCACGAGACGATCGGGCCGATCGCGGCGCTCGACGTCGTCCGCTGAGTTGCCGCCCGTGGCCGCAGGTTTGAAAGTGGCCGCAGGTTTTTAACCTGCGGTGCACCACGCCCAGGGTAGTTCTTGTGCAGGTTGAAAACCTGCACCCACTCGGGCAAGTGGACGCCAGCTCGAAAGTGGCCGCAGGTTTTTAACCTGCGGAACTCGGCTCAGACCTCGGGCTCGCCCTCGGCCGCCTCGCGCTCCTTCGACCAGCCGACCCGCTTCTTGGAGAGGCCGATCTTCCGCTCGTCGGTATCGACGCGGAGCACCTTCACCTCGACCGCGTCGCCGACGTTCACCACCTGCTCGGCGTTCTCGACCTTGTCGTCGGAGAGTTCCGAGATGTGGAGCAGCCCCTCGAGGCCGTCTTCCAGGCCCACGAACACGCCGAAGTTGGTGATCTTCGTGACCGTGCCCTTGACCACGTCGCCGGCCTTGTAGCGCTTCGGGATGTCGGTGGTCCAGGGATCGTCGGCCATCTGCTTGAGGCCCAGGGCGATCCGCCGCCGCTGCTGGTCCACCGAGAGCACCTTGCACTCGACCTCGTGCCCCTTCTCCAGCATCTCGCTGGGGTGGGTCACCTTCCGCGTCCACGACATGTCGGTGACGTGCAGCAGGCCGTCGATGCCGTCGTTGATCTCGATGAAGGCACCGTAGTTGGTGAGGTTGCGGACCACACCCTTGACGATCGCACCCGGCGGGTAGTCCGCCGCCACCTTCTCCCAGGGATTCTGCTGGGTCTGCTTCATGCCCAGCGAGATCTCCTGCTTCTCCTTGTTGATGGCGAGCACCACCACCTCGACCTCGTCGCCCGGCTTGACGAGCTCGCTCGGATGGCTGACCCGCTTCGTCCAGCTCATCTCGCTGATGTGCACCAGGCCCTCGACGCCGTCCTCGAGCTTCACGAACGCGCCGTAGCTCATGACGTTGACGACGGTGCCGTTGCAGACCGTGCCCACCGGATACTTGTCGGCCACCTTCGCCCACGGGCTGGCCGTGCGCTGCTTCATGCCGAGGGCGATCTTCTCGCGCTCGCGGTCGATGTGCAGCACCTGCACCTCGATCTCCTGGTCGATCTGCACCATCTCGCTCGGATGGCCGATGCGGGCCCAGCTCATGTCGGTGATGTGGAGCAGGCCGTCGATGCCGCCGAGATCGACGAACGCGCCGAAGTCGGCGATGTTCTTGACCACGCCGCGGCGGATCTGACCCACCTCGAGCGTTTCCATGAGCTGCTTCTTCCGCTCGGCCCGCTCCTGCTCGATGAGGGCGCGGCGGGAGACCACGATGTTGCGCCGGGCCTCGTCGATCTTGAGCACGAGGCACTGGATGCAGCGGCCGCAGTAGTCGCCGATGTCAGCCGGCCGGCGGATGTCGACCTGGCTGGCGGGCAGGAAGACGTTCACGCCCGAGATGTCGACGAGCAGGCCGCCCTTGATCTTGCGGGTGACGAAGCCGGTGACCACGTCGTTCTCGTGGACGCTCTCCATGACCCGGAGCCAGTCTTCGATCCGGCGGGCCTTCCGCTTCGAGAGCGTGATCAGGCCGCGCTGCTCCTCGAGGGAGCCATCTTCAAACTCCTCGAGCAGCACCTTCACGGTGTCGCCGACCTGCGGCGGGGGCTCGGTCTCGTCCCACTCGTTCCGCGGGATGTGGCCTTCGCTCTTGTAGCCCACGTCAACCAGCACGAACTCGTCGTCAACGCGGAGGATCTTGCCCTCCAGCACGGAGTTCACCGCGAGAGTGGCCGACCCGACCGAGTATTCGGTCTCGGTGCCGGCCATGGCGAGTTCGAGTTCCTGATCGAGTTCGTCGCCGAGTTCCAGTTCGCGGATGAGGTTGCGGTTGACCATGCGTGGGGGTTTCGGAAAAAACGGGGTTTGGGGGAAGAAAAATGACGCGGGCCACGGGGAATCGAGCCGCGCAGCATACCAGCGGCCTGCCGACCGAACAATCGAGCATGATTCCCCCGCCGCCGCAGCCTTCCTGAGCGTTGCGGCGGCGGCGGCCGCTCGATCCGGGCGGTGGCCCGGGCCGATGAACTCGAGGGACGACCGTTGGGAGCCTCGGGCGATGACCACGCGACGCACACTGCTGGCGGGCCTCGGAGCCGTGCTCGCAGCCGGAGGGGCCGCTCGCGGCCAGTTTCTCGAGCCGGCCGGGGGTGGCGACGCCGCGGTGGGGCTGGGCGACGTTCGCGTGCAGAAGTATCGCGTGGGGCTGGCGGTGACCGCGGAGGGGGGCACCTGCCGCGGAATCTACGCCACGCTTCCGGTGCCGCACGACTGGCCCGAGCAGAAGGTCCGCGTGGTCAACGAGGAGACCACCCCCCACGTGAAGTCGCTCCGCTACCGGATGCTGCCGGGCGACCTCAAGCAGCTGGTGGTGGAGATTCCCGACCTGCCCGCCGGCCAGCAGGCAAAGGCGATCGTGACCTTCGAACTGGAGCGGGCGGCGATCCTCGCGCCCCGCGACACCGACGCCCTGAAGCCGCCCGAGAAGCCCGACCGGGCGCTTAAGGCCCACCTCGGCCCCAGCCCTTACATCGAGACCCGCGACCCGAAGATCGTGCGGCTCGCCAAGGAGACGGGCTCGGGCCTCGAGGGCTGGAAGAAGGTCGAGGCGCTCTACGACACCGTGCGCGACAAGGTGCAATACCGCAACGGCGAGCTGAAGGGGGCCCGGCGGGCGCTGGCCGACGGCTGGGGCGACTGTGAGGAGCTCACCTGCCTGTTCATCGCGATGTGCCGGGCCGAAGGCATTCCCGCCCGCACGGTGTGGGTGGAGGGGCACTGCTATCCGGAGTTTCACCTCGTGGACCCGGCGGGCACCGGCCACTGGTATCCCTGCCAGGCGGCGGGCACGCGGGCCTTCGGCTCGATGCCCGACCAGCTGCCGATCCTGCAGAAGGGCGACGCCTTCCGCGATCCGGATCGGCCGGGCAAGCAGCTCCGCTACGTGTCGGAGTTCATGAAGGGCGCCGCGGTGGACGGCGGCGGCACACCACGGGTCACATGGATCCGCGAAGGGGCGTAGTGGAAGTGGCCACAGGTTTTCAACCTGTGGAAAGTGGCCGCAGGTTCAAAAGTGGCCGCAGGTTTTCAACCTGCGGAGAAGGCATGTGCAGGTTGAAAACCTGCACCCACTT
>JBBAVS010000112.1:0-5324 GCA_040397585.1 Pirellulales bacterium
TCGGGGCACGGGCAGCCCCGAGCTCGCCATGCCCGAACGTGGCCGCAGGTTTTCAACCTGCGGATCTGCCGGAACGTGGCCGCAGGTTTTCAGAAAGTGGCCGCAGGTTTTCAACCTGCGGTGCATCAGTCGGTGGTGACTGGTCATGGGCAGGTTGAAAACCTGCCCCCACGGGCGGCACCTCACGCCGGTTAGACTGCCGTCCACGGCGTCGTCCTCCCGCCTCGCTGCCGCGCTCTTCACCATCCGCCCATGCCCACGCTCGACCGGATCACGATCTATCCCGTCAAGAGCCTCGACGGGCTCGACGTGGCCGAGGCCCGCGTGCTGCCGTCGGGAGCCTTGGAGCACGACCGCCGCTGGCAGCTCACCGACCTCGAGGGCCGGGTGCTCAACGCCAAGCGGTCGCCGCTCTTTCATGCGATCCGGGCAGAGTTCGATCTGGGCGGGGCCGGGGGGCTGCCGGTGGCGGCCGGCCACGCGATCCACCTGGCGATTGATCCAGTGGCGGTCGCGGCCCGGGCGATTCCCGGGATCGAGCGGCTGGCGACCCTTGGCCCGGGATCGTTTCCGCTCGTGCCGGGGCCGGAGGGGCCGTGCGGCTGGCTGTCGGAAGCGTTTGGGATCAGCGTGCTCTTGCTGGAGCGGGCCGACGGCGGCTTTCCCGACGACCGCGACGCCCCCGGGCCGACGCTGATCTCGACAGCCACGCTCGCGGAGGTGGCGGGCTGGTTTCGGCTCGACGTGGACGAGTGCCGGCGGCGGTTTCGGGCGAATCTGGAGATCGGTGGTTGCGATCCCTTTTGGGAGGACGCGCTCGCGAGCCCCGCGCGGCCGGAACTGCAGCCGCCGATCAGTGCGGTGTCGGCCGAGCTCCCGGTGGACCCCTACGCCGACCTGCCGCCCCCCGAGCCGCTGGCGTTCTCTATCGGCGCCGCCCGGTTCCGGGCCACGAACGTCTGCCGGCGGTGCGTGGTGCCTGGCCGCGACAGCCGCACGGGCTTCGTCACGGAGCAGTTTCGCGACGTCTTCGAGGCCTGGCGGACGCAAACGCTCCCGCGGGAGGTGGATGCGTCGGCGTGGAACCGGGTCTACCGGCTGGCGATCAACACGACAACCGTTGCGGCCAGTTCAGTGCGCACCACTGACGCTGTCTTCGCGGGGTAAGCCATTCCGCTCGCGGGACACCAATCAGCCGGTGCGAAGAGTGGCCCAGACCCGGCCGAGCTTCCCCGGTTCGACCGCGCTGCCTGGAGCGCCCAAGGCCCGAAAAGCCGCCGCTCGCAGCAGATCGAGGTCCGGCCGGTCCGTCGAGTCTGGCCCGCTGGAAGCCTGTGTGGTTGGCGAAGCGGATTGCTGCGCGGACTCGGTGGTGGATGGGAGGATGCGGACTGATTGAAACGCCAGCGCGGCCTTCTTCGTCGATGAGCTCGCGACTGCCGACTGCCCGCTCGCGACAGCCAGGGCGGCACTGCTCGTCGAAGGCGGCTGCTGTGAAGTGGTGACGATCGCGCTGACAACGCGGTCACGGACGCCCGGTGCCCTGGGGTTCGGCACGGCGCTGAGCGCCAGGGCGACGACGCCGGCGACGTGGGGCGCTGCCATCGAGGTGCCACTGATAGTCGCGAAGGATCCAACGCTCGTCGTCGTCGCCCCCGGATATCCCGTGGGCACGGTGGATGTCACGCCTTCACCTGGCGCCGCGACGAACTTCAAGTCGCTCGACAGGCCGGCGCGGTTCGAGAACGACGCGACCGTCTGGCTCGCATTCACGGCGCCGACGGCGAGCACCCCCGGGGTCGTCGCCAAGGAGGCCGGAAACCGAGGGGACGACTCCCCGGAGTTGCCGGCTGCGACGACGACGATGGCCCCGAGCGCGGTCGCCTGCCTGATGGCGCTCGTGACGGACGCCGACGGCGCGACCCTCAGACTCAGATTGATGACGTTCGCGCCATTGTTCGCCGCATACAAGATCGCGGCGCCGAGGTAGCTGTCATCGCCCAGCCTGTTCGACAGGCGAACCGGCATGATTCTGGCGTCCCGTGCGACTCCAGCAGGGCCGTGCGCCGATGCCGCTGCCGCGATGGTCCCGGCCACATGGGTTCCGTGTCCGGCTTGGCCGCCGTCGAAGGAATCCATCGGGTCGTTGTCGTTGCCGAAGAAATCCCAACCGCGGACGTCGTCGACGAATCCGTTCCTGTCGTTGTCGATGCCGTCGCCGGGGACCTCGCGGGGATTCACCCAGATGCTGTTCCGCAGGCTCGGGTGGGTGTAGTCCACGCCGGTGTCCACGACGGCCACGACGATGCCACGGCCGGTGATCCCCTGAGCCCAGACTTCCGGGGCGCGGACGAGGTCAGGGCCCCAGCTCACGCCCCCGATGTTCGCCACCTCGGGAAACGCGGTCGTCCGGGCCTGCAACTTCGCCACGGACGCCGAGGCGTTGACGACGCCCCAGCCATAGTCGGTCGTGAATGTGGCCGACGTGATCGCGGGGCCTGCCGGCGCCGTTGGCGGAGCGCCGGTGGCGGCGATCGTGACGGTGAAGGGCGCGATGGCAGGAAAGTCCTTCGCCTGCGGAGTGGCCGTAATCACGAACGAGCGATCGAACCCCGCGATCCCGGCCCCCCGCGTCACGATGCTGAACTCCCTTGACTGCTGGCCGGGGGCGAACGTGATCGGCAGGTTCCGCAGGGGCGCGTAGTCGGCCGCCGTCGAGGCCGATCGATCCTCCGTGTTCACGAAGAACGTTTCGTTCCGCGTGGCCGGTGCCGAGAGCTGCAGCGTGAATCGTGTCGTCGTGTTCGCCTGGATTCGTGCCGGCCCGCTGATAGTGGCGGTGTAGTTGTCGTCGTCGATGATGGAGAGCGCCACGGTCTTGGTGCCGAGCGTGTGCCCGGGAGCAGCGGCAAGGCTGAAGCGAAAACTCTCGTTCCCTTCGCGGGTCGTGTCGTTGATCGGTGTGAAGGTGATCGGCAGGGATGTCGTGCCGGGCTTGAACGTGAACGATCCACTGGGAGTGAGCATGCCCACCGTCCCACGCGACAGTCGGTAGTCCTGGCCCGCGGTCGCCGTGCCGGAGGTGAAGTAGGTCACCTCGACGGGCCGCGACTGGGCGGCAGAAAGCGTGGCCGTGAACGTGACGGGGCGGCCGGCCTCGGCGACCTCGGCGGGGCCGGCAATGCTCACGACGGCTGGACAGTCGCGGCGTTCCAGCCCCTCGATCCCCACACTCGTCCCTTGTCTCAGGCGACGAGCCGTCTTTCCCCGTGCAGCCATCGATCAAACTCCTGCGCCCTTACGGCCCGCGACCACGCGGGTACCCTTTCGGGGGATCGTAAGACGGAGTTCGTCAAAGTGCAAAGAACCGGTCGATCGGCGTGCCGGTCGTGACGGTTTTTCCGCCGCGAGACGGCCTCGGACGACCGGCGGCGGGCACGAGCAAGCCTACGGCAGGGCGACGGTCACACCCGTTGCGTTGCTCACGTTCGCGCTGGTTCCCTGAGCCGGAAGCGTGGCCGGAGGCGGGGTCGGGTTGCCAGTCTCCACCGCGAACGAGTCGGAGATCCGGAAGTCACCGACGGACGTGCCCTGCAAGCTGATGGCGGGCACGGGCGCGACTGTCTTCGATGCGACCGAACGCAGTGCCACGATCAGGTCCGCGGCGTCGTTGCTCGCGAAGACGGGCAAGGCTGCCGACTGCGACGAGAGATCGCTGCGGCCCTGAATGCTGACGAGCGACAGGCTGTCGTTCGTCTGCGTGGAGAAGGCTTCGGCGGCTGCGTTGGTGACCGAGAGGTCGAAGAACGTGATCGTCGAGTTGACATTGCCCTGCACCGCTACGCCCTGCTGCGTGGGCTGGGCGATCTCGGTCTGGCCGATGCTCACCACGGCCGTATTGTTGCCGGTGACCTGGATCGCGGCGGGCGCGGTTGACGCCGTGTCCTGCACGATGAACGGTGCCGTCGACACGATTGCGTCGTTCTTTGCGACCGCCGTGTTCAGGCCAGCGGCGGTCCGGTTCACCATCACGGAGCCGCCGGCGAGAGCCTCTACGCGAATACTCTCTTCGGCGGACGCATTGCTGGCGATTCGACCTTGGAATGTCACATCCGGAGCGCCGGCGTTGACCCACAGGCCGCGGCCGGCGTTCGTGATATTCATGTTGGTAAAGTTGACCGGACCAGACGGAACGCTCGCGACCGACACCGCCGTCTGGCCGGCATTGCTCGTGATCCGGACGTCGTTGACATTCGCGCCGCCGGCCAGCGAGGCGTCGGCCAGGATGCCCACCGGGGCGCCGGTGATCGCGAGGTGGTCCACGATCGCGCCGTGGCGGAGCGTGATCGCGTTGCCGGCGCTTGTCAGCAACGGATACGCGGCGCTCGGGAGCGTCGGCGATGCAGTGGTCATGCCGTCGGAGAAGAACTGCATGTAGCCACAGTTCGCCGTGTTGAGGGCGAGCGACGATCCCTGGCCGACGAGGATTTGGTTGTCGGCCTGAAACTGCCAGGTCGAGGCGTAGGGTGTCGTCGCGCTGTTGCCGGTTTTGACGAAGACCACGTCGTACGGGTTCACCGCGGCCGTCTGGGCCTCGGCCAGCGTGCGATAGGGCGAGCTGGCGGAACCGTTGCCGAGCGCGGCGGCCGAGTTGTCGACGTGGATTACGTTCCACGCCTTGCCCGTCATCGGATTCACGGCCACCGTTGGCGTCTGATGGGCCCGCACGATGTGCTCGTTCCGCATCATCGGCTGCTCCATCTGATCGGGCACGTTGCGGCGGCGGCTGCCTCCCATGCGGTAGGTGAGCCGCGCGAAGCCGGTCCAGTCGAAGTAGCTGTCGTTGTTGGCCTGCAGGGAGAAGTCCCAGTTTTCGATGAACGTCATGTCGAGGCGGGTGTACACACCGCCGAACCACGGCACCACGTCCTGGCCGGTCTGCGGGCCGCTCCACCAGTTGTAGCGGGCGTTGCCCAGGGCGTAGCCGCCCACGCTGATCATCCCGGCCCAGTCGGAGAGGCCCGGGATGTAGGCACCCACCTCGAGGTCGGCCCCGGTGAGGGCGGCGTCGAGGCCGTGCTGGCAGAGGATGTTGTTGCCGTAGAACGGCGACTCGGGGGCCCCGATCGTGTAGGCCGTGGTGCCCACGGGCATATAGCCGTTGGAGCGGAGGTTGCCGAAGTCGGTGAGCCATTCGCCGCTGACGCCGACCTGGTTATAGGAATGCCCGAACTGTCCCCACTCGGAACCGAGCAGGCCGGAGGCCTGATATTGGTTCTGGTCGCCGTCGTAGTCCCAGTAGACGCCGATGCCCAGCAGCGTGC
>JBBAVS010000112.1:5424-11938 GCA_040397585.1 Pirellulales bacterium
TATTGGTTCTGGTCGCCGTCGTAGTCCCAGTAGACGCCGATGCCCAGCAGCGTGCCGCCGAGGAACTGCTTGCGGACCGCGCCCACGTTGGAGAAGAATCCGCCGTTCACCGAGAGGTGGCCGCGGAGGTCGGCCGCCCAGAGGCCGCCGAGGCCGTCCTCCGAGTAGGGGATGTAGCCGCCGAGCGTCATGTAGCTGCCGTTGTAGCCGAGCCCGCGGTCGGCCCCGTTGACGCCGTAGTAGAGCCACCCGGGACCGTTCTGATTCGCGCCGGCGAATCCGGCGACGGCCCGGTTGGCGATTCCCGTCGCCGGTGCCATGCCCATCTGGCCCATCTGGGCATCGACGCCCGGGCACGCGACCGCGACGGCCGCGGCGGTCGCCAGAATCATCAGTGAGCGTGTGGGTCGCATGGTCAGGTGGAGGCTCGAGGAAGTGATGCGAAGGTGTCGCGGTCGATGCCGCTGTGGTGCGGATCGCCGATCACGGCGTGGTGATGATCGGCGGTGAGGGCGGAAGCGCGGGCCTCGGGGCGCCATACTGAATCCAAGGGTTCGAGGGGGTCGGCGTCTCGATCACCCCGGTCCCGAAGTTCCTCCCACTGAGTTCCCGTGCGTCGAAGGCGTCCGAGATCCTCAGCACCGCTGGTCGCGACGTGGAACTCGTGTTCACGACCGCGAGCGAGATGCCCGTGCCACTCTGGGTGGTAATCCGGTTGGAGAGGACTCGCGCACTTGTGATGGCGAAATCGCCGATCGCGGTGCCGCTCACCGCGCCTAGGGCGATTCCGGAGCCCGACCCTGAGCCGGATACCGAGATCGTGTTGTTCAACGCAGTCAGCTGGGTCGTCGAGCCGAAGACGCCGTTCGACGCGTTGATGCCGACGCTGACCGCGGAGATCGCCGTGTCGGCGACCTGCACCAGGGAGTCGCCGTCGACGTTCACGCCCGTCTGTCCGGTGTTGGTGATGGTGGTGGCGCTGCCGTTGCGGACGGTCGGGTCGCGGCCCACGTCGATGTTCGCGTCCTCGGCGGTGATGCCAGAGAGCAGGGCGCCGTTGATCGTGCTCCCGTAGACCTGCACGACCGACCCCGTGCCGGTGACGTTGGTGGCCGTGATGCCGGCATTTCCCGATTGCGAGATCGTGGAGCGAAGGATCGTCGCCTGCATGGCGGTGGAGGTCGCGCCGTCAAGGTTGATCCCGTCCGCCCCCGAGTTGCTGATGGTGGAGTCTTGCACCAGCAACTTGGCGTTGGTGCCGGTGACCTGGATACCGTCGGCCTGCGAGTTCGTGATCGTGGAGGAACCGGTCACGTAGAGCTGGGCGCCGGAACCCGTTACCACGGCACCGTTGCCGCCCGCCCTGTCGAGCCGCGAGTCGTTGAACGTGATGGCCGAACCTCGGCCGGATGCCACGAGCGCGTCGCCGTCGGTGCTGTTGTTGCTGAAGGCAGCAGTGATGATGGATCGGTCCACCCTGACGGCGGCGCCGACGCCCGACGCTACGACCGCCGAGTCGGGCGCGAGGGATCCGCTGCTGACGATTCGCGTGTCCGACACCTGGACGTTGGACCCGTTGCCCGACGCTCTCACGGCGACCCCGGTCGTGTCAGCCAAGGTCGAGCTCGCCAGGACGACGCGCGATCCTGCCCCAGCGGCCTCCACCGCTGTGCCAATCGCATTGGTGAACGTGGAGTTCGAGACCGACCCGCTGGCGTTGCTTCCAGTCACGGCGAATGACTGGCCGTCGATGTTCGTGAAGGACGAGTTCGTCACCGCGACCGTTCCACCGGCTGCGGCGAGCACCACGCCGCCATTCGAGAGGTTCGAAAGCTGGACGCGGTCGAGGTTGAACGTGCCGGTCGAGTTCGAGATCTCGACGCCCCGCTGCGCCAGGGCGCTGCCGCCGCTGATGATCACGTCGGAGATGGTCACCACGCCGGGCGCGGCCATTCCCGCACCGTCGCTGATCCCGATCGGTGAGCCGGTGATCTGCAGATGGCTCACGACCGTGCCGGGCTGGTTGGCCACGATCGCGGGGCCGATCGGATTCGTGATGATCGGATAGGCCGGGTTTCCTGCTGGGCTGGCGAACAGGGTCGTGGCGCCACACGACACCGTGGGCAGGGCGATCATGCTCCCCTGGCCAATCAGATACTGGTTCACCGCGTTGAACGAGTAGCCTGCGGCCGGCGTGATGTACGGGTTGACGCCGCTGTTGCCCGCATGCACGTAGACGATGTCATACGGATTCGTGGCCGCGGCCTGGGCGGAGTTCAGTGCCGTGTAGGGCGAGGCCGCGGTGCCGGCGCCAACGCCGGCGCCGGCGTTTGAGTTGTCGACGTGGAACACCCGCCAGGGCGTGCCCGTCTCGGGGTTGATCGCCACCTCGGGCGTCCGATGGGCCCGCACGATGTGCTCGTTTCGCATCATCGGCTGCTCCATCTGGTCGGGCACGTTGCGGCGGCGGCTGCCTCCCATGCGGTAGGTGAGTCGCGCGAAGCCCGTCCAGTCGAAGTAGCTGTCGTTGTTGGCCTGCAGCGAGAAGTCCCAGTTCTCGATGAACGTCATGTCGAGGCGGGTGTACACACCGCCGAACCACGGGACCACGTCCTGGCCGTTCGGGAAGTTGTAGCGGGCGTTTCCGTAGGCGTAGCCGCCCACGCTGATCATTCCCGCCCAGTCGGTGAGGCCCGGGATGTAGGCGCCCACCTCGAGGTCGGTGCCGGCGAGGCCGGCGTTGACGCCGTTCTGACAGAGCAGCGAGTTGCCGACGAACGGGCCGGTGTATTCGGCCGTGGTGCCGACGGGGATGTAGCCGTTGGACCGGAGATTGCCGAAGTCGGTCAGCCACTCGCCCGAGATGCCCACCTGGTTGTAGACCTGGCCGCCGCCGAAGACGTACGAGCCGCTGCCGTCGGTGATCGTGGTGTTGGAGTATTGGTTGAGGTCGCCGTCGTAGTCCCAGTAGACGCCGATCCCGAGCAGCGAGCCGCCGAGGAACTGCTTGCGGACGGCGCCCACGTTCGAGAAGAAGCCGCCGTTGACGGAGAGGTGGCCGCGGAGATCGGCCGCCCACTGGCCCCCGAGGTCGTCCTGAAAGCCGGGCACGAAGCCGCCGAGCGTCATGTAGCTGCCGACGTAGCCGAGGCCGCGGTCGGCGGCGTTGACGCCGTAGTAGAGGATGCCGGGGCCGTTTTCGTTGAGGCCTTTGAAACCCTGCACGGCGCGGTTGGCGATGCCCGTTGCCGGGGCCATGCCCATCTGTCCCATCTGCGCCACCGCGACGGCGGGCATCTCCGCCGCGCTAGCGGCGATCAGCGCGGCCACGAGGGCGTCGTGGGCACGCCGCTTCCAGCGGGAGGTGCGGCGGCGAAGGCGCCGCAGGGCACCTGCGGCGGGCCTTCCCCTCGCTGGTTCCGCGTTGCTTCGCATCGGAGTGGCTTCCCTGTCGAGGGCCGGGGCTTCGGGCAGGGCGTTCCCCGCGCCGAAAAACCGGCATGATCGTCAGGAGTGATCGACCCGTTGCGACCCGATCCATGAGCATTTCCCGCAGACAGCCCGGGACCGGGAAATCGTTCGGGGATTGCCCAGGTTGCCCTGCGGCGTGGATGGCGCTGCGCCGTGCCCATGCGGAATCCGGCCGCCGGCATCGCGTCGTTCCCCGGGGGGGGCCGAGCGAGATACACTCCGCCTGGATTCCGCGGAACCCCCGGTCACCGGCCCCTGTGCCCCTTCGCATGGTCTTGGACGAGACGACGCTGCCGAGCGGATTCGCCACGAAGGGGGCCGTCGGGCTCGCCGTGGCCATCGCCTGGGCCGTGGCCACGGTCTGGATCGATCGCGATGCCCGCCGGCTCTTCGGTCGGTCGTCTCCCTGGATCGAGATCCTGGCCGCGGTGGGCGCGGCTCTGTTTCTCGGCGTCCTCAACTGGGGCCTGCGGGTGGTGGAGCCCCTGGCCATGTTCCTCGTGATGGTCTGCGGCTTCTACGGGGTGCTCCGCAGTTCGAGGGCGGGCTGGCAGCCGCGGTCGGGGCCGCTGGCCACGGTGTTCGGGCTCCTGGAGGACGTGGCCGCCGGGATCGGCATGGTGCAGGGACGGGCCCGGAGCATCGGGGCGTCGGCCACGCCGCTCGCGGGCCGTCCGCGGGAGTCGGTCGTGCTCCTCAAGAAGGGCGGCGAGGCCTACGACAGCGACGACATCGACCAGCTCGACCGCGAGACCTCCGAGGCCATTCGGACGGTGCGGCAGGTGATGGCGGAGGCCGTGGGCAAGCGGGCCACGGACGTGCACCTCGAGCCGCGCAGCACCCAGGAGTATCAGGTCCGCTGCCGGGTGGACGGCCTGCTCAAGCCCGCGAGCGTGCTCTCCCCGGAGGCGGGCAAGGCCACGATCTCGGCGATCAAGGTGCTGGCCGACATGGACATCGCCGAACGCCGGCGGCCACAGGACGGCTCCTTCGCCGTGCTCGCCAACGGGCGGCGATTCGACGTCCGGGTGAACTCCGGGCCGACGGGGTTCGGTGAGAAGGTGGCCCTGCGGCTGCTCGATCCCTCAGGCGCGATCCTGAACGAAGGGCTCGCCGGTCTGGGCCTCCGCCCCTCGACCCTGCAGACGCTGCGGTCGGTCGTGCACCGCTCCCACGGCATGCTGATCGTCTGCGGGCCGACCGGCTCGGGAAAGACCACGACGGTGTACGCGGCGCTCAGCGAGATCGACGGGCTCGTCCGCAACATCGTCACGATCGAGGACCCGATCGAGTATCAGCTGGAGAACGTCTCGCAGACGGCGGTCAACACCTCGGCCGAACTCACCTTCGCGACGATCCTGCGGGCCGTCCTCCGGCAGGATCCCGACGTGATCCTCGTGGGCGAGGTCCGTGACAAGGAAACGGCGGAGATCGCCATGCAGGCCGCCCTGACCGGGCACTTCGTGTTCACCACCCTGCACGCCAACGACGCCCCGACCACGGTGACCCGGCTGCTCGACATCGGCATCGACGCTTCGCTGATCCAGTCGGCCGTGACCGCCGTGCTCGCCCAGCGGCTCGTCCGCACGCTCTGCCCCGACTGTCGCATTGCCTACGAGCCTGCGCCGGAGGAGCTGCGCCGCTACGGACTGCCCGTCGGCAAGGTGCCGCGGCTGTATCGATCGAAGGGCTGCCCCGCCTGCGGGCAGACCGGCTACCGGGGACGGACCGGGATCTATGAGCTCATGCTCGTGGATGGCGCGATCCGGGCGCTGCTCGTGGGCCGGCCGTCGCTGGAGGGCATCCGCGAGGCCGCGGCCCGCCAGGGCATGAAAACCCTCCGCGTGTCGGCACTGCAGAAGGCGATCGAGGGGCGCACCACCCTCGACGAAGTCGATCGGGTCGTGCCCGACGAGGCGAAGGGAGCAGCACGGTGATCGAACTCCTCGCCGCCTCCTCCATGTCGGGCCTGCTCGCCGCCGCGGTGTCGCCGGTGGCGCTGGCGGTTGGGGCGCTGCTCGGTTACCGCTACGGGCTCTTCCTCGCGACGGTCATCGGGCTCGTGCTGCTCGCGGGATTCCTGGCGGCGCTCGCCCTGGCGCCGGCCGGGGCCGCGTTTCTGCAGTCGTTCGACTGCCCGCCCGCCCACGCGCTCGCGGCCTCCTTCTGCGTCGTGTTCGGCCTCGCCGCGGCCGCCTGCCGGTTCGGCATCGGGGAGGTCGTGCAGGAAGACGACGTCCGCTTCCGCGGCGCGATCGACAAGGTGGGCGGGCTCGTCGTCGGTGGGTTCGTGGGCGGGCTCGTCGCCGGAGCGATTCTCGTGGGCTGGTCGATGTGGGAACTGCCCCGTGGCCTCAAGGCCGACGCCACCGCGATGAAGATGGATGCGGGGGCGAGGCTGCTGCGGACGTTTGCCCGCAGCGTCACCGGCGATCCGCAGGCCCGCGCGCGGCTGCTCGACGGCGACCTCGAGCGCGGCGGCAGGGACGAAGGCCTGCTCGTGAGCGAGCCCTTCGACGACGCCGACGGCGACTGGCTTCGCGGCGACCAGGAGCCGTATCTCGACCTCGACCGCAGCGGCAGCTTCACGGCCGCGGCGCCGATCGTGGAGCCCGCGGCCGGCTCCGGGCCACGGAGAACCGTGGGGCTGCTCGCGGCCTACTGGCTCGGGGCCTGGCGGACCGCACGCGTGCTCACCACGCCACGGCTCACCACACCGGCCCGCGTCGAGGCCGACACCCGCGGCGCCGGGCGGCCCCTGTTTCGTGTGACGGCCGCCGACGCCGACGACGGCGACACGCTCACCTTCGGCATCATCCCGCGGGAGGGAGACGACGCGAAGCTGGTCGAGATCGATGCGGCGACCGGCGAGGTGACGCTCCATGATTCGGAGGTCGGGACGGAGCGGCAGACGGTCCGCTTCACGGTGAAGGTCACCGATCGCTCCGGGCTGTGGGCCACGCAGGAGATCATCGTCGCGCTGCCGGCAGAGAGCCGGCCGAGCAACGCCGAGGGTGATTCCGCAGGCTGAAGTGGGTGCAGG
>JBBAVS010000113.1:0-11768 GCA_040397585.1 Pirellulales bacterium
CTGGCTGCGCGGAGGAACCAAGCGCCGGCTCCCGGGCACGGGCAGCCCCGAGCTCCATGAACTCCACGAGCTCGCCTCTGAGAGATTGATGTGGGCGGCGGTCAGGCCGGCAGCGCGGCCTGGCGCGGGAACGTGGTCCGCATCACTTCGAGAAACTCCGCGCGGGTGACCACCCGCGACACCTTGCCGCGGAAGTCGCGGGCTCCGGGGAGACCCTGCGCGTAGGAACAGGCGAACTTCCGCATCAGGAGCGTGCCCCGCTCAACGCCGAAGCGGCGGCAGACGAGGTCGTAGTGGTGGAGCACGAGTTCCCGCTGCTCGTCGAGCGTGGGATTCGGCGGCGGGATCTCGCCACGGAGCAGGGCCGCGGCCTGGGCGAAGATCCAGGGCTTCGCGAGCGCCTCGCGGGCGATCATCACGCCGTCGCAGCCGCTCTCGCGAAGCCGGCGGACGGCCGTCTCGGCCGAATCGATGTCGCCGTTCCCCACCACCGGCATCCGCGACACGCTCCGCTTCACCGCGGCGATCGCGTCCCAGTCGGCCGTGCCCTTGAAGAACTCGGAGGCCACGCGGCCGTGGACGGTGAGGCACGCGGCGCCCGCCTCCTCGATCCGCTGGGCCACTTCCACGCCGGTGCGGCAGGTGTCGGAGCAGCCCAGCCGGATCTTCGCCGTGACCGGCACGCCGTCGCAGGCCTCCACCACGCGGCGGACGATCGTGCCCACGCGGTCCGGGTCGCGGAGGAGCCACGATCCGCTGTGGGCCTTCTCGGTGACCTGCCGCACGGGGCAGCCGAAGTTGAGGTCGACCACGCTCACCTGAAAGTCCTTCGCGAGCCGGCGGCCGACCTGGGCGAGGTTCTCGGGATCGTTGTCCCACATCTGCACGGCGAGCGGCCGAGGCTCGTCGCGCACGCCCCAGAGCCGGTCGGGGTTTTCGCTGCGGTGGCTGTCCAGCCAGATCGCACTGCGGGCCGCGATCATCTCGGTGGCCAAGAGGCCCGCGCCGCCGAACTCGCGCACGACCTGGCGATAGGCGTAGTTGGTGTAGCCCGCCATCGGCGCCTGGAGAATGGGCGGATCGACGACGACGGGGCCGATGGCGAGCGGGGCGGGGGCTGACGGAACGATCATGGCCCTAGCGTACCACTCGCCGCGGGGGCCCCGGCCGCCGCGGGGGATGACGGTGGCGGGGCGGGCGGCGGCTGCCGCCACTGGATCGGCGTGCCGATCAGCATCGAGACGAACCGGTCGTCCGGCACCGAGGCGTCGGCCACGGCCATCGCGTATTCGGCGATGTCGAGGTTGTAGGCCTTCGTCGCTTGGAGAAACTCCCGCTGCTGGCCCACGACCGCCGCATGGGCGGCGATCACGGCCTCGATGGGCCGCTGGCCCTTCGCGTGGTCGGCCTCCGCCATCGCCATCGCCTTCGTCGCGGCCCGCACGGCTGCGGCCCGCGACTCGAGCGCCTCGTGCCGCGACGGCAGCGTGCGGGCAATGGCGCGGATGCGGCCGGTCGCGGTGCGGGAGGCGAAGATGGCGTCGAAGTGGGTCTGGTAGGGCCCGGCGAGCGGCCGGTCCACCGGCCACGGCAGCGGGTCGGCGAGCGGCAGCCGCGCGAGGTCGACGAGCTCCTGCTGCGCCACGCCGAGCAGGGCCCGGGCGTCGGCGAGGTCGGCGCGGGCCGCCGCCACCGCCACGTCGAGCGTCGCCCGGTCGTGCGGATCTCCGCCGGGGGCGATCAGGTCAAGCCGCTCGATCGCCTCGGTGCAGCAGCGGATCTGGGCGTGGGCGGCCGACACCTTCCAGTAGGCCTGCGTGATCCAGAGCCGTCGACTCCGGTCGCCGGACCGCTCGAGCGCCTCGAGGAGCGGCAGCGGCCGGGCGTAGAGCTGGGCATCGCTGGCGGAGAGCTGCGGCGCGCCGGGCCGGCTCGCCAGCGGCTCGAGGAGCTCGCCGAGCAGCGTGGCAGAATCGCTCGCCGCGGGATCGGCCGCCGCCGGCGGGGCGACATCGACGGCGTGGGCCGTGGTGACGCAGCAGGCCACGAGGCCGGCGAGAAATGACCGATTCATGCGCACAGGCTCACACAGCGGCCCGTCGCGAGTCAATCGCAGTCGTGGCGGGCTATCCCCATCGCTATCCCCATCGCTATCCCCATCGCTGACGCGATTGGGCTTCCTGATCAGCAGGCGTAACCGCGGCAGCGGTACGGCTGCCGCGCGCCTCTAGGACGGCGAGTCGAGATAGGGATCTTGGCTCATCTGGATGTGGGACTCGGCCCGCTGGCGCTCGACGTATTCGAGGATCCGCCGCTGCCGCCGATGCCTGGCCTCCACCCGCTGCTGGGCTCGCTTGAACGCCTTCAGGAGCGACTCGGGGTTGCCGCCGAGCCGGGCCCGCAGGCCCGCGATCACCCGCCCGGCGCGGCTCGGGCCGTAGCCCTGCACGAGAATGTCGTCATCGAGGGCGACGTACTGCCGCCAGGTGCCGGGGTCGCCCTGCCGGCCGCAGCGGCCCACGAGCTGGCGGTCGATCCGCGCCGAGTCGTGCAGCTCCGTGCAGATCACGTGCAGGCCGCCGATCTCGTGCACACCGTCGCCGAGCTTGATGTCGGTGCCGCGTCCGGCCATGTTCGTCGAGACGGTGATCTGGCCGCGCTGGCCGGCCTGCGACACGATCTCGGCCTCGCGCTCGATGTGCCGGGCGTTGAGCACGGTGTGAGCGAGCCCGGCGTCGGTGAGCATCGCGGACAGCGTCTCCGACTTGTCGATCGACCGGGTGCCGATCAGCACGGGGCGGCCGAGGGCGTGCAGTTCCGCGACCTCGGCGACGATCCGCCTGAACTTCTCTGTCTGATCGCCGCTCACCACGGCCGGCAGCCGTTGGCGGATCGCCGGGCGATTGGTCGGGACCACGGCCACGGCGACGTCGTAGGTGCGGGTGAGCTCGCCAGCGCTGGTGGCGATCGTGCCGGTCATGCCCGCCAGATGGGGCCACCTGGCGAAGAGATCCTGGATCGTGATCCGGGCCGCGTGGCCGGAGGGCACGGTGACGTCGATCTCCTCCTGCGCCTCGACCGCCTGGTGGAGGCCGTCCTTCCAGGTGCGGCCCTCCGCCGCGCGGCCGGTGAACTCGTCGATGATCACGATCTTGCCGTTGCGGACGACGTACTGCCGGTCGCGACTGAAGAACCGGCGGGCGCGGAGGGCCCGCTCCACCGCATCGTAGAGCTCGAGCAGGCTGACCGAGTCGAGCTCCGGGGGACGCGGGAAGGCGCGCACGCGGCTCCGCCCGCGGCCGAGCAGTTCGCAGGTCTGCTTCTGGACATCCTGCTCGAAGTCGTCGTCGGGTTCGAGCAGGGTGGCGGCCTGGGCGGCGAACCGGAACAGGGCCTGCTCGGCCGCCTGCGCCTCGCCCGGGGGCGAGGCGATGATCAGCGGCGTGCGGGCCTCGTCGATGAGCACGTTGTCGGCCTCGTCCACCAGCGCGAACCAGAACGGCCGCTGCAGGAGTTTCGCCGCCCCGGCCGCCGAGCCGCCGGTGAGCTGGGCGCCAAGATCGCCGCTCCCCTCGTCGAGCTGCCGCTTGATGAGCCGGTCTTTGAGGAAGTCGAAGCCAAACTCCTTCGCCGTGCCATAGGTGACGTCGCAGGCGTAGGCCCGCCGCCGCTCGTCGAAGTCCATCTGCGACTCGACGATGCCGACCCGCAGGCCGAGGGCCTCGTAGATCGGCGTCATCCACTCGGCGTCGCGGCGGGCCAGGTAGTCGTTGACCGTGGCCAGGTGGGCGCCCTTGCCCGCAAGCGCATAGAGCACGAGGGGCAGCGTGGCCACGAGGGTTTTGCCTTCGCCGGTCTGCATCTCGGCGATCGCCCCCTTCACGAGCGCCGAGCCGGCGAGCAGCTGCACGTCGTAGTGCCGCATGGAGAGCCGGCGGCGGCCTGCCTCGCGGGTGGCGGCGAACGACTCCACGAGCAGCGCGTCGAGCGGCTCGCCGGCCTTGGCCCGGTAAGAGAGCGAACGCCCCAGCCGTTTGAGGGCGACGTCGTCGAAGGCCTCCATCTCCGGCGCGAGCGCGTCGATCGCCCGCACCTGCCGCCAGGTGGCGGCGGTGATCGCAGGAGGACGGCCGGGGGCGATTCCGCCGAGCCAGTGAAACATGGTGGGCACGCCGAAGAGATTCTCCCATCGTACCCGCGAGGCCGGCGCTCGCCTGAAAGTGGCCGCAGGTTTTCAACCTACGGGTTCTGGCCCGGTGCTGCGCCGCTCGGGGCTGCCCATGCCCCGTCGCCGGACGCTCGCTGCGGGCCTCCGGCCCTGCGCTCGCTCGGTGATGCCTCGGCTTCGCCATCCTGGCTGCGCCGAGGAATCAAACGCCGGCTCCCGGGGCACGGGCAGCCCCGAGCTCGCCCTGCGTGGAGTGGCCGCAGGTTTTCAACCTGCGGAATCCCCGCTGGTGCCGCCGCACCGCTCAGTAGCGGGGCACGGCCGTCGTGGGGGTGGCGCGGGCCGGCGGCAGCGCCTGGGCCGGGGTCGCGAACGGGTTCCACGAGGCGTTCGTCGTGGGCGGGGCCTGGTAGGTCGGCATCTGGGCCGTGACCTGCTGCTGCGCCTGCTGCATCCCCTGTTGCATCCCCTGCTGCATCTGCTGCGAGTACTGGTTCATCGCGTTCTGGGCCTGGGTGTTGGCCTGCTGCATCTGCTGATTGGCGTATTGCTGCGCCTGGTTGGCCCACTGCTGCGGCTGGGCCTGCATCTGGTTGGCGTACTGCTGCGCCTGGTTGGTCATGCTCTGCTGGTATTGGTTGGCCTGCGCCTGCAGCTGGTTGCCGTATTGCTGCATCGACGGCGGCGGGGTGGTCGCCGGGGGCTGCGACCACGACCAGGTGCTGCCGTTCGGGGCGGCGGCCGCGGGGGGCACCGCGGGGGCGGCCGCCTGCCACTGCGTGGCGGGGCCCGGCATGGGGGGCGGTGCCGCGCCGGCGGCCGGCATGGGCGGGGCGCTGATCGCGGGCGGATAGGCGGCTCCCTGCGGAGGCGTGGCCCAGCTTCCATAGGCGGCGGGCTGGCCGATCATGCCGGTTGCCGGCGGGGCGACGGTCCCGGTCTGCGGCGTCTGGCAGCCGGCGACGAGCAGTGGAATGCCGATCAGCCCGGCGAGGCATGGCCTGCGGGCCGGGTGTCGTTGGTGTGGGATGATCGACACGTCTGCACTCCACGTGGGAATGAGTTGGAATCCCGCCGCCGCATGGGACAATGGGAGGGCGGGACAATAGCGAGTCTGGGCCATGGGTCTAGAGCAGTTCCTGTCGCCTCCCGATGACCCTTGCCCAACCTCGCCGGTCGATGCAGTCGCCGCCGCCGAACACCGCCGATCCAGCCGCGATGGCGGCCGAACTCCGCGCCGAGGCCCTCCGGCTCGGGTTTTCGCGGGTCGGCATCACCGCGCTCGTCGCGCCGCCGCACCACGAGGCCTTTCGCGGCTGGCTGGCCCGGGGGCTGGCCGGCCCGCTGCACGAGTGGCTCGAACGGCACGAGCCGCTGCGGCGGTCGGCGGCCGCGCTCCTCGACGGGGTGGCGAGCGTGGTGATGCTGGCCACGGATCACGCCGCCCCGGCCGTCGCCGCGGACTGCCCGCCGGGGCAGGGGAGGGTGGCCCGTTATGCCTGGGGAGACGACTACCACGATCTTCTTCGGGCGCGGGTCAACGAGCTCGCCACGTGGCTCGAGGCCCGCGTGCCCGGATGCCGCACGCGGGGCGTGGTCGATTCGGCCCCGATTGCCGAGCGGGACTTCGCCTGGGCCGCCGGCCTCGGCTGGTTCGGCAAGAACACGCTGCTCATCGATCCCAAGGCCGGCAGCTTCTTTCTGCTGACCGCGTTCCTCACCGACCTGCCCCTCCCGGCCGATGCGCCCCTGGAGACCGATCACTGCGGCACCTGCACCGCCTGCCTCGACGCCTGCCCCACGGGGGCGTTGCCCGAGCCGGGCGTGCTCGATGCGGCGCGATGCATCAGCACGCTCACGGTGGAGAGCCAGGAGCCGGTTGCCGCGCAGCTCCGCTCCGGGATGGGCGCTTGGATCTTTGGGTGCGACATCTGCCAGGAGGTGTGCCCGTGGAACCGGCATGCGCCGGGCTCGACCGAGCCGATGCTCCAGCCGCGCGGCGGCGCGGTCACGCTCTCGCTCGCCGACCTGCTCGCGGTCGATGAGCCGGCCTTTCGACAGCGGTTCAAGGGCTCGGCGATCAAGCGGGCGAAGCGGACGGGGCTCTTGCGGTCGGCGGCGATCTCGCTCGGGAACCATCCAGACCCCGAGAGCTTTCCCGCCCTGGCGGCGGCGGCCGGTGACGCCGATCCGGTGATCCGCGAGGCGGCGGCGTGGGCCCTCAGTCGCTGGATCGAGGCGGGCGTGATGGCCAACGAGTGCCGCGCGGCGCTCGAGCGTCAGGCGGCGTCGCAGTCGCTCACTTCGTCCACGTCGGCCGCCGGATCGCGGCCGGGGCCATCGGTGGCATAGAAGCGGTCGAGCACGGTCTGCCAGTCGGCATTCACCTTCACGCCGATGAAGGCGTCGCGGACGGCGAGCGGCTCGGGGTGCACCCGGGCATACTTGATCGCGAACTTCCGCATGCTGCGGCCCGCCACCTGCTCGCCGTGGAGCTCCATCGCGAGCGCCCAGTGCTCGCGGAGCACCTCCCGCTGCTCGTGGATCGTGGGCGGCGGCAAGGGGGCCGCCCCGGCGAGCAGGGCGAGCGTCTGGCGGAAGATCCAGGGGTTGCCGATCGCCCCCCGGGCCACGCTCACGCCGTCCACGCCGGTCTGGTCGAGCATCGCCACGCAGGCCGCGGCGGAGAACAAATCGCCCGAGCCGATCACGATCCGCGCGCCGGCGTGCCGCTTCGCCGTCGCGAGAAACTCCCAGTTGCTCGGGCCGACGTACTTCTGCTTCACGGTGCGGCCGTGCACGGTGATCGCCGCGGCACCGAGGGCGAAGGCGCCGTCGAAGATCGTCCAGAAGTGGTCGAGGCTCTCCGGCGTGTCGTCGAGGCCGCGGCGCATCTTGAGGGTCACGGGCACGTGCGGCGGCACGGCCTCGCGGACGCGGGCTACGATCTCGAGGGCCGTGGCCGGCTGCGAGAGCAGATAGCCGCCCCGGCAGCGGCCGAGCACCTTCTTCACCGGGCAGCCGAAGTTGATGTCGATGACGTCGTAGCCCTCGGCCACGAGCCGGCGGGCCGCGGGGGGAAAGTCGTCGGGATTCGAGCCCATCAGCTGGCCGCCGACGGGGTGCTCCTCGGCAGCGACGGCGAGGCGGGCGAGGTTGCGGCGATTGGTGCCGACGGTGGCCACGAACTGGTCGAGGAGCACCTCGCCGAGCGCGTAGGCGGCGCCGTGGCGGCGGGCGAGCACCCGCATGGCGCGGTCGCTGTAGCCCGAGAGGGCCGCCTGCACCACGGGCGACGCGAGCAGCACGCCGCCGATGGAAAAAGGTGTCAGGAACCTTTTCGCCGCGAAAAGGTTCCTGACACCTTTTTCCGGAGCCGCCGCGAAAAGGTTCCTGACACCTTTTTCCGGAGCACCTGTCTCCGCAGTGTTCACGTGAGCACCGGGCACATGTCGAACCAGGTGCGGCCCTGGGCGTGCATCCACTCAAAACTCGAGAGCGGCCCCCAGTCGCCCGGCTCGTAGGCGTCGGGGGGGGCGAGGCTCGGTGCGGCCCACGCCTGCACGAAGGGATCGATGATCTCCCACGACTTCTCCACCTCGTCGGCCCGGGCGAAGAGGCTGGCGTCGCCCTCCATGACATCGAGGAGGAGGGGCTCGTAGGCCTCCGGCAGCCGCCCGGCGAACTCCCGGGAGTAGCTGAAGTCGAGGTCGGTGAGCCGGAGGTGCATGCCGGCACCCGGCACCTTGGTGTGGAAGTGGAGCTGGATGCCCTCGGCCGGCTGGATCTGGATCACGAGCCGATTGGCCTCGCGGGCGTACGCCGGCGTGCCGTTGGCGAAGAGTTCGAGCGGCGGCTGCCGGAAGCCGATCACGATCTGCGTGGTCCGGCAGCTCATCGCCTTGCCGCTCCGCAGGTAGAAGGGCACGCCCTGCCACCGCCAGTTGTCGATCTCGAGGCGGATCGCGCCGAACGTGGCGGTGCGGCTCCCCGCCGGCACGCCCGGCTCCTGGAGGTAGCCGACATACCGGCCGCGGATGCCGGCCGCCGCCGCATCGGCGGGATCGAGCGGCCGGATCGCCTCCAGCACCTTCACCTTCTCGTTGCGGACGGCGCTGGCGTTGAACCGCGCCGGCGCCTCCATGGCCGTGACCATGAGGAGCTGGAGGAGGTGGTTCTGGAACATGTCGCGGAGCACGCCGGCGGTGTCGTAGTAGCCGCCGCGGCGGCCCACCGTCACCTCCTCCGCGACCGTGATCTGCACGTGGTCCACGTAGCGGCGGTTCCAGATCGGCTCGAAGATCGTGTTGGCGAACCGCAGCGCGAGGATGTTCTGTACCGACTCCTTGCCGAGGTAGTGGTCGATGCGGAAGACCTGGCTCTCGCGGAACACGGTGTGGATGTGGGCGTTGAGCGCCTGGGCCGTGGCGAGGTCGGTGCCGAACGGCTTCTCCACGACGATCCGCCGGGCGCCGCGGTCCTGGCTCGCCATGCCGTGGGCGCCGAGGGCGAAGACCACCGGCTCGTAGAACTGCGGGGCCGTGGCGAGGTAGTAGACGCGGTCGGAGTCGCCGCCCCCCTCGAGCTCCCGCAGCCGGGCCTCCAGCCGGCTGATGTCGTCCGCCACGCCGATGTCGCCCGGCTGGTAGTGGATCCCGGCGGCGAACCGCCCCCACGAGTCTTCGTCGAGCGGGCCGCAGTCGCAGTGCTTCGCGGTCGTGTCGCGGAGGCTCGCCCGCCACTCGGCGTCGGAGAGCGGCGTCCGCGAGAAGCCCACGATCCGCGTCGGCTCGGGGAGCGAGCCGGCCCGCATCAAGTTGTAGAGCGCGGGCACGAGCTTGCGGCTCGTGAGGTCGCCCGACGCCCCGAAGATCACGATCGTGTTGGGCATGGCTTTGCGGGAAGGGGATACGGATGACCTCGCTGACGCGAGGTCAGATGCTCATGCCCGTGAAGCCGCCGTCCACGTAGAGCTCGGCTCCGGTGATGAAGCTCCCTGCAACCGGGGCGCAGAGCAGGATCGCGGCTCCGAGGAGCTCGTCGGGCGTGCCGAAGCGGTTCATCGGGGTCTTGCCCATGATCGAGGCGACCCTCTCGGGCGAGAGGATCTTCTTGTTCTGCTCGGCAGGGAAGAAGCCGGGGCAGAGCACGTTCACGCGGACGCCCTTGGGGGCGAGCTCGCGGGCCACGTTCTTCGTGTAGTTGACGACCGCCGCCTTCGACGCTGAGTAGATGAACACGCGGGAGAGCGGCTTGTCGGCCGACACGCTTCCGATGTTGAGGATCGCGCCGCCGCCGTGCTCGGCCATGTGGCCGCCGAACACCTGGCAGCCGAGGTGGGTGCTCTTGAGGTTCGTGTCGATCACCTTGGCGAAGTCGTCGTCGGGAATGTCGAAGTAGGGCACCGACGAGTTGACGCCGGCGCAGTTGACGAGAATGTCGGCCTTGCCGCGGGCGGCCACCGTGGCTGCCAGGAGGGCCTTCACGCTCTCGCGATCGGTCGCATCGACGCTGACGAACATCCCGTCGCCGCCGGCTTCACGGATCGCCGCCACGCGGGCCTCGCCCCGGTCGGCCCCGCGGCCGGCCACGACGACGAACGCGCCGGCCCCACCGAGGCCGTCGGCCAGCGCGCCGCCAAGCACGCCCGTGCCGCCGACCACGACCGCCGTGCGGCCTGTCAGGGAGAAGAGATTCTCGAGGTAGCTGCTGGCCATGATGGTTCCTTGGATGTCAGGCGACGGGCTTGCGGAGGTCGAGCCACTCGGTGTGATAGGTGCCGGGCTTGTCGGTCCGCTCGTAGGTGTGGGCGCCGAAGTAGTCGCGCTGGGCCTGAAGCAGGTTGGCCGGCAGCGTGGCGTGGCGATAGCCGTCGTAGTAGGCCAGCGCCGCCATGAAAGCGGGCACCGGCACGCCGATCGTGGCCGCCGTGGCCACGACGTGCCGCCAGGAGTGTTGGGCCTGGTCGAGGGCCTCGGTGAAGTAGGGTGCCAGCATGAGGTTCTCGAGGTCTGGTGTCGCCTTGTAGGCCTCGTAGATCCGCTCCAGGAACTGCGCGCGGATGATGCAGCCCCCGCGCCACATCATCGCGATGGCGCCGTAGTCGAGTGGCCAGTCGTGTTCCTTCGCCGCGGCGGCGAGTTGGACGTAGCCCTGGGCGTAGCTGGCGATCTTCGAGGCGTAGAGGGCCTGGCGGACCTGCTCGACGAACGTATGGCGGTCGCCGTGGTTCCGCTTGTCGGGGCCCTTGAGCACCTTGCTGGCCCGGACGCGGGCGTCTTTCAGGGCCGAGAGGCAGCGGGCATAAACGGCTTCGGTGACCAGCGTGCTGGGCACGCCGAGGTCGAGGGCGAGCTGGCTCATCCACTTGCCGGTCCCCTTGGCGCCGGCCTTGTCGAGGATCAGGTCCACGATGAAATGGCCGTTGTCGGGATCCTTGACCGTGAAGATGTCGCGGGTGATCTCGATCAGGTAGCTGTCGAGTTCGCCGCGGTTCCAGTCGTGAAACACCTTGGCGAGTTCGGGGTTGGTGAGGCCGGCGCCGTGCTTGAGCAGCGAGTAGGCCTCGCAGATCAGCTGCATGTCGCCATACTCGATGCCGTTGTGCACCATCTTCACGTAGTGGCCGGCGCCCCGCGGGCCCACCCAGTCGCAGCAGGGGATGTCGCCCTTGGGGCCCACCTTCGCCGCGATCGCCTGGAAGATCGGCTTCACGAGCGGCCAGGCGGCCGGGGAGCCGCCGGGCATGAGGCTCGGGCCCTTGAGCGCCCCCTCTTCGCCCCCCGACACGCCGGTGCCGACGTAGAGCAGCCCGGCCGCCTCCACCTCCTTCGTCCGCCGCTCGGTGTCGGAGTAGAGCGTGTTGCCGCCGTCGATGATCACGTCGCCCTTGGAGAGGAGCGGGATCAGGGTCTTGATGAGGTCGTCCACCGCGGGGCCGGCCTTGACCATCATCATCACCTTCCGCGGCGCCTTCAGCGAAGCGACGAGGTCCTGGAGCGTGTGGCAGCCGACCACGTTGGGCTGCTTGCCGCGGCTGGCCGTGAAGGCGTCGGTGACGCTGGTCGTGCGGTTGAAGACCGCGATCGAGGTGCCGCGGCTGGCGATGTTGAGCGCGAGGTTTTCGCCCATGACCGCCAACCCGATCAGACCGATGTCGCACGTCGCCTGCGTGGTCATTCCGAAAGTGCTCCTGCGATGGGCCGCTCGGCGGCCAGATGGGGCCCCGCGGCCCGGGGGTGGGAAGATGAACCGGTGCCGCAGACTATATCGGCATGAATCGGGCCCAACCAAAGGGCCCGTTTCAATCCCGAGAAACGGAAAGGATTGAAGCCCGGGGGCCTCACCGGCCGATTCCTAGGCCTGTCCGGCAGATCCGTGTTTCACGGAGCCGCCGGCAGCGTCTGCGCAACAGGGAGAACTTGACCAGTTCGCCCATGGTGCCGTAGCGTAAAACTCGATCGTGTGAAGGCTCCGTAGCCAAGTGGCTAAGGCAGCGGATTGCAAATCCGCCATCGTCGGTTCGACTCCGACCGGAGCCTCTGCTTCTGAAACCCCCGCGGGCTGCCGACAACAGCGGCTCCCGCGGGGGTTTTTTCGT
>JBBAVS010000114.1:0-6354 GCA_040397585.1 Pirellulales bacterium
CACTTCGGATCACCCACTTCGGATCACCCACTTCGGATCACCCACTTCGGATCACCCACTTCGGATCACGGGTCGCGGGTTTCCAGCCTGCGGATGACGCGGCGGGCCTTCAGCGGGCCGGCGTGTCGCGGATCACGTTCTGCCAGTGGGTGACGACGGCGTCTCCCTGGATCGAGGTCTCGGCGGCGGCGGCCCGCAGCGACTTGGCTGCGGCAAGCACAACCCGCACGTGCTCGAGCACCTCCTTGGCCTGCTCCGTCTCGTCGGCGGCGGTGAGTTCGACGTCGGGGTCGACGACGCCATCCCGGTCCTGCACGCAGCCGTAGCGGGTGAGGTAGGTGATCCAGGGCTCGAGGGCATCGATCACCCCGGCGACGTCAAAGGAAGCGGCGGCCGCCAGTGGCTCGTCGAACTTCGCCAGCTGCGAGCCCGTCTCCAGCCGGCTCTCCACGAGCATTCGTCCCGCCTGCTTGGGCGTCATCGAGAACACGGCCACCTCGTCCCCCACGCCGATCGCCGGACGGATCTGGTCGTCCAGCCGGCTGTTGACGAGCTTCCAGGACCAGACCGAGCCGTCGTCCACCTTGGCCTTCTCGGGTTCGGGAATCCGATAGCCTTCGGGGACGGCGGCGGGGTCCATCTGCCGCAGGGCATCGGTGAACTCGTCGCCGAGCGCGAACAGGTCGCTGAGCCCCTCGCGGAACAGCTTCGGGTCGGCGAGCGACACCACCACCGCCGGCTCCAGCAGCGGGAGCGGTTCGGGCGAGGAGGGCAGCTTCCCCTGCACCCGCTTCGATCTCCCCTTGGAGTCGAGCACCAGGCCCACCTGGCCGTCGGCGAGTGACTTGACGATCTTGTCGCGGAGGATCGTCGCGAACTTGCCCCCCAGCGGCGCCACGTGCTCGGCAAAGGCGTCGAGCTTCTCCCGCTCATCGACCTCCAGTTCCCCGCGGCCATGCTTCTGAACCAGCGTCCAGCCGCCGCGCACAAGTTCGATGGCCGCGTCGAGCCCCTCGGGGTCGTTCTTTATCCGCGAGACCATCACGCCCAGAGGCGCGCCGCCGGCATGCTCGAGGAGGTCGAGCCGCTTCGTGCCGTCGAACGGCTGGTTGCGTGCCCAGTTCCAGGCGTAGCCCTCGTAGCCGCGGTCGTTGAGGAACGAGAACGACATCCATGGGCCCGCCTCCGGGAGCCGCTTGACCCACTCGTCCACGGCCTTCTCGGCGAGACCGCGGAAGTCCTTCTTGGCCTCGGCCGTCACGCCCACCGACTCATCGAGCTGGTCCACGACGCCGAGCAGGGATTCCAGGTCGGACCGCGACGAGTTCACCGCTTCGCAGAGCGACTCGCTCAGGTATGAGATGCCGGTGAGCCGCTTGTCGCCGTGCGCGGCGAGCGGCGCGAAGGGGGGCAGCGTGAGGAGCCCCTTCCGGCCGCTGTTCGGCAGGACCAGCTTCTCGAGATGGTCGGCCGAGTCACCGACCGAGACGATCACCCAGTCGCCCACGCGGCCGATCGCGATCACGACGTCGAGTTCCTTCAGCCGCCCGAAGAGCTTCGCCACGCCCTCCGCGTCGCCCGTGACCTCGACGGCCGACCGTGCGATCTCGTCCCAGGGGGCCTGGTTTCCGTCCAGCGTGAGCGTGAGCACCTCACCGTTGGCGATCTTCTTTCGATTCACCGCGAGGGCCAGATCTTGATCGGCTTGAAGCATGAGGGTGGCGAGTACCTCGAGCCGCTTGATCTGGTCGGTGGCGATGTCTCCCTTGGCGGTCTTGAAGCCCCAGACGACGTCGGGCACGACCACCAGATCGAGGTTCCCCGCAAGTGCCGTCAGCACCGCGCGCGCCTGGCGGACGGCGTCGGCCGAACCGGCCTGGGCGGCGAGGAGTTCCGTGTCGCGGTCTCCGTCGTCCTCTTCGATCGACTCCACGACGATGTCGGCCTCGCCGCCGCTCGCCTCGCCGACGCTGGCCCGCTGCTGGGCCTCGGCCACCTTGCGGACGAGCTGCCAGAACGACACGCACGAGGGCTCGCCGTACACGAACGTGTCGGTCGCCACCATGTCGGCGAGGAGTTCCACCGCGTCCTCGTTCTCCGGCAGCTGCATGAAGGTGTCGAACGTTGACAAGGCGCTTCCCGGAGTGGACCGCTGCTCCTCGAGCGAATCGAGGGCCCGCCGCACCGCCGGCAGCTGCAGGATCGACTTGAAGGCGTTGCTGTTCACCAGTGAGTCGTACTGCTCCCTGATCCGCAGCGACGACGACACGAAGGCGGCATCCTGGGGAATGATCGCCACCCCAAGACTCCCAAGCCGCGAGGCGGCGGGGGCGTCGGCCAGGGCCGGGGCCGCGGCCAGCAGCGCCGTGAGGCAGGCCAATGAGCCCCGGCGGACGGTCGAGCCCACCCGAACGTGGCGGGGCAGCACCCAGAGCAACAGCGACATCATCGGCGGCATCCTTCCCGGCGGGTCGTCGGCCCGCCGCAACCCAGACGTGCGGCAGGAAACCCTAAGATACGCAATCCCTCGACGGTGGGAACACCCGTCTTGATCCGGCAGCCCGCCCCCCGCTGCTTTCCTCTCGGCAAGGAGAACCCCGCGTGCACATCGGCACCACGCTCGTCGTCGACACGTTCGCCGAAGCCTTCCGCCTCCGCTTCGCCCGCCTCGTGGTCACCGCTCACGACGCCCATTGGCTCGAGGCGGCGATCCGGGCGGCCTGCGGCTACGGCACGAGCGTGATCGGCTGCGATGCCGAGGTCGGCGTCGAGCGGCGAATCGCCGCGGAGGACACGCCCGACGGCCGGCCGGGAGCGACGCTGCTGCTGTTCGCCTTCTCCACGGAGGCCCTCGCCACGGCGGTCGCCAACCGCACCAGCCAGTGTCTCCTCACCTGCCCCACCGTGGCGGTCTACGACGGCCTGCCGTCCGCGTCCGAGCGGGTGGCGCTCGGGGCCCACGTGCGGTTTTTCGGCGACGGCCGCGAGAAGACGAAGGTGATCGACGGCCGCCGCTACTGGCGGATCCCGGTCATGGACGGCGAGTTCCTCGTGGAGGACTCGGCAGGCGTGGCCAAGGGAATCGGCGGCGGCAACTTCATCGTGCAGGGCCGGTCCCTCGAGGCGGCGCTCGCCGCCGCCCGTCGGGCCGTGGCCGCCATCGAGCCGCTCCCGGGCACGATCACGCCGTTTCCCGGGGGCGTCGTCCGGTCGGGCAGCAAGGTCGGATCGATCTATCAGGCCCTGCGGGCCTCCACGAACGAGGCGTTCTGCCCGAGCCTCGTCGGCCGCGAAGCCACCAGCCTCCACCCCGATGCGGTGGCCTGCCTGGAGATCGTGATCGATGGCTCGACGGAAGAGGCCGTGGCCGCCGCGATGGCGGCGGGACTCCGGGCTGCGAGCGGCAACGATGTGCCGGCCATCTCGGCCGGCAACTACGGCGGGGCGCTGGGGAAGTTTCACTTCCATCTTCACCAGGTTCTCGCGTCCGCCTGAGCACCGCTGCCCTCCCGGCCAGCCGCCGCGACCGACTGCCCTTCTCCCGGGCCACGGGCTTTGCTACTTCCCGCAGATGTCGCGGTGCGCCCCGCCGCCGCCACGAGCCCAGGAGGGTTCTCGGATGCTTGAATCCATGCCCGCAGCCGCGCCCGAAACGACCACCGAATCCGCAGCGGCAACCGCGGCGGGACCGCGTCCCTCCCGTCAGGAGTTGGTCGTGCCGCCGCGGCAGTCGACTCTCTCGGCCGTGATCGGCGTCTGCCTCTGCGCGGCGGCGGGCTTCGGCCTCGTGTGGGGCCTCGGCCTCGGCCGTGGACGATCGCCTGCCGACGAGCAGCAGCCGCAGCCGCCGACCATGGCCCGCGCGGACGACACCACGGAGTCCCTGAGGCCGCGCGACGACACGAGCGCTGCAGCCCCGCATGAGCCCGACCTGCTGCCTCCTGCCGACGAAGCCATGCCGGCGCGGCCCATCGCGCCGAGTGGCCGGTGGAACAATCGCCCTGCGGGCCACGAAGCACCCCCTGCCGACCCCGACGACCGCTCCGCCGTCCGGCCGACGTCGCTCGACATGCCCGACGCCGTACTGCCCGCGTCAGGGGACGTCGCCGCACCGCGGCCGCTCCCGCGGTTCGCCGCCGCCGACCTGACGCCGGTGCCCGCCGCCATCACCCCAGTGGCCGCCGACATGCCGGCCGACCCGCAGCCGGCGGCATCGGCAGCCGCCGAGCTTCCCGGTGCGGTCGGCGGGGCTGCGCCGGATCTCGCGCCGTCGACGCCCCCGCTCCAGGAGCCGCCCCCGGCCGATCTCCCGCCGCGCGGAGACGGGCCGATGCCCGCCCCCGCCGACACCGCCCCACCGGCGGCGCACGACCCCGGTCCTGCCCCGCTCCCCGAGGACACCGGCGACCTTGCCGCGCCGCAGGAGGTGGCTCCGCCGACGGCAGCCGCACCACCGCCCTTCCCGCAGGCCTCTCCGAGTCCGCCGGCAGCGGTAGCCTTCGGCGCCGCACCGCCGCCCTTCGCCGGCTCCCCTCCGCCGCCCTTTGCCAGCTCCGGCTCGCCGGCCCCTCCGGCTGCTCCCATGCCGCTGCCGCCTGCGTTCATGACCCCACCGGCGGCGCGGCCCGTGGCCGTCGCCCCCGCGGCACCGCCACCGGTGGCGGCCACGTCGGCCTCCGACGGATCGCCGTTCGCGGCGGCACCAGCCCTCACGCCGGGCGGCCTCGGCAGTGCCGATCCCGAACAGCCGCCGCCGGCCGCCGCCGCGGCGAAGCAGCCCTCGGTGGTCGGTCAGGGACGGCCCGGCCCGATGCAGCTCGAGGGCGTGCAGACGCCGCAGGTCTCGGTCGAGAAGCGCGGCCCGCGTGAGATCTCCGTCGGCAAGCCGGCCCGCTACGAGATCGTCGTCCGCAACGTCGGCAGCGCCACCGCGCACGATGTGCTGCTTCGCGACGCCGTGCCGCAGGGCACGGCCTTGGTGGCCACCACGCCCCCGGCAAGCCCTGTCACACCGGCCTCCGGCGACGCCGACGGTGCGCTCCTCTGGGCGCTCGGCACTCTGCCGCCCGGCGGCCAGGCGACGGTCACCATGGAGGTGATGCCCCAGGTCGAAGGGGAGGTGGGCAGCGTGGCCAGCGTGAGCTTCCGGACCGACGCCTCGGTGCGGTCGCGGGCCACCAAGCCCGACCTGCGGATCGACTGCACGCCCCCCGAGCCCGTCCTCATCGGCCGCGACCTCCAGGTCACGATCACCGTCACCAACCCCGGCACCGGCGTGGCGACCGGCGTGGTGCTCGAGGGCTTCCTGCCCGAGAACGTGTCGCACCGCTCGGGCCGCGAGCTCGAGTTCGACGTCGGTCAGCTGCGGCCGGGCGAATCCCGGACCATCGACCTCGTCCTCGGCACCCGCGGCCCGGGCATCCACGCGGCGCGGCTCGCGGCCCGCGCCGACGGCGGCGTGGAGGTGATTCACCAGCTGCCGATCGAGGTCACCGCCCCCACGCTCGAACTGGCGGTCGACATGCCCCTGCGGCGGTTTCTCCAGCGGCCGGCGACCTGCACCGTCACGATGTCCAACGCCGGCACCGCGCCGGCGCGGGCCATCGAGCTGGCGGCGCAGCTTCCGCCCGGCATGAAGTTCGTGAAGGCCAACAATGCCGGCTGGCACGACGACCGCACCCACCGCGTGCTCTGGAACCTCGAGGAGCTGCCGGCGGGTGAGACGGGCTCGGTGCAGATGGTGGTGATGCCGGTCGAACTCGGGCCGCAGAAGATCGTGGCGGCCGCCCGCAGCGCCGACGGCCTCGCCGACCAGGTGACCCACACCTGCGACGTCGAGGGGCTTGCAGCGCTCTCATTCGACGTCGTGGACAGCGAGGATCCGATCGAGGTCGATGGCGTGACCGAATACGTCGTCCGCGTCGGCAACCAGGGCACGAAGCCCGCCACCGGCGTGCGGCTCACAGCCACGCTCCTCGGCGACCTCGAGCCCGTCGAAGCCCGGGGGCCCGGCGGCCATCGCGTGGACAACCTGACGATCACCTTCGAGCCGCTCGCGAAGCTCGCCCCGGCCGAGGAGGCGGTGTTCCGCATCCGTGCCAAGGGCCGCCGCGCCGGCGACCAACGGATCCAGGTGCAGCTCACGAGCGCCGACCAGCCGGCACCGATCACGAAGGAAGAGATCACGCGGGTGTACGCCGACCGCTGAACGTCGTCGCCAGTGGCCATCAGGAAGCCCAATCGCGTCCGCGATAGTGGCCGCAGGTTTTCAACCTGCGGGATCTGCCGAAAAGTGGCCGCAGGTTTTCAACCTGCGGGGCGCCGCGCCGCTCAGGGCTGCCCATGCCCGTCGCC